>CALOEX010000004.1:0-122341 GCA_942492555.1 uncultured Bacteroidota bacterium | reverse complement strand
TGTTTACTGCTCATTAATTCATCATTTTTTTGTATGGTTATTCACGAATAATGGCTTGGAAATTTTTTTCAAAAAGATTGGTGAGGTGTTGCATGGCATGGTTAATTTCTGTTTCGGTGAGTGTTTTTTGGGTACTTTGGAAAGTAAAGCGCATGGTATAGCTTTTTTGTTGTTGCTGTAGGGATTTGCCTTGGTAATGGTCAACGAGGGTGAAGTTTTGTAAAAAAGGTATCTGGTTAGTGTTAATGGCTTCTTTTATTAAGGAAAAAGGAATTTGTTTACCTACTGCAATGGATATGTCTCTGGTTACTTCTGGGTATTTGGATAGTTTTTGGTAGATTGGTAATTTGCGGGGTTGTAAAAATTTTTCAACATCGAGTTCTGCAAAGAAAACTTCTTCATGAATGCCAAACATGTTTGTTATACTGTTGTTTACTTTTCCTAAATATCCATAGGTTTCTTTGTTGTGTTCTAGTACAAGATAGGTAGTATAGTGTTCATGTTGACTCCATGTTGGGTTAAAGGGAATTTCAGCATATTGACATAGGTTTTTGACAATGGATTGCAAGTGGATGACATCCATTTTTTTTTGCTGGTATGCCCAGCTGGCGGGTTTGTTGTAACCTGTTATCCACAGTCCTAGTTTATTGATTTCGTGAAAGTGTTTTTGTTGGTAGTATATTTTTCCTATTTCGAATAGTTTAATGGTTTGTTGTCCTCTGCTTATATTGTTTTTAATGACGTCAAGCCCTGAAAAAAGCATGGTGGTTCGTAGGCTATCAATGTCGTGATTTAGGGGATTATCAAGTAAAATGGGTGTGTGTGTTGCAGGGGTATATATATTGGATGTGAGTGGATTGGTGATGATTTCATGGTATCCTTGTGCAACTAAATGTCTTTTTAGTTTGCTGGTATGGTTACTAGTGGATTTTGTGGTTATTGGAAAGGCAAAGCATGGGGTAGAGTCATGGTTTCTTTCTAGTTTTTCATATCCATAAATCCGGAGGATTTCTTCAACGATATCAGCGGGTTGCTCTACATCTCTACGATAGGGTTGTACTGTTACAACAAATCCGGTATCTGTTTTTTGCTTAATGGGCATATCTAAGGATGTCAATATGGTATGAATGGTTTTGGGTGGGATTTCGATGCCTGCTAGGCGATTGATGTATTTATAGGTAACAGTAATGAGTTTAGGGATCATTTTATGGGTAGTTTCATCTATAAACATAGAGGCAATACTGCCATGGGCATATTTTTTGAACATGGTAACGGCTCTTTGTAACACGCGGTAGGGAGCACAGGGGTTGGTTCCTCTGCTGTATTGAAAGGAGGCATCTGTGTGTATTTTGTGTTGCTTTGATGTTTTGTAGATGGATATGGGATCAAAGTAGGCACTTTCTAAAAAAACAGTGGTTGTTTCTTCTGTTACTTTTGCTCTATTGCCACCGATGATGCCTGCCATAGCAAGTGGCTCAAAATCATCGCATACCATGAGTTCTTCTCCTGTAAGTGTATAGGTGATGCCATCAAGGGCTGTGAAAAGTGTTCCTGGGGATAGTTTTTTAATTTTTAGTTTTTTATTTTGTATTTTTTCATAATCAAAGGCATGTAGGGGTTGTCCTATGTCGTGCATGATGAAGTTTGTGATGTCTACGATGTTGTTGATGGGCCGTAGGCCGATGGATTTTAAACATCTTTGCATCCATATGGGGGATGGCTTGACATGTAGGTCTTTGATGACGACGCCTGCATAGCGAGGACATGTTTTTGGCTCTTTGACAACAATGTGTATGGGTAGACTATCACATGGGATAAGTGGTGTGTTTGTTTCTCTTTGTAAACAGCGTTCTAGTTTTGCTGCTAGATCTCGTGCAACGCCAAAGTGGTGTGTAGCATCGTTTCTATTGGGGGTGATATCTATTTCAAAAATAGTGTCCAAGGGTGTATCCCATACTTTTTCTAGGGGTGTACCAAGTTGGCATTGGGTGGAGAGGGTAATGATTTGATCATGGTTGTTACTTATTCCTATTTCGTCTTCGGCACATAACATGCCTTCGGATATTTCTCCTCTAATTTTGACTTTTTTAATTTTAAGGGTTGTGTTGTTAGGCATTTGGAGTTTTGTTCCTACAGGTGCTACAACTACGATTTTATCAACGGTGGCGTTGGGTGCTCCACAAACAATAGAAAGGGGGGTTTCTTGTCCAATGTCTACTTTTGTCAAAAAGAGTTTATCTGCGTTGGGATGGGGTATGCTTTCGATGATTTTACCTACAATAAGCTCGCTGGGAATGAATTGAAAGGGTGTGAGGTGTGTGACTTCAAGCCCTGCGTGTGTTAATAAATCGGCTATTTCTTCTGGTTCTTTATTGGTGTCACAAATGGATTTGAGCCATAAATAGGATATTTTCATATTATTTTATTTTGATGAGGTCAATTCTGCCAAAATTAAGTTTTTTTATATTTTTAAAAAATAACTTTGAGAAAAGGTTAAAATACATTCATTTTGCTTTCTAAAATATCTGCTTGCTGTGCAAGGTTTCCAAATTTGGTGCAGGTGGCTATGTAGCGTAGTAATACTTTGCCAGTAGGTCCGTTGCGGTGTTTAGCGATGATAATTTCTGCGATATCACGCATGTCATTTTGGTTTGCATCTTCTGTAAGTCCATAATAGTCGGGTCTATAGGGAAAAATAACCAAATCGGCATCTTGTTCAATAGCGCCACTTTCTCGTAAATCAGAGAGTTGAGGACGTTTGTCTCCTCCTCTTGTTTCTACGGATCGGCTTAGTTGAGATGCTACAACAATGGTAATATCTAGTTCTTTGGCGATGCTTTTGATACCTCTGGAAATGGTGGCTATTTGTTGTTCTCTATTGCCTGCATTGCGTGTATTGCCATCATGCATGAGTTGTAGGTAATCTAAAAAGACTACCTGTATGTTTTTTTGATATTTCAATCGGCGACATTTGCTTCTAAATTCAAAAAGGGATAGTCCTGGGGTATCATCTATGTATATAGGTGCTTTGGATAGATGGTCTGTTTTGGTTGCTAGGATTTGCCATTCGTATTCTTCTAGGTTTCCACGTTTTATTTTTTCTCCTGGGATGTTTGCTTCTGAGGACATTAAGCGGTTGATGAGTTGCATGGATGACATTTCTAGGGAGAAGAAGGCGACAGCCACTTGGTGGTCTACGGAAGCATTGCGTAAAAGGTTTAGCATAAAGGCGGTTTTTCCCATGCCTGGTCGACCTGCTAAAACTACAAAGTCTGATTTTTGCCAACCTAAAAGGAATCTATCCATATCAATGAATCCTGTAGGGACACCGGTAATGCCTTCTTGGCTTTTTTCTTTTCTTTTTTCTAGTTCTTGAAAAGAAGTGTGTAGCAGGTTTCCTATGTCTACATAATCTTTTTTAAGGCTGGCATGGGCCATGTCGAAAAATGATTTTTCGGCTTCATCTAACACATTGAAAACATCTATGCTTTCATCGTTGGCATTCGTGCTTATTTTGTTGCCAATTTTGATCATAGATCGCCTCATGGCATATTCTATGAGGATATGGGCATGGTCTTGAATATGTCCTGCAGAGGCAACGCTTTGCATTAAGTTGGCAATGTAGCTAATGCCTCCTGCTTTTTCGAGGTTGTTGTTTTTGGTGAGCTGGTTTACAATGGTGCGGGCATCAATGGCTCTATTGTGTTGAAAAAGCTCAAGGATAGCTTTGTAGATAAGTGTGTGTTGCTCGTAGTGAAAATGTTCTGGTTGTAGGATGTCAATGACTTCAATAATGGCTTCTTTTTCTAGGAGCAAGGCTCCTAACACACTTTCTTCTAATGAGAGTGCCAAGGGTAGTTTGTGTGTTTTTTTTACTATAACTTTGCTCATAATCCACTTTTTTTATGGGATAAGATAAAATGGTACTTACTTGTGGGTGATTCAAAACCTATGGTTGTGCCAAAGTAATTAGTTTTTATTACGCTTGTTATTTGCTAGACAAATATGTTCAGAAATGATTTCTTATGTATTGTATTGCTCGGCTATTTCTTGTGCAGAGGCATCTAGTATTTCTATGATTTCTTGGGTGAGTATATCATTGGCAAGTTTCTCTAGTAGTTCAAAGTGGTTTTCCATTAGGTGTGTGATGTAGTTTTTAGCGAATTTTTCTACTTTATCTATGGGAATGAGATCTAGATAACCATTTACGGATGCATAGATTAGGGCGATTTGGTGTTCAACGGGGACGGGTTGGTAGGCAGGTTGATTGAGGAGTGTTCGGTTTTTTTGTCCTCGGTTGAGTACAAGTTTTGTTGTGGGATCTAGGTCTGCACCAAATTTTGCAAATGATTCTATTTCTAGAAATTGTGCTTGTTCAATTTTGAATTTACCAGCGATTTTTTTCATTACTTTT
The DNA here is from genome assembly GCA_942492555.1 of uncultured Bacteroidota bacterium. GTDB lineage: Bacteria > Bacteroidota > Bacteroidia > Cytophagales > Amoebophilaceae > JBCCVH01. Next base: position 117,927 of record CALOEX010000004.1, on the reverse strand, counting down.
AGTTGTGCTGCTCCTCCTACTCTTGATACGGAAATACCTACGTTTACAGCTGGTCTTACACCGGCGTTAAATAAATCTGTTTCTAAAAATATTTGTCCATCTGTGATGGAAATTACGTTTGTGGGAATATAGGCACTTACATCTCCTGCTTGGGATTCGATAATGGGCAGTGCTGTTAATGATCCTCCTCCTTTTACTTGGTTTTTGATTTCTTGGGGTAAATCATTCATTTGGCAGGCTATTTTAGTGTTTCTATTCATTTTTGCAGCACGTTCTAAAAGGCGTGAATGCAAATAGAAAACATCTCCGGGATAGGCTTCTCTACCAGGGAGTCTTTTTAATAAAAGTGAAATTTCGCGGTAATATACAGCATGTTTGGAAAGGTCGTCAAAAACTACGAGAGCATGACGTCCTGTATCTCGGAAATATTCACCAATAGCCATGCCTGCAAAGGGGGCTAAATATTGCAGTGAAGCTGGTGCTGCAGCAGATGCCAAAATAATGGTGGTGTATTCCATAGCACCATGTTGTGTTAAGGTAGCGACAATATTGGCGATGGTAGAGGCTTTTTGTCCAATGGCAACATATATGCAATAGACGGGGTCTCCTTGTTCAAAACGTTTTCTTTGGTTGATAATGGTGTCTATGGCAATGGTTGTTTTTCCTGTTTGGCGATCTCCTATGATGAGTTGTCTTTGTCCCAGACCAATAGGAGTCATAATATCAATTTTTTTAATGCCTGTTTGTAAGGGTTGACTTACAGGTTCACGGTAAATAACACCTGGGGCTTTTCGTTCTAAATGAAAATTAAAAAGTGTTCCTTGAATGTCTCCTTTTCCATCTACTGGATCTCCCAATGTATTGATAACACGGCCCAAAAGACCTTCTCCTACTTTAATAGAGCTAATGCGATGGGTTCTTTTGACATGTTCTCCTTCTTTAACGCTATTGGGATTTCCTAAAATCACTACTCCCACATAATCTTTGTCAAGATTAAGCGCTAGTCCTTGTTGCCCTTTTTCAAATGCTACAAGCTCGCTTGCCTGAATGTTTTGCAATCCGTACACCAATGCTACCCCATCTCCTACTTCGAGTACAGTGCCTATTTCTTCCAATTTGTTAGCATAGTCAAACTGCGCGAGTTCTTGCTCTAAAATGGCGGAAATTTCGTTGGCTTGCGGTTTGTCTTTCATCATGTCTCTGATTATAAAAAAGAATATGGCAAATGTAACGCTTAATTTATGAATCATCAAAAGTTTACTTTATAATAATAAAAGGATTTTTCTTCCCATTTGCAAAATTGAAAAAATGTGCGTAGAGTTCCTACCAAAAGCAAGCTCCTTTATCGCCTTTCACTTAGTGAAAGGAGGAAAGTCCGGTCAACATAGCACAACCTACTTCCTAACAGGAAGATGTATGGCGTGTGAACGCTATGCATAGCTAGTGCCACAGAAAAAAAACCGCCAGCAATGGTAAGGGTGAAAAGGTGAGGTAAGAGCTCACCGTGCCTTTGGTAACAAAGGTAGCTTGGTAAACCTTAGGTGTTGCAAGGTCAAATAGGTGTTTCTCTTTCTTTATGAAAGACAAAATGTGCTTTTTGTTATTATGTAATTAATAGGAAACATGGGTAGACCGCTTGAGGACACCAGTGATGGTGTACCCTAGATAAATGATAAAGATATAGGTTTTGACAATCTATATACAGAAACCGGCTTATAGGCTTGCTTTTTTATTTTTTAATTTGCTATGTCAATATTTTTGATAAACTTGTTATAGTATGTTTTTTTATATATTATAAAGCATTTAGCATAAGCAAGTAGATTGTCCAGCATTTTTTAGCATGTCATAGGCAAGTATAATATTTTAGGAGGTTATCTCATTTCTTTTTTTCTTTGCTAGAAAAATTGTCTGAAAAAATACACAATGATCACCATGACACTCATTTTCCCTACTGTATACAGATGTGGAGCAACCCTGGAATTATTGAAAAAAGTTGATCTTTTTAAAACATATATGATCCATTAAAAGACATTATAGATAAAAGTTGTTTTGTCTTTGTACAAAAATACAGCTATTTTTAACATATATTGTTTATATTTGTAACGTCTGTTTTGAAGTAAAAATCCTTTTTAAAACAGATGTTTCTTTAATAAAAAATTGCATGGAAAACAGGAAACATCACGGCAAAGTCGTAAGAAATATAATCAAAAATAGTGGTTATACCTTTTTACATGTGGCAAAGTGCTTAAATATCAGTAGAAATACCTTGTATATGCGTTTTCAACAAGAGCAGTTACCAGGGTTTTTTTTGTATAAAATAGGACAGATTATCAACTATAATTTTGCCATTAACTTTCCAGAGCTTGAAAATGATTCAGATTATTTGCAAGCGGCAGAAAACGCAGAAAGTCCTGAAGTAAAATACCACAAGCAAATAGCAACATTGCAAAAGAAATATTACGAAACGTTAGAAGATTATAATAAACTATTACGATTTTTGGTAAAAATTGTCAATGACAATGAGTTTTATTCTTTGAAAAAAGAAATTGAGCTATTTGTAGACAATAGTGTCAAAAGAGAAAAAGAAGCAGAGACTTATGAAAAAGAAAATGGCCTTACCACATAATAGGTGTTTTTCCTTGAGAAATAAGATAAGTATTCGCCTTCCTAAAATGTCCATTCCCATAAAAACCTTTGTGAAAAGAAAAAGGAGATGGATGAGCAGATTGTAGTACCAAATGATCTGTAGGATCAATAAGTGTACTTTTTTGCTTTGCAAAAGCCCCCCACAACATAAAAACAATATGCTTCTTTACACTTGCTACCTTTTGTATCACTGCATTGGTAAAAATTTCCCAGCCTTGATTTTGGTGAGATCCCGCTTGGTGCGCTTTCACAGTTAAAGTGGCATTGAGTAAAAGTACACCCTGTTTTGCCCAATTTTCTAAATTGCCATGAGCAGGTATAGCATTTCCCAAATCACGTTCTATTTCTTTGAAAATGTTGATAAGACTTGGTGGCATAGCTATGCCATGTGGCACGGAAAAAGAGAGTCCATGGGCTTGTCTTGGTCCGTGGTAGGGATCTTGTCCTAAAATGACTATTTTAAGATCGTTGAAAGAACATAATTCAAACGCATGGAAAATGAGTTTGGCAGGAGGGTAGGTTGTTTGTGTTTTGTACTCATTTTTTACAAATGCTACCAAGGTACTAAAATAGGGTTTGTCAAATTCGGAAGCAAGCTGTGTATGCCAGGTGGACTCTATGTTTACTTTCATGATCTTACTATTGTGTTGGTTTTTGGAAGATTAAATGATAGGATGACAAAGTAAGTTTTTTTTTGCTTTTTTATAGCTTGCTGACAATAATGCCTAGGCTACGTTCTATCGTTGCTTGTACCTGCCGTAGCTCATGAAAAAAAAGGAGGTGTTCACTTGGGTCTTGATCTTGTGATAAAAGATTAAGGCGATGCTGTTCTTCATCAAGAAGTCTTTGGGTAAAGCGTCTTTTTAGATAGTGAATGTTTTTGTCTACAGTTTCATTGAGTTTTTTTTGTTCTTGTGGCACAACCCCCCGTTTTTTCCAATGTTCGCTCATGCGATAAGGCTGTTTGAGCAAAAGATGAATAATATCTTGCTTCATGCTTGCTCCAGTTGTTGCCAAAAGGGTTTCATAATCTATCTTACCTGTTTTTTGCCACTGTTGCAACAGGAGATTATATATATTTTTATATATGGGATCATGCAAGCAAATCTCTTGAAGCTCCTGAAAAATTATTTCAGCTAGAGAAATATTGTCAATAAGGGTATTACCATATTGCAAAAGTTGAGAGAGGATCACTGCTTCTTCTAAGTCTGTTTCTTCTGTTTTTTCCTGTTTGGGGAATGTGGTTTTAAGCGTGTTGGTAGCATGTTGTAAACTTGTGAGTTCCTGTTCTAAAATTTCTTTTTTGATATCGATAAGTCGGCTACAGAGTTCTAAGTATACAGATTGTTGGATGCTATCTGGCATAACAGAGATGCTTTTTACAATGTTTTTCACAGTTTTGATTTTGTTTGCTGGGTCATTGCTTTGCTTGAGTAAGTACTGCACATGAAAGGTGACAAAATCTTCTTGATGTGATGCAAGATAGTTTGAGAAATCTCCAATGCCTAAAATTTGTAAATAGCTTGCAGGATCTTCTCCTTTAGGAAGCATGGCAACCTTTATGTTCATGCCTTGGGCAAGCAGTAAGTCTACACCTCGAATCGTTGCTTTAATACCTGCTTCATCTGCATCAAAAAGCAGTATGATATTTTTAGTATAGCGTTTCAAAAGCATGATTTGTTGCGGTGTCATGGCAGTTCCTGACGAGGCTACAGTATTTTCTAGACCTGCATGGTGCATGGCTATTACATCTGTGTATCCTTCTACAATATAGCAGGCATCGTGTTTGCGGATGGCTTCTTTAGCTTGGTACAAGCCGTATAAATGATGTCCTTTGTGGTATATAGGAGTTTCTGGAGAATTGATGTATTTTGCTTTTTCATCAGTGATGGTTCGTGCACCAAAACCGACAATATGCCCAAGGGTATCCATAATAGGAAAAGTAATTCTATTGCGAAAGCGATCGTATATAGAAGTTTCTTTTTCTATCACTAACCCTGTATCGAGAAGTCTCTCTTTCTCATAACCTTTTTCAAGTGTATGTTGATAGAGGTCACGCCAGGCATCTGGGCTGTATCCCAGGCGAAAACGTTGGATAAGTGCATTTGTGATGCCTCTTTCTAGTAAGTATTTTTGGCTTGTTGGTGAGGTTGCTAATAGTTTTTCATAATATGTGCAGGCAATGTCCATCAAAAGGTAGAGTCCTTCATGGTATCGTTGCTGAGCATCAAGAGCACTGTCTTGTGTGGTCGTAACAAAGGTTATATGGTATTTTTTTGCCAGGTACTCCAAGGATTCTGGGTAGGTCATGCCTTGTATCTTTTCTAGAAAGTCAATGGTATCACCTGATTCTCCACAACCAAAGCACTTGTAAAATCCCTTATCGGGATGAACAGAGAAGCTGGGTGTACGCTCCTGATGTCCTGGAAAGGGACAACGTGCCCATAGATTTTGCCCTCCTCCTTTTTTGAGGGTGATAAAGTCGCCAAGGACCTCTTCTATGCGAAGGTGTGCTTTGATGTCTGCTATTGTTGTTTCGCTGATGCGCATGATATAAAAAAAATTTGCTGAAGGAGTGTATTGTATCACTACAATGGTAGCATATTTACGTTTTTTTATACAATAGTGTTCTGTTGCCAAAAATAAGCTAGTGCTTGTAATCGTTTGGCAATACTAGCATCTAGGTAGTGATCACCAACTTGGAGTATACAACCACCTAAAATAGTGGGGTCTATATGAATGACAGGGATGGTGTTATGTATATGAAATATTTTTTTGGCTAGTGCTGTTATTTTTTCTATGCTTTCCTGCGATGGCTCATGAGCAAAGGTAATAGAGACTTGTTTTTGTTTTTTCGCCTGTTCATCAAGTAGGAGAAAATGGTTTGCTATTGCTAGCAGTTGGTTTTCCCTATGGTGTTTGATGATGATTTTAATGAAGTTTACAGTGGTTGGATGCAGTTGTAGGAACAGATATTTGGCGCATACAGTTTCTTTATGCGTAGATCTGATAACAGGATTTTGTAACAGGTTGGTAAAAGAGGGGTGTTTTTGGCATAGTTTGATGATGGTATGCATATTTGCTTTTAATTCCTCTGTTGACTGGTGTTTTTGTGCATGTGCAAAAAGGGCTTTTGCATATCGTGTGGCAATCATGTTTTTCACTTTGATGTAATAAAAATGCGTGGGAAGACGCCTTTTTAGTCTTCCAGTGATTTTTCTGTTTCTTCAATGAGTTGGTTGATGTACACTTCTTGTTGTTTTTGCTTGGCCAACTGCATACCTATTACTTTTTGGGTAACACCAAGCACCAATGCAACAACTTCTCCTTTTAAGGATTGTCGCAACTGCATTTCTTTTTGGGTTATGATATCATTGGCTTCAGCTAGTTTTCTTTCTTTTTCTGTGTTTGCTTGTAACCTAGCTTCTTCCAAAATAGCCTCCTTTGTGCTTGTTGCTCTGTCTAGGATTTCCGCATACTTTTTATTTGCCCTCTCTATAATGCCTTCTCCCATTTTTTGCATTTTTGCTAGGGATACCTTTGCTTTTTGTGCATTTACCAATGCTTCCTTCGCTTCTTTTTCTTGCTTTTCAATAAAGGTAAGTATCGATTTCCAAGCATATTTTTTCAAAATAAAACCTACTATAACAAGAGATACTGTCTGAAAAAATATGAGTCCTACTTCAAGTTTAAATAAATTTTCTAACATTTCTATTACTTATTAACTATCATCAGACAAATAGTAAAGACCATCAGGACCATACTCTCGATCAACGCTAGAGGCATTATCATAGCACCTTTTACTTGATCAGCTACTTCAGGTTGTCGGGCCATATTATCTGCACCTTTGCTATAAACACGACTAATGCTATAGGTTGCTCCAATAACAGCAAGTGCTAAACCTAGTATAAGCATTCCAAACATATAGTTTATTTCCATGATATTTTTGTTTAAAAAAAAATTTAATGTTCAGCTACTGCTTTACCAAATGACATAGATGCCAATAGTGTAAATACATAAGCTTGTATCGTTGCTAAAACCATTTTAAAAAGAATGATAAAAGCTATAAAGACAGTAGTGATAATGTAGGCAAATGTAATGTTAAAAATGAACATTATACCAAAAATCGTAAGAATCATAATGTGGCCGACCAACATATTCAAGAAAAGACGAGCACTCAATACAATAGGTTGTATGCATGTGCTTATTATTTCGATAGGAATGATGAGTGGATAGAGGTATATGGGTACTGAAGGAAGAAAAATATGTTTCCAGTATTGCGATGATGCATTTTTGTGAACAAGGATAAAGGTACATAGGGAGAGTGTCATGGTAACAGAAATATTACCTGTGATATTGGCACCACCAGCGAGAAGCCCCTGGATATTACAAAATAAAATATAGAAAAATAAGGTCAGGAGATAAGGTGTAAAACGTTTGTAATGCTTTTCCCCAATATTTTCTTTCGCTATGTTGTCTCGCACAAAACGCACTCCTGCCAAAGGTATGTTCCAGAGGCCCTTTACAGGCTGATCTTGCCTATGAGCTAGATATCGGGCAAGACGAATAAAAAGGAAAAGCATGAACAACATACTCAGAATTATCCATACCATGTTTTTGGTAATGGAAAAATTGTAGACGGTTTGTTTTCCTTCAGCATCGATAATATTACCATGGTCAACTTTAAAGCCTTTGTAACTAGCACCATGTACATGGTGTCCAAATAGATGGTTGGAAGAAAAAACAAAGAACCCTGTTCCTTTTTTGTACAAGATCATGGGCAGTGGTATGTGTACTTTTCCATATTCTAGCATATGCTGGTCCTCTAAGTGGTTAAAGGCTTCTGCTATGATGTTATTGTTCATGACTTGGCAGTCATTTTCTTCTTTTTGTAGTGAAAAAGGAAGCCACCAGAAAGCTAAGATGGGAATCAGTAAATAAAAAAATATTTTTTTTGCTATTGATCTGCTTTTGGGCATTTCTTTTTTTATGTCGTTCATGTGTATATACTAGTGGTTATATATTTATTTTTTTTTGACTAAATCAACTAGGATTTGCCAGTTCTCTTTATAGTTTTGTAGATGTTTGACATCTACGCTGTTTTTCCATTGGGAAATATCTTCAATGGGCATTATGTAGCAATCTCCATTGGTAGTATCTACGCCAACAATTAAATCACAATCGGCTTTTGCATATTTGTATGTTCGCTGTTGTACTTCTCTAGAGATTTGCTTGCCACTCCGAGAACCTCCTGTTAAATCTATTTTACCAGTGCCACTGCCTTTTATTTGTACTCGTAAAACTTTTTGATAACCACCTAAATCAACTACTGCATCATATTTTGCATTGGTAACATCAACCCGTGAGCAGGGAAAGCCAGCTTTGATAATCCTTCCTATAGCGATCATTTCGTCTGCGTTTCCATTCATGGTCCTAAAAAGGCCTTTGTCTATACCAGTAAAATTCATGGTCCATTTTTGGGTTGTTGCAATCATGGTACTTAGGTGTTTAAAGCTATTTGTATTTGTTTGGCAATGGCTTCTATTACAGGAACGCTAATGCTATTGCCTATTTGTTTATACAATGTTGTGTTTGACAAGTGGCTAGGTAGTACAAAATCATCACTAAATCCTTGAAATCTTGCACATTCACGGGGTGTGAGTTTTCTGATGTCTTTAGTGTCTAAAACCAGTGGCACATTGTGCCCTCCTGTACCCATATTAGCTGTAAGTGTTGGGCAAAGATTGTTTTTGTTTTCTCTTACATATTGCCTGCGCCATTGATAACAAGTATTTCTATTGATAATAGTCTCTTTGAGTTGTGGGTAGTATTTGGTTTTGTGGTAATAATAGTTTTCTGCTGCTTCTTTTTCTACTAAACTTTGCACAGAAAGGGTTTTTTTTATTTTTGTCGGAAAGGTAAAATGATGGTAATCTTTTTCATTTTTAAAACATACAATGTAAATTCTTTCTCTATTTTGTGGTATGTTGGAATATTCGCAAGTATTCATGATTTGATACTGTACTTTGTACCCTTGTTTTTCTATAGCGTTTATTATTTGCTGAAATGTTTTTCCTTGCTTGTGAGATTTTAAATTTTTTACATTTTCTAAAAAAAGTACTCTGGGCTTCAGCATTTTTACAATTTTCATTAAATCGAAAAATAGAGAGCCTCTTTTGTCTTCGAAGCCTTTTTGGTATCCTGCAATAGAAAAGGCTTGACAAGGAAATCCAGCTGTTAGGATATCGACATTTTTCAATGTTGCTGGATTTAGGTTTTTGATATCTTCACAAATCATGGGATGAGTAAAGTTTTGGGCATAGGTATCACAAGCTTTGTTATCGATTTCATTTGCCCATGCTATTGTAAATCCTGCATTTTGAAACGCTAGGTCAATGCCACCAATTCCTGCAAATAAACTAGCGACACTATATTGTTGGGAGGTTTTTTTTACAGGATGGCATTTTTGTATAAGTACACCAAACCCATTGGCTTGGTTTTGTGTTTCGGGAATGACAACTGCTTGTTTGCTCATATAAAAACCGATTTACTGTTTGGATATGCATTTTTTCAATACTAAGGAGCAGTGAAATATTTTTTGCACTCATTTAAGGGTCAAATATAGTGTTTTTTAACAGTTTTTATTACAAAGGCTACATACAAACACACACTTGTTTTTTTATCATGTTTTTGCGGTTTTTTATTTACCTTTTTTGTAGTGGCTTTAATATTGCAAAAAAATTTAAAAATATTTATATTCTAAAAAGCGTGAAGAAAATTGTGTACACAAACATAAAAAAATGAAAAAAATACAAAAAATAGGTAGTTATATAAGCATCATTTTTGCCCTATCAATAACCAACACCACAGTAGCAACCTATACTATTCAGATACAATCCTATTCTTTTTCCTTAGACATCGATGTGTACAACCAACAAGTTATGATGGACAAAATTATAGAAAAAAAGATACAAGAAACATTCATCAATAAAGAATTCCTGCCTGATAACCTTGAACTTCCCTCTAATATTATAAATGAAATAGTCTCTTGGACCTATGGGTCTTCTTCTAACAATTATCTTTTATACCTAAAAGATAAATCCATGCATATAGACAAAATTGCTTTCATAGTGCTGTTGATCATAGTAAATTTTTTTATGTTTTTTAAGAATCCTCTTGAAGAAAAAAACAAATTTTCTCTTATTTATTTTATGCAAACACTAGGGGCTAATATCAGTTGTTTATTTTTTTATGAGGTTATACACTATATATATTTCCAAGTGCTTTGTCTCAAAAATTATTTTTATCCTTCTAACAAAAGGGGTATGGATTCTTTTAAAGTAGACTATTTCTATCTTTCAAATACGGACATTTTTACTAAGCAAGCTGAAATAGACACAAAAAAAATAGAAAAAATGTTTTTTATTATCACAAAAAAAGAAATAAAATGGTTCAATAACCATACGATTAAAGTTGGTTTACAATGTTTTTACCATCAGCCTGAACTTTACCCTTGCAACGTAATAAAGAGAAAGGATCCAGTTTGTTATGCCTCTTGTTTGGTGAGCTGGAATGCACGATTACTTACACAGGAAGAACAACAAAGTATTTTTACGGATTTTTTTACACAATGCTATACTGAATCATTTATTTCCAGTATTTTTTTTGATATTTTGCAAAAAAAGAAATATACATTTGGGAATTTATTAAATTTTAGAATCACGCAAACCAAAGAGCTACTTGAAGAGCCTATGAGAATTTTCATGATTTTTTCATTCACTTGGATTGCTACATTTCGCATTTTAGAAAAACTCATTCTACCTGGAAATCTACATGATGAAAAAGAAACGATACAAATGTGTCTTTTTCTCTGGTTTGGATTAGTTCCATACATCACTATAACCCATATACTAGGGATCTTTCAGAACATTGGGGATTTTTTATATCTCTCTCATGCTGGAATACTGTAATAGATTATTTTATTTTGTTGCATGTAAAGCGTAGAAAAGTTATTATTGCCTATAATTCCTCTTTAGCTCAGCTGGTTAGAGCACTTGACTGTTAATCAAGGGGTCGTTGGTTCAAATCCAACAAGAGGAGCAAAAATCTTGTGTAGAGCAATGTTGAAGTTAGTTTGCACAATATTACAACTAAAAGTATTGTGATTGAGCATAGATAGGTTTCAGCATCTAAAAAATATAGTTCTCTTTAATGGATTATCGTGTTTTTTGGGGAATTATTTATGTTAAAACACATTTAAGTGAGTGACATTTAACGATAAAAAGCTAAATATTCATATGGCGAATATGTGATTACTTTGCTTGGGTAGTTTGAAAAGCAGGTAGCTTCTGTAGATTTTTAATGAGGGTAGCTTCTTCTTTTGAGAGTTTTTTAGGTACAGAGATATGTATGTGTACTAGTTGGTCTCCTTTTTTTCCTGTGTGAACATGGGGAATTCCTTTACCTTGTAGCCGAAGTATGGATTCACTTTGGGTATTGGGTGGTATAGTAAGTTTGATTTCGCCTTGAATGGCAGGAATGTTGATGGTAGTACCTAGAACAGCATCGGGAAAACTAACGTAACAATGGTAATGAAGGTTGTTTTCTTCATCTCTATGAAAAAATGTATGTGGTGTTTCTTGCACAATGATATATAGATCTCCTGGTGTTCCTCCACGCACAGGTGCGTTTCCTTTGCCTCGCGTTACAAATGACATGCCTGTACGAATACCTGGAGGTAGTTTTATTTCGAGGATTTCTTCTGTTTGCTTACGTCCTTCTCCATGGCAATCTATGCAAGTTTTGGTGATTTTTTTGCCTTCTCCATGGCATTTGTCGCAGGTGGTGGAAAAAAATAGTTGCATGAATGCATTTTGTTTTTGGTGGCTCATACCCGTTCCGTGACAAGCGGTACAAGTTTGTAGTGCTGTTCCGTTTGCAGCACCATTTCCTTGGCAACCTTTGCAGGTAACATGGTGTTTTATGCGAATTTTACGCTCTACCCCAGTTGCTATTTCTTGTAGTGTAACGCTCATTTTCATGCTTAGGTCACTTCCTTTTTGCTGTTGGGTGTTTTCTCCAAAGTGCATGCCAAAATTGCGAAATATATCGTTGATATCATGCATGGTATCCTGGCTATACCTATTTTGGTTATGCATGCTCTCTTCACCAAATTGATCATAATAAGCCTTTTTCTCTTTATTGCTAAGTACATCGTAAGCATTGGTGATCTCTTTGAATTTTTCTTCTACTTCTTTGTCCCCTTGATGTTGATCTGGGTGTAGCTCTATTGCTTTTTTGCGATAGGCTTTTTTGATTTCTTCTAGCGTGGCGTTTTTAGATACACCTAAAATTGCATAGTAGTCTTTTTTATTCATTTTTTACAGGTCATTGGTTAACGATAACTTTTGCAAAGCGGATGATTTCATTGTCTAGGAGGTAACCTTTACCAATTATTTCTACAATGGTATCTTTTTTGGTGTCATTTTCTGTGGGGATAGATCCTATTGCTTCATGGGCATTCGCATCAAAAGTTTCGCCTACTTTTACTTCCATGGCTTTTAATCCTTGTTTTTCAAGTACCTGCATGAGTTTTTTACCTATTAACAATAGGCCTTCTTGATCTTGAGATGATGCTTTTTCATTTTTGTGGTTAATGGCTAAATCAAAATCATCCAATATGTTCAAAATGCCTGTAATGATGTCTTTTTTAATACAAGTAATCCAGTAGGCTTGTTCTCGTTGTGTTCTTTTCTTAAAGTTTTCAAATTCTGCTAAAAGGCGTAGATAAGGTTCATCTTGTGGGGAGTTTTTATCTTTTTGTGGAGGTGTTGCTGTTTCGTTTTTAACCGTTTCTACTTTTTCTTCATTTTCTTGGGGGGATGTTTTTGTTTTTTCGTTGTTTTGTACCATTTTTTTATATAATTGGATTAATGTTGTATGATCGTTCAGAATACGTATGCAAATATGTTGCCACTATGATTGAAAATGACATAATGGCATTCCTCATTTGTGGATTTTGCTCCTATTAACCAAAATATGGCGTTCAAAAAGGCTACTCCAAAACAATTTTTACTCTTTTAAAAAAATAGTCTGCACATTATACCTTGCCTGTAACACATGAAACAATAAGCTTGCTGGTATGTATTTACCATTTTGTTTAAAGATATTTCTTTTGAAAAGAACATCTGGGTTTAAAATTTTTTAATAATATTGATCAAATGTCTAGCATCTCCTGTTTTAATGGTAAATCCATCCATATATCCATCGGATATTGCTTCTTGCACTTCTTGTATTCCCAATGCGGTATGTGCTAATATGGGTTGTTTGAAACCTAGGTTTCGGATGTCTTTGGCAACGGTGATACTTTCTGCTACAAACATACCTATATCTAGAATAACCAAGTCATATATCTGTCCTTTTTTTATTTTTTCTAGAGCTTCAGACCCACTGCTTGCAATATCTAGGTATATGGTGTTTCCAAATGCTTCGCCTAGTATTTTTTTGTAACTTTTTCTGAGAAGCGTATTGGCTTCTGCTATTAAAATTGAAATCATAGTACGGGTAATTATCTTTTTTTTAAAAAATCAACCAACAACACACAACGGAATGTGTTAAAATTAAAATCAAAAATATAAAAATTTATATTATGTACCATTTAGCAAAAAAACAACATATAATAGTATACTATGTGTACCACGTTGATACAAGTTGTAGGCAGTTTACAAAATTGTTACATCTATCATAGATCTCAGAAAGCTAGGGGGATAAAGCTAACAGAAAATCAGTGGGAAATAATGTGCATAGCCTAAGTATACCATGGGTATATTTTCTAGCAAAAAGCACCTCAGGTTAAGTGGGCTTATTACGATTCAGCTTGGTCTATATTTCCTTTATAAAAATGCTTTAAAGACAGCAAAAAAATAAGGGGAATTTTTTAGTGACAATCCATTATCTATATATCCTACACAAATAATGGAAAATATATTGAAAGTTTTGCCATGTTTTTTTTCAGATGTGCTACTTTTTCAATTGTAAAAAGTTATAATAGGGTGTGCATACTTAATAGCATACTTTTTAGCATATTTAAAAAAACAACATTATGGCAAGTTTAAACAAAATACAATTAATTGGAAATTTAGGTCGAGATCCTGAAGTACGTGATTTGGATACGAATAAAAAAAGAGTCAAGTTCTCTTTAGCAACTACAGAAAGCTATCAAACAGCTGATGGAAAAAATGTAAACCAAACAGAATGGCATAACGTTGTTTTATGGTCTCCTCTTGCAGAAATAGCAGAAAAGTACTTATCTAAAGGACGACAAGTATATATAGAGGGTAAAATTCGTAGCCGTAGCTATGAAGATAGCAATGGAGAAACAAAAAAAATTACGGAAGTGGTAGGTAGAAGAATGATTTTATTGGGGAATCGACAAGATCATGTTGATCATAATCCTAACGAAGGAAACGGAGAGGACTCACAAGATGATGGGCTTCCGTTTTAAGGAGGTTTATACATAAGTGAAAGATAGAAGGTTGCAAAAGTGTTGAATACTTTTGCAACCTTTTTCCTAATAAAATGTAGGTTACTATTTTTATACAAAATAGTGGTGTGCTTTTTATTCGGCTGTTTAGCATCACTTAAAATGATACTAACAATTGTTCCTTTAATCAAGAACCATGTTGTTCATTGATACGCATGCTCACTTATATGATGAGCAATACACCAACGATATTGCTACTGTTATGCAAGAGAGTATACAAGCGGGAGTGCAACGGATGTATTTACCAAATCTAACACTAGAAAGTATCCCTGCTATGTTATCTATGACAGAGCAATATCCCAATATGTGTCGTGCCATGCTAGGGTTACATCCCTGTGAAGTAAAAAAAGATTACCAACAGCAACTGAGTGCATTAGAACCTTGGTTTAAAGAACATTCTTTTATAGCCATTGGAGAGGTGGGGATAGACCTTTATTGGGATAAAACATGCTATCCAGAACAATTGGCTTGCTTGCATGTTTTTATCGATTGGGCACTTGCTTACAACCTGCCTTTAGCATTGCATGTACGCAATAGTTTTCCAGAGGTGTTAGATGTATTAAAAGATCGAAAAAACAAAAATCTCAGAGGTGTTTTTCACTGTTTTTCCGGTTCTCTGGAAGAAGCGCAACAAGTTATTAAACTAGGTTTTTCCCTAGGGATTGGAGGTATTGTTACCTTTAAGAAATCACATCTTCCACCTATTATAGAAGCTATTGACATAGAGCATATTGTACTGGAAACAGACGCTCCGTATTTAGCTCCTTCTCCTTATCGAGGAAAGAGAAACCATCCTGCTTACCTGCCTGTAATTGGGGCAAAAATAGCGGAAATCAAAGGTTCTACACTAGAAAAAGTAGCTAGTGCTACAACTCGCAATGCCTGTATGCTTTTTGGAGATTCTTTTGTTTAAAAAAGGAAATGTTAAGGTGTTTGATAGATTGATGGGTTTTGCTTTCTGCTAGCCTATGAAAAGGTAAGGGTTATTATGTTTGGCTTTAAAGAAAATGGCTATTTTTTTCATTTGCCAAAGTACATTTTTGTAAATCGCTTTACATGATGGTATAGTAAAAAATGCAACATTGCCTTTATTTTTCTTTTTTTGCTATTCATTTTTCATTTCAAAGAGTTTATATAAAATTTCTTCATAAAGAAAAACTAAGAAAATAGCGAAAAATTACGAGCGAATAGGGGGAGTTTATCAAGAGTTTTGTAAAATGCCCTTATCCTACTTAAGTTTTCATATAACAAAAGTAATATGAAAACAATTTTACCCCCTAATCTATCCAAAATTTTGCAAAACTAAAAATATATGTTTATATATAAATATGAACATATTATATATGATAGTGTTCACTATCCCAAGCTTCATAAGCATACTGTTCACTACCTTAAGCTACTTCTTCATAGAAAGAAAAAACCTAAACCATCAAAAAGAAAACAACACTATACCTTTTGAAAAGCAAATGCCTTTCATACCCTTCACCTCCACACTTCTTATACCAAAAACCACCAATCCTACAGCCGGTGGGCCAGATGATGATGAGCGAAAAGAAGGAGAAGAAAGAGCAGAAGGTCAAACACACTCCACCACCCCAATCCCTAAGGGTAAACCAAAAAAAACATGGCGCCTCAAATTTTCTCGCATCAACGTAAAAGAAGAACCCAAAGGCAAAAAAAAGCAAAGTGACACCCCTACAGAGCATACACTAAACCAAAAGAAACTATTTCGCACATTCATCATCGTTTACTACATCGCAAAGCACCTTAAAAACAAACAAAGAACAAAAAATACCAAAAAAAGAAATTGCACAAGCACCAGAAACTACACAGGCATCCGCAACTCATATCGGTATGAAATAGACCAAAGCCAAATCAAAATAACCCCCTATAGCATTCTGTGGCACATTACCATTAATCATAAACAGGTAGCAACCTATATCCAAAAAATGAGAGGATCACCTACATGCTTTAAAGAAGTAGCAAGCCACAGCACCTTTCCACCCTGGCTTCTGCAAAATACAACGTTTATAACACTGATGCATGGCATCTTAAAACCACAAGATTTTACAACCAGATAGACATAGTCTAGAAGGAGAAGCTTTACACTGCAATGTGTTAACACCTGTTTTTTACCTAAAAAAGCCAACATTAATTGTATTTAGGCCTCCAAATTTCCTTTTTTATACACATTCCTATTGCTACGCTATGTCCAGGTTCTAGCACGTAGCTTTGCTACTATGCTAGAACCTGAACACCTATGCTACTTTTTAAGCTTCCTAAAACCACAAGATTTTACAATCAGATAGACTAGTCTAGAGGGAGAAGCTTTGCACTGCAATGTGCTAATACCTGTTTTTTTACCTAAAAAAGCCAACATTCACTGCATTTAAGGCCTCCAAATTTCCTTTTTTATACACATTCTTATTGCTACGCTACGTCCGGGTTGCTCTAGCACGTAGCTCCGCTATTATGCTAGAGTCCGACACCTATGCTACTTTTATTGGTCTTGTTTTACACAAAAAAGATAACGTTCCCAATATTATAGCTTAATATAGCAACAATGGTTTATTCTTGATGCTGTTTTAATAGTAAATGTTCGGATATTTGACCTTGTGGTCTTTTAGCGTTTTTTTCTACGGAGACAAAGACGAAGATAAAGTATGTAGGAAAGCAACAATAATATAACAAATATCACCAAGGTAGTTACTATATAAAGTTCTAAGCCAAAAACCTTACATTCTTGTGGTGTAACGTTTTGTATTTTCGATTTATCCAATGCAGGCATGTATTTATATACATGCTCTTTTACGAATGAGGAAATGCCTCCAAGTTTGGTTTGCATATATGTTGCCCATTCACGAATATTGGGCCAATACCAATAAGCTGCACATCCAGTAGCACCTACTACCACGAAGCTTTTAGAAAATAATACTTTAAAAAGAACTTTAAATAAATTAAGAATGACAGTAACCATGCATGCTTTGTTATAGTTTAATTAACAACTTGTGTGCTAATTTAGTATTAAAAAAACAAGAGACCCAAAAAAATCAAAATTGCTTATCTAAATATGCAAAAAAAAAATCAATGGTATTAAAAAAATAGGCGACTGCCTACTCCCGCAGGCATGGGTGTTTGTGCATCTATTTAGCCAACTGTGTCACCATGCATTAATACATGTGATATCTCATAGTAGATTCTAGATTCAATCTATTTTCAAATATAATAGAGTGGTTGCAACAGTCATTGTTCTAGGTAATGTTTATCCAACTTTTTTACAATAATATTAGCAAGGAAAATCTTCAGATGTATAGGTTTAAAAAATACCAAACTCTATAGTATACAAAATAGTTTACTATATTGCTCTGATTATTACTCATGGCTATGACACGTTTTTATTTTATTGTCATAAGCGTTTCCTATATCTTTGCCCAAGTAACGCATGGCACAACGCATGATCTACCACTGTTGACACATCAGCATAATGTTAATGGTGATAGTAGTATCATTGTCTATAACAATATTCCCTCCACAAACCAACCATCTCATACAGGTAGAAACATACTTTACCATCGTATGTCTTTATTAGCAAGAGGCTATACACGAGCGCAAGGAAATGTTTGGATACCTACTTATTTAACAAAAATTATCGCCGATTATCTATATGAGCCACCTGTATCCCATGAAAATAGACCAAGAATATACGTGAGATGTAGTAGGAGATGCTTAGGGTGTTTTGGACAAAACGTCCATATTATTTTATGTTGTTGTGGAGTTGCTACTATTTTTGGTATAATGATTTTCTCATTTATACTATGCCTTGCCTACGGAACATGTTCAGCTAATAACTATTATCAATAGGCATATAGTTTGAAAAACGTATACATATGTATAAAAATCGCTATATAACATAGACTACTTTTGTTTACTTTTTTTTTCTATGTACCAAATACTAAAAGATTTTACACATTTGCTTTTTCCAGTAGCCTGTCTTGCTTGCAATAGGCCCCTGCTTTACAAAGAGCGAGTTTTGTGTACCTACTGCTTAGGAGCCTTACCCAATGGTTGTGATAATGATATTGTCAAACATCGTTTTTGGGGAAAAGCACCAATAGAGCATGCTATTGCGCTTTTTCAATTTAGTAAAGGAAGCAGTGTACAAAAGCTTTTGCACAAAGTAAAATATGGTAATCGTCAAAAAGCATTGTATCATCTAGGTAGGTATTGTGGGTTTTTTTGCCAAAGGTTGGAAAGAAATTTCGATGTGATCATTCCTGTTCCCCTACATGTAAAAAGATTGCAAGAGAGAGGTTACAACCAAAGTTATATTTTTGCAAAAGGCATATCACACACATTAGCAGTATCTTGCAAAAACAATTGGTTACGCCGTATTGTAAATACAAAGACTCAAACAAAAAAGAATAAAGATGAACGTTTCAAAAGTATGATGAATGCTTTTGTTATTTCGCCACATGCAAGATTGGAAAACAAACATGTTTTATTAGTAGATGATGTGATTACTACAGGAGCTACTTTGCGTGTTTGTATGCAACAATTATTAGCATCTGGAACTAGGTGTATTAGTATTGCTACATTGGGTGTTTCTGTTTAAAAATAATCATTTATGTCTTTTTTTTATAAGTAAATATCAACATATAGTAGCAGTGATAGATATGTTTAACAAAAATTGCTGTATTCTGTTGTTTTCATGTTATTTTTCCCCTCTGGAAATAGAGGAAATTGTAGTGTTTTGTATTCTTTTAATCATTAAAAACCAATGCGTTTAAATCAAATAGCAAGAAAAATAGATGTTAGCACTGAGACGATCGTAGATTTTTTTAGCAAGCTAGGAATTGAAGTAAAAAATTCTCCTAATACAAAATTGACATTAGCCGAGTTGGACATGCTGATAAAAAGCATGCCAGAAGCAAAAAAAATGAAGCTAGCAAAAAAGGATTTTTTTCCTGAAGAACAAGATAAAAGTACAAAAAATTCCTCTAATAGTCTTCCTTTACAAAAAAAAGAGAAGCCAAAAGAAAAAACAGCTGTGGCAACTACACGTGAACTTAATATCGATGTTTCTGTCCCTCCTAAAATTGAAGTTTTAGGAAGGGTTGTATTAGCAAATAAACCAAAAGTAACAAAACAACCTCCTGTTCCTACAACTTTAGTCCCTCCTCGTACACTTAAACCTACAGCACCCACAGCACCATCTGATCCTCCTATTTTTAAATCCATTAGCTCTAGCATTCAAACAAAACCCATCAAAACAATTGCTTCTGTAAAAGTATACGAAAAACGAGAGAAAGAAAAAGATAAGGATCAGGGTAAAGACAAGCATACACCACGCAAGCGTATAGTGCATTATCATCATGATAAAAAAGAGGTAAAATCCCCTAAAAAATCTTTCAATAAAGATAAAAAATCCCCTAAATTCTTTTCTAAAAGCTATAAAAAAACAGGAGAAAACAAGAAATTTTCTTATAAAAACAAAAAATATACTAAAAACAAAATAGAGAACATCGATATTCCTATTAAAATAGCGGAATTTGTAAGCACCAAAGACCTTGCTTTATTATTGGGTGTAAGCGTAGATAAAATCATAGAAACATGCACCCATTTAGGCATTCAAGTTTCACAAAACCAAAGGCTAGATGCATCAACTATTAGCATAGTAGCAGAATCGCTAGAAAAACAAATAGAAATAGTATGGGTGGCACAAGAAAAAAAAGAAGAAGTAGCAACCGAGAGTGTACCCCGAGCACCTATTGTAGTCGTGATGGGACACGTGGATCATGGTAAAACTTCTCTTTTGGATTATTTGCGTAAAACAAAGTTAGTAGAGAAAGAACATGGTGGTATTACCCAACATATAGGAGCATACCAAATTGAAGTGGAGGGGAAACTCATGACATTTTTGGATACGCCTGGGCATAAAGCTTTTACTGCTATGCGTGCGCGTGGTGCACAGGTAGCAGATGTTGCTATAATCATAATAGCAGCGGATGATGGGGTGATGCCCCAAACAGAAGAAGCTATAAAACATGCTCAATTGGGTGGATTGCCTATAGTTTTTGCATTCAACAAAATCGATAAACCAGGTGTAAATGTCGAAAACATCAAGCAAAAATTATCCATGATGAACATTTTGGTAGAGGATTGGGGCGGTAAGTTTCAAAGTGAAAATATTTCTGCACAAACTGGAGAAGGAATTGATAACCTGCTTGAAAAAGTTTTGTTAGAGGCAGAATTACGTGATTTAACAGCAAATTTAGAACAACCTGCTACCGGATTGATCATTGAGTCTAGTTTGATGCGAGGAAAAGGCTATGTATCAACAATCATACCTAAACATGGCACCTTGAAAGTTGGAGATATCTTATTGGCGGGATCTTTTTTCGGAAAGATAAAAGCTCTTCTTACCACACAAGGACAACAAGTAAAAGAATGTCTTCCTTCTATGCCTGTACAGGTTTTGGGACTCAATGGTGCACCGCAAGCAGGAGAGGTTTTTCGGGTGGTAAAAAACGAACAAGAAGCTAGGTCCTTGAGTAGTGATCATGAATTTATTTTCAAAGACCAGGCATTGCGTGCGCAACATGGGAGTGCTTTGCAACGTATGCAACAAGAGTTTATAGAAGGCAATGAAATCTCTTACTTTAATGTATTGATCAAAGGAGATACAGATGGTTCTGTAGAAGCTTTGGCAGATATTTTAGGGTCTTTGCACACAGAGGAATATACAGCGGTACGAGTCATCTATAGAGGTGTAGGACCCATTTGTGAATCCGATGTTTTACTCGCAGACAACGCAGACGCCTTCGTCATTGGATTCCATACCAAAATAGATACAAAAGCACAAAAATTACTAGAAAAAAACCGTGTAAAAGTCGTGGTGTGCAACATTATATACGAAGCTATCGAAGCAGTTGAAAATGCATTGAATCCAGCCAATAAAGAAAAATTAGAACGTATCTTCCTAGGTAGAGCAGATGTAGTAAAAGTGTTTGAAATACCACGTATCGGCACTATTGCTGGATGTGTTGTACAAAAAGGACTTATCAAAAAAGGTACAAAAATAGATGTTTTACGTGGTGAAGAAAAAGTGTATACAGGTCCTATCAGACAGCTAAAAAGAGAAAAAGAAATTATTAAAGAATCAAAAAAAGGCACTGAATGCGGTATTAGCATGGTTGATTTCAACGATGTCAAAGTAGGAGATACCATTGAGTGCTATGAGGAAAAACCCTTTAAATAAAATTTCTCATGAAAAAAACCATATTGACAGGGGATAGACCAACCGGTCCTTTACATATTGGTCATTTTTGTGGATCTCTCAAAAATCGCGTTGCCTTGCAAGAAGCATATAACACCTATATTATGATTGCAGATGTACAGGCTTTAACAGATAATTTCAATGACCCACAAAAGGTGAAAAAAAGCGTTTTTGAGGTAGCTATAGACAATCTTGCTGTTGGGCTTGATCCTCAAAAAGCTACTATTTTTATCCAGTCTCTTATTCCTGAAATAGCAGAGCTAACCATTTTTTATGCCAATCTAGTTACCATTGCACGTTTAAAGAGAAACCCAACAGTAAAAGAAGAAATCCAACAGAAAAAAAATATTTTTAAAGATGATGTAACTTTTGGCTTTTTAGGATACCCTATTAGCCAAGCAGCCGATATAACAGCATTTCAAGCAGATCTTGTACCAGTAGGTGAAGATCAACTACCCATGATTGAACAAACCAGAGAAATCGTTCGCAAATTTAACCGTATTTATGGTGATACCCTCAAAGAGCCAGAGGCTAAAATTGGGAGTTTTCCAAGGGTTTTAGGGTTGGATGGACGTAAGATGAGCAAGAGTCTCGGCAATACCATAGCACTTTCAGATACTGAAACAGACATTCAAGCAAAAGTGAAAAGTGCTATTACCCATGATAGTGGAGGAAAAAATTTAATTCATTTATTAGCCCAATTTTCAGCAGATGAACAGGCTGTTGCTTATTTTAATCAACAATTTGAAAATGGTACCATACGTTATGGAGAGCTGAAGCCTTTGGTTGCTGATGTCATTGCCAAAACCCTAAGTCCCATTCGGGAAAAAAGGCTTTTCTATGAAAAAAATCCTGATTTAGTAATGAAAATACTTTTGGAAGGAACGCAAAAAGCACGGGTTCTTGCCACGCAAACTTTGGCAAAAGTAAAGGAAAACATGCATTTACACTATTTTAAAAGTACAGTGTAGTATGGCAAAAAATGTTATGTACGCTTTGATTCCTTGGTTTTTCCTTTTGGTTTTTTCTTCTCTATAGCCTCTTCAATCAATACTTTGCACTCCTGAAGCGTTAGAGCTTCAGGAGTCTTATTTTTGGGTATACGCACATTAAGCGTTGGTGTTTTAATGTAAGGGCCAAAGCGTCCTTGACGAATTTCTATGTCTGGATCATTTGCAAATGTTTTAAGCGGTTGATTTTCTTTTCTTTTTTGTTCTATTATTGTAATCGCCACCTCTTGGGTAATTGTTAAAGGATCATGCCCTTTGATGGAAATAGTTATCTCTTTATGTTTGATATAGGGACCGAAGCGTCCTATGTGAGCAGAAATAGGCATTTCTTCAAACGTACCTACCACACGAGGCATTTTAAAAAGCGCGAGTGCTTCCTCTAATGTTATTGTTTCCAAAAGTTGGTCTTGGGTAAGACTAGCAAAACGTGGTTTTTCTTCTTGCTCAAAATCTCCTAATTGTACCATAGGACCATAACGTCTGCTCATGCGAGCATATATAGGTTTTTTGCTTGCTGGGTCATCCCCTATTTTGCGAACTTTTAACTGTTCTACTTGCTCGTTTTTATTTCCTTTGGTTGTATGAATCTTTTCAGAGAAAGGCATGTAAAAATTTTTGATCATTTCTTGCCATGGGAGTGTGTTTGTTGCTATTTGATCTAGTTTTTCCTCTGTTTGAGCAGTGAAGGTATAATTCATGATATCGGTGAAGTGTTGCATGAGAAAATCATTGACCAACATACCTATGCTAGTAGGCAGTAACCTTTCTTTTATTGTGTCCACTATTTCTTCTTCTTGTGTTTCTAAAAGTGTCTGGTTTTGGAGTTTGATACATGCATAGCATCGCTTGTTGCCCTCTCGTGATGTTTTTTCAACATAACCACGTTGTTGTATAGTAGAGATAATAGGACGATAAGTAGATGGTCTACCTATGCCAAGTGTTTCCAATTGTTTCACAAGCGTTGCTTCATTGTATCGTGCAGGTGGTTTGGTGAAATTTTGCCGTGCTGTCATTTCCTGCAATTGCAATGTTTGTCCTACTGTTGTTTCTGGAAGTTGTTTTTGTTGTTTTTCTGTTTGAAAAGCTAGATAAAAACCTGGAAAATCTAAAATTTCTCCTTTGGCTACCATGGTGGTATCTAGCGTTGATATAGCTACTACAGCGGTGGTTTTATTGATTTTTGCATCTGCCATTTGTGACGCAACAGCTCTGTTGCGAATGAGGGTGTAAAGGCGCTGGGTATCTTTATCTTGACTTGCAGTAATGGTAGCAAAAGAAGTGGGACGAATGGCTTCGTGTGCTTCTTGAGCAGTGGAGGATTTTGTTTTGTAGACTCTTTTTTTATGGTAGGACTCTCCATAGGTTTGTGTAATCACGTTTTGAGCATCAAGGAGAGCTTCTTCAGATAGTTGCAGAGAGTCGGTCCGGATATACGTAACATGTCCACTCTCATAGAGTTTTTGTGCGAGTACGGTTGTTTTATCGATGGAAAATCCTAATTCTTGGATGGCAGACTGCTGTAAAGTGGAGGTCATTAAAGGAGGGGGAGGTGATTTTACCGTTGTCGTTTTTTGTATTTTTGCAATGTGAAAAGTCGCGTTTTTGCAGTTTTGAACAAATGTTTTTGCTTCTATATAATGCTCAAAATCTTTGGGCATTTCTGCTTTTAGCTCTTGTGCATCTGGTAATAAAAAAATAGCTTTTACCTGTCCTTTTTCCTTAGGGGTAAATCTCATTATTTCTCTTTCTTTTTCTACGATGAGGCGCACAGCAACAGATTGGACGCGACCTGCAGAGAGTCCGCTTTTTAAAAATTGCCACAAGAGTGGGGAGAGTTGATAACCAACGAGCCGATCGAGGATACGGCGGGCTTGTTGTGCATCTATACGTGCTTGATCTAGGTGGCGCGGGTTTTGTATGGCTTTGTCAATAGCGCTTTTTGTAATGGATTGAAATACGATGCGTACATATTTTTCTTGTGGTAGCTGGAGTGTTTGTTGAATGTGCCAAGCAATTGCCTCTCCTTCTCGATCATCATCGCTTGCCAGTAGCACAAGGGAAGCATTTTTTGTAGCCTTTTTAAGCATGGTTATCTGTTGTTTTTTCCTTTCATCCATAACATAAGATGGCTGAAAATCTTTATCAATATCAATACCCAAGTTTTTTTGTGGGAGATCCCTGATATGTCCGTTGCTAGAAACTACTAAATAAGTCGACCCCAAATATTTTTGAATGGTTTTGATTTTTCCGGGTGATTCTACAATGACTACTTTTTTTTGATTCATAAAATTATTTTTATGTTGTTTATGTTATGTTAAAAATTAAGTGGTATAGGGGCAATTTACAAAACTCTTGATAAACTCTGCCTATTCGCTTTTAGTTTTTTGGTATTTTCTTAGTTTTCTCTTATGTGAGTTTAAAAGTAGCATAGGTGTCCGCGCTCTAGCACGTAGCTCCGCTAATAATAATGCAGACAATGTTGCATTTTTTGCTATACAATATATGTAAAGAGGTTTACAAAAATGTACATTAGTAAATGAAAAGAAATGAAAAATGAAAAAAGAATGTTAGTTTGGTAATTGATTAATGTAGTACTATTTTTTCACTTATTTGGTTGTTGTAAAAAAAGGCTATAGAATGGAGGAGTTATCTCTTTTTGCTAAACTTTATACTATTGGTAATGAAAACACAAAAACGTATTCTTTTTTTAATCGGTATCCTCACCATAGGGTTGCTCCCATTGCGTGCCGCTGCACTTAAAAATGACCATAACCCTCCTCAGCATAATCTGCAAGTCATGGATTATACCGCTTCTCATAGCAAAAAACCCATTGATCATACAATAGATGCGGATGATTTAGAAGAGCAAGATCTGGAAGATGATTTACAAACTGTTGTCGCTAGGTCTAAAGATAACCACATGTTATTAACTGTAATGCTAAGCAATAAACCTTTCAATCAAAAACCCAAAAAAAAAGAGCAAAAAGAAGAACCACAGCAAGAAGAAGGAGGAACCATCATAGTTACTTCCAAGACACCACAACAACTAAACAATGAAGCAGTGGCTATTTATAAAAAATATCTTTTGGATGCTACAGGTTTGCTTAACGAAAAAGCACATAGAACTGCCCACAAATATTTTTACCACATCATCCAAACCCAACCCTCTCATATTATCCCTGCACTACTGCAATGGCTACATCTTAGCAAAGAAAAGCATGTCATCACGCTTGCCATGAATGCACCTATCTGTCCTCCTTGCAAATATCTACTCAATGTGGTGGTTGGCTATACCAAAGAGGTAGCTTCAAACGAACAAGGTTGCCAAGGCAATAAACTCGAGTGGCAAAAAATGCCACCGCTTGCCAAAAAATACCTTGATCGTTTTGTATTACAATCTGGTAGGCCCTTGGACAATACGAAAATCATGCTTGAAAAACTAGCAGGTATTTCAGAAAAAAGCCATCATGAGCTACAGCAACAAATAGACCAACTTAAAAAAGAACTGCAAGCATCCCGGCAAACCATACAACAAAAGGATAACACCATTGGGCAACTTCAAAACAGCATTCAAGAAAAAGACGAAGCTGTACAACAAAAAGAAAATACCATTGGGCAACTTCAAAACAGCATTCAGCAAAAAGACGAAGCCATACAACAAAAGGATAACAGTATTGAGCAACTTCAAAACAGCATTCAAGAAAAAGACGAAACTGTACAACAAAAAGAAAACACCATTGGGCAACTTCAAAACAGCATTCAGCAAAAAGACAAAGCCATACAACAAAAGGAAAACACCATTGAGCAACTTACCCAAGAGCTACAAAATGAAAAACAAAAAGTAGCCCAAGCCAAAAAAAACCAAGAAGATGCGGATCTATTGTTAGCAGAAGAGCTTAATAAAGTTACTGAACAATATGCAAAGGATAAAAAAGATTGGCAACAAACGATACAAGAATTGCACACAGCATTACAAATTGCAAAACAAAAAGAGTCCAACAACGATAATGTAAAGAAAGAAAAGCATAAAAATATGCAACTTAAGAAAAATGTAACCAATGAGGACTTTACTGGTAGTGATTTAAGTGGTCAAAACTTAAGCCAGCATATATGCAAAAAATGCAACTTCACCAATGCGAACCTTACCAATGTTCAGCTTCCCAAAGACCTCTCTGCATCAAACTTAAAAGGTGCTAACTTTACAGGATGCAAATTTACAGCTACAGACTTAACAGATACCATACTCGATGGTGCTACCCTTACCCATACGACATGCGACTACCAAGCACATTTTCAAGATAATATGAAAGCAAATGAAATTTATGGAGGAGAGTGGTACCAAGACAATCTCCCCAATGATCTAAAAAGCATTGCCAAAGTCTATCCGCAACTTAAAAAAGATGCAGATAAAGTTGAGCTATTGCACATTGCTTCTGGTTTAGCCCGTTTGCCTTATGATGATCAAGATCCGGAATTTTATATCAAAGTTCAGTACTGGTCCTGCAAGTTATGGCGTCTTAAAAATAGATTGAGTAAGGATTTGGGTGATCAGTTGGTTTGTTCTTTGGAAGATAAATTAACATATGGTCTAAGCTATGAAGCAGGAGAATATTGCTGGCAAACCAAGTATCCCCAAGATAAAATCACCTGTACGCAAGCGGTCAATATACCACAAGGCAAGCCCGATTTTAATGGTTACCTCAAGCAATTTAGGGATGGGCTTAAACAATATAAAGTGCAATCAAAAAATAGTTATAGCTTTACGTGGTACAAAGAAACCATTGAAAAAAATATCCAAGGACTTGCCAAGGCCTACCCAAAAGTAGAGGATAAATCGCTACAAAAAGAGATGTTAGAAATGTCCTATAAATTGTCAAAAAGCTATGAGCTCCAACATGCGGATCTACTTTTTCATTTTTTATATCACCAAAATCTGCTCATACGCATCGGAGAAACGGTTGGAGTAGGGGCCAAAAATGACATACACTACAACCAATATGTACTCTTCTATCTGGTTGGGTTGGAGTAGGGGCCAAAAATGACATACACTACAACCCAACGATGTTTTAGGTTTTTTCTTTCGAATTCTATGACTTGAGCAAATAATTACCACTATTTTTTTTCATACATTTTTCCTTGTGTTACACATACATACAACCGCCTTACCATTTTGTTCCTGATGGCATTGATAACAGACATTTTATGCTTTCCTTCTGCTATCTTACGCTCATAGTATGCACGAAATTCTGTAGCATACGTTTTGGCTGAAAAATGAGCAATCAATGGTAACAGATCAATACAAATGTGTATGCATCTGTTGTGCTTCTTTTTTCACCTACCCTAGGTTGCTTCGCAGCTATTTTATTATCTTTGCTCTATCATCCTTTACAACATACCTATGACCCAACACATGTTTCCTATAGGCGTTTCTGATTTTGCAAAGCTAATAAGGTATCAAGATCCTGCTGGCGAGCATTATCTTTTTATAGATAAAACGTTGATGATCAAAGAGTTTATTTATGCGGGTGATGAAATCGCTTTGATTACTCGCCCACGTAGATTTGGCAAAACATTGAGCCTTTCTATGATGCAACACTTTTTTTCCAAAGAGGTGGATGGCGTTGCTACCAAAGGGCTTTTTGAGGGACTTGCTATTAGCAAACATCCCGAGGTGATGGCGTTGCAAGGGCAGTTTCCTGTTATTTTTTTGACGTTGAAGGAGGTACGTGGCA
Organism: uncultured Bacteroidota bacterium; assembly: GCA_942492555.1. Taxonomy (GTDB): domain Bacteria; phylum Bacteroidota; class Bacteroidia; order Cytophagales; family Amoebophilaceae; genus JBCCVH01. The sequence goes on along the minus strand of CALOEX010000004.1, from coordinate 89,721 downwards.
AAAATTTTGAAGAGGCTTATGCACTCATTAAAAACCTTGTCAGAAATGTATTTGAAGAGCATAAATATTTGCAACTTTCTGATAAGCTAAGTGAAGAACAAAAGGCATTGATTAAAAAATATCTTAATAAAACAGCCTCTTACGAAGATTATAAAGAATTTCTCTACATTTTATCTAAATATATACATTTTCATACAGGCAAAAAGGTCATGCTTCTCCTTGACGAATATGACACGCCTTTGCATGATGCCCATGTGCATGGTTATTATGAAGAGATGCGTAGCCTTATTGCCACGCTATTTAACAAAGCTTTTAAAGGCAATGATTACCTACATAAAGGTTTGATTACCGGTATTTTACAAATTGTTAAATCCTCTCTTTTTTCTGAGCTGAACAATGTAAAGGTATACAGTATGATTTCCTCTTCAAGATATGCGAATTGCTTCGGGTTTACACCAGAAGAGACAGATCATTACTTAGATCAAGCAGGATTACCACAAAAAGCACATGAACTCAAAGAGATGTATAATGGCTATATTGTAGAAGGTTATACGCTGTACAATCCTCTTTCCATTATTATGTTTGCTGATCAAGCAACAAGCAACACGAAACCTATAGAAAAAAGTTTAGACTATTATTGGTTTGACAGTGGTGGTACAACCATTATCAGGGATCTCATTGCAAAAAACATCACGACATTGGAAAAAGATTTATCGCAACTGGTCAATAAAATACCCATACAAAGTCTTATCAATCCCAATATCATTTTAGGTAAAAGCTTGAAGACAGATCGCTCTTCTTTTTGGAGTCTCATGCTTTTATCTGGCTATCTAAAAATAGAAAACAAGCAATTTATCAAACCTGGTATGTATACCTATACACTCTCTTTTACCAATGAGGAAATACGTGTCAGCATGGAAAATATTATAGAAGAAGCGGTATCCAATAATGAACAAGGGCAATATTATCAAGCGATGCAGGATTTGGTCACTGGCAATGTGGAAGCCTTCCAGGTTTTTTTGGAGGATTATCTGGTATGTGTGCCTAGTTTTTTCGATAAGGGAGGCAAACATTATGAGCAGTTTTATCATGGGCTGGTACTGGGGATGAGTGCTTGTCTCAGCCATAGTCATATAGTCACTTCCAATAGAATCAGCGGAGGAGGTATTTATGATATTTGCATAGAGCCAAAAGATCAATCGCAATATGGCATTATTTTAGAGCTTAAAGTCGCAGCAAAAACAGAAAGGCTCCAAGAGGTGGCGGATAGTGCATTGGCACAGATTAAAACGTTGGACTATAAGCGAGATTTGACAACGAAAGGTGTTAAGAAGTTTATTCTCATGGGGGTATCTTTCAATAAATCGGAGATGGAAATGTGTTATGAGATTGTAGGGTAGGTGGAAAATGCAGCATGAATAGCGAAAAATAAAGACAATGTTGCCTTTTTTGCTATACCATCATGTAAAGCAGTTTACAAAAATGTACATTAGTAAATGAAAAGAAATGAAAAATGAAAAAAGAATGTTAGTTTGGTAATTGATTAATGTAGTACTATTTTTTCACTTATTTGGTTGTTGTAAAAAAAGGCTGTAGAATGGAGGAGTTATCTCTTTTAGCTAAACTTTATACTATTGACAATGAAAACACAAAAATGTATTCTTTTTTTAATCGGTATCCTTGTCGCAAGTTTGCCCTATCTTGATGCTACTCAAAATAATCATGATAACAAAGTAAAACATATTGACGACAGTACACATCAACAAAACCTCTTTTTTGCAGAGCTACCCAAAGCAAAGCAAATCGCATTACTGCAAGGCTATCTAAAAAGAAATAACCTTGACATGCCATACGTGATACAGCACATCATTTTTTCTTTTGTTTTCATGCCACCTCTCAATTCCCGTGGCGCTCGTTATCAAGGTAAAAATTTTGCAGGGTTCAATCTTTCAGGTCGTAATTTTACGAATGCCAACGTAGAAGGGGCAGATTTTAGCAAAGCCATTTTAATAGATTCTATTTTCAAGGACACGAATGTGACAGATGCCTGCTTTGATGAGGCTAACCTTACCCATACGGAATGTGACTACCAAAAGTATTTTCAAGATAATATGAAAGCAAATGAAATCTCTGGAAGAGAGTGGCATCAAAATAATCTCCCCAAGGATCTAAAAAGCATTGCCAAAGTTTTTCCACAACTTAAAAAAGATGCAGACAAAGCAGCGTTATTGCATATTGCTTGTAGCTTAGCCCGCTTGCCTTATGATGAAGGCAGGGAATTTTATATCAAAGGTGCGTACTGGTCTTGCAAGTTGTGGCGTCTTAAAAATAGCTTGGCTAAGGATTTGGACGATCAATTGGTTTGTTCATTGATAGATGGTTTAAACTGTAATGCAAACAAATTTTGCTGGAAAACCGAGTATCCACAAGATAAAATCACCTGCACGCAGGCTGTCAATCTACCACAAGGCAAACCTGATTTTGATGTTTACCTCAAGCAATTTAGGAATGGGCTTAAACAATATAAAGTGCAATCACAAAAGGAATGGGGTTTTAAGTGGTACAAGTCAAACATTGAAAAAAGTATCCAAGGAATTGCCAATGCCTACCCAAAAGTGGAGGATAAATCTCTACAAAAAGAGATGGTAGAAACGTCCTATAAATTATCAAAAAGCTATGAGCTCCAACATGCGGATCTACTTTTTCATTTTTTATATCACCAAAACCGGCTCATACACATCGGAGAAACGGTTGGAGTAGGGGCCAAAAATGACATACACTACAACTGCATAGGAAATATGCGCTTTGCCAACTGGTTGGAGTAGGGGCCAAAAATGACACACGAAAAAATGAATAATGAATAACGAAAAACTCATCATAAAGACAATGTTGCATTTTTTGCTATACAATATATGTAAAGAGGTTTACAAAAATGTACATTAGTAAAGGAAAAGAAATGAAAAATGAAAAATGCATCATGAGGAGTAAAGGGTAACAGATCAGTACAAAAGTGTATGCATGTGTTCTGCTTGTTTCACCTACACTAGGTAGCTTCGTAGCACGTTTATTATCTTTGACCTATCATCCTTTACAACATACCTATGGCTTCATACATGTTTCCCATTGGTATAGACAATTTTGCCTCTTTGATACAAGATAGCAATACAAAAAAACAGCACTATCTCTTTGTAGATAAAACGTTGATGATCAAAGAGTTTATTTATGCTGGTGATGAAATCGCTTTGATTACTCGCCCACGTAGATTTGGCAAAACATTGAGCCTTTCTATGATGCAACACTTTTTTGCCAAAGAGGTGGATGGCGTTGCTACCAAAGGGCTTTTTGAAGGACTTGCTATTAGCAAACATCCCGAGGTGATGGCGTTGCAAGGGCAGTTTCCTGTTATTTTTTTGACGTTGAAGGAGGTACGTGGCAAAAATTTTGAAGAGGCTTATGCACTCATTAAAAACCTTGTCAGAAATGTATTTGAAGAGCATAAATATTTGCAACTTTCTGATAAGCTAAGTGAAGAACAAAAGGCATTGATTAAAAAATATCTTAATAAAACAGTCTCTTACGAAGATTATAAAGAATTCCTCTACATTTTATCTAAATATATACATTTTCATACAGGCAAAAAGGTCATGCTTCTCCTTGATGAATATGACACGCCTTTGCATGATGCCCATGTGCATGGTTATTATGAAGAGATGCGTAGCCTTATTGCCACGCTATTTAACAAAGCTTTTAAAGGCAATGATTACCTACATAAAGGTTTGATTACCGGCATTTTACAAATTGTTAAATCCTCTCTTTTTTCTGAGCTGAACAATGTAAAGGTATACAGTACGATTTCCTCTTCAGGATATGCGAATTGCTTCGGGTTTACACCAGAAGAGACAGATCGATCATTACTTAGATCAAGCAGGATTACCACAAAAAGCACATGAACTCAAAGAGATGTACAATGGCTATATTGTAGAAGGTTATACGCTGTATAATCCTCTTTCCATTATTATGTTTGCTGATCAAGCAACACGAAACCGATAGAAAAAAGTTTAGACTATTATTGGTTTGACAGTGGTGGTACAACCATTATCAGGGATCTCATTGCAAAAAACATCACGACATTAGAAAAAGATTTATCACAACTGGTCAATAAAATACCCATACAAAGCCTTATCAATCCCAATGTCATTTTAGGTAAAAGCCTGAAGACAGACCGCTCTTCTTTTTGGAGTCTCATGTTGCTTGCAGGTTATATGCGCATTGAAAAGACAGCTATGGGCAATTTTGGCGAAGAGGTCTATACCCTCTCTTTTGTGAATGAAGAAGTGCGGGAAAGCATGAGGAAAATTGTTGTCAATGCGGTAACGAATGGCAGAAAAGATCATTATTATAATGGTATGGATGCTTTGATAAGAGGTGATGTCCCTGCTTTTTAAACTTTTTTAGAGGATTATTTGGTACGTGTGCCTAGTTTTTTCGATAAGGCTGGCAAACATTACGAGCAGTTTTATCATGGGCTGGTGCTGGGGATAAGTGCTTGTTTAAGCCATAGCCATATAGTCACTTCCAATAGAATCAGCGGAGGAGGAATCTATGATATTTGCATAGAACCAAAAAATAAATCGCAATATGGCATTATTTTAGAGCTTAAAGTCGCAGCAAAAACGGAAAGGCTCAAAGAGGTGGCGGATACTGCACTGGCACAGATTAAAACATTGGCCTATAAGCGAGATTTGACAACGAAAGGTGTTAAGAAGTTTGTTCTCATGGGGGTATCTTTCAATAAATCAGAGATGGAAATGTGTTATGAGATTGCAGGGTAGGTGGAAAATGTATAGGAGGATTTTGTTTACATTGAATTTGTGTCAACGTTTATTTTTGTATGTTTACCTTGCATTTTTTTGAAAAAAAAAACACCAAGGTATGCTTACCTTGGTGTTTCGGTTTTAATAAGAAAAACTAGACATCATTCGTTGTATTACTATTATTATTATTATTATTATTATTAGAGTTGAACGTTTTGCGTTGCCATTTTATTGCTTCATAGCCAAGTATTACTAAAAGTAAACAAGGAAGTAAAGAAAATAAATTAATGGCTATTTTTCCCTGTAGAGGAGTCGTGTTTTTACCTTTTAGCCATTCTGGAACTTTTCTGCTACAAAACTCATAAACCTGAAAAGAGAGTAGTAACACTATTATTCCCATAGTAGCCACAGTCCCATATTGATAACCAGTAGATTTTTTCCCAAGTCGGGTGATATTGCTACGAATTGTTTTACTTTTACTTTGTGAGTTAATAGTCGCATGCAACTGCATGAGCATTGGGGTAAAAAATAATAAAAGCAATAATACTTTGTGTTTTTTTATCATGATATGAATAGGTTAGAAGTTAGAAATTAAAAGTTATCTATATTGTACATTTATAATATAACTATTTTTTTTGATTTATTTTTATTTTTGAGTGATTATATGTTTTTGATTATACATTCCATTTGTTTGTTTAGAGGATACAAGTTGGTGACTTAGGTAGGTATCTGCTTTATTCATGAAGTACAGCAGCAGCAAATTACAAGTAATAGTGAACGCATAGGCAAGCAAGGAAAGGATGTGGGCTGGGATTTTTTTACCTAAGTGACTTTTTTGTATGCAAGGCATTGTCCTGTACATGAAGATATCGTAAATTTTTACAAAGACTATTATAGTCAAGGAAAGAGCTAACCACTCTGTAGGTTGTATAGTAGTTGGTTGTTGAGGAGTAGAGTGGTAATGGGTCTTTACAGGTGTAATTTGGCTTTTTAGGGCTAGTATTTGATGTGTAGTGTGGAGGATAACAAAACATAAGAGAAGTATGGTGATTTTTTTTGTTTTTGGTTGCATGGTGGATAAGGTTTGAAACAATGAGTATGTAAGCTCTTGTTTTTAAGATAATGATTTTTTTGTTTTTTGTATTTTTTCTATATGAAAGTGTGGTCTATAGGGGGTATTTTTTGGACTATATAAACATTTATTTTGTTTATATTTATTTAGTATTGTTTAAACAAAAAAAAAAGTCCCAAGCCATGTGGCTTGGGACTTTTTATACATTATGTTTTATGTCTATTAGTTCTCTTCAGTGCTAGATACATCGTAATACTTATCGTACATCTGTGTAATCAATCCTAAACCAATAATAAGAGTCGCCACTTCAATAGCCATACCTATAGCTCCTTGTTTAATCTTATTTCCTTTTATAAGATTAGTTTTTTTAGTAAGAAGATAAATGATAGAACAGGCAAGAGCAGTAAAAGTAGCAAATGTCATAAATTGCTTAAATCTTGAATCATCTATTTTATAAGTTAAAGCTTTGCTATGTATAGCTTTTATACCTATTTTATCATATACACCACTATAGAGATAATTCTTAACTGTACTGTTAAAAAAGAACAGACCCGTTACAGATGCTACAACATAGGTAGGATTTTTTTTAACAAAGTCCTTTGTTTCTTTTACATAAGTAGATGCTGTTAGCGTTGGCAACATCATTGCAGTTACAACGAATAAAAATAGTGATAATTTTGTTTTTTTTGTCATGGTAAGTTATTTTAAAATTAAAAAGTTTAATAATTTAGTTGATAAGATGATTATCATTTCCATCATTTTTACAAAGATAATACTTTTATTGTTGACTGGTTATTTTTTACAAATAAAATAGATCACTTAGCTTCTTTAATATAAAAATATATATGTATTTATTTAACAAAACTAAGTTCAATGGCTTTTTTTTCTATCTAGCAAAACATTTTTATAAAAAAAAAAAAATGACAAATGCACAGCTTTTTTGTTGGAAAGAATATCGTGTTTTTTCTGTATTGGATTTTGTACTTTTCTCTTTAGATGCCAGTTTTGCTAAATTAATTTTTTCATAAAAATGATGCCTTAATCTAGATCTACATAAGTCTGTATAAATGTTCGTATTTCATCATAAATTCTATCCCGAACAACAAGCCGTTCATCAATATAAGGTTGCTCTACAAGGAGATCGAGAAAATCATCTTTCGGGGGCATTTTATTAGAAAAAAGATATTTATTTATAAACTTTTCGAATTCAGACCTATTCATATTTTCCTTTTTGATAAGGGTGTCTTTTGCTTTTTCTCTAGCTTCATGTTGATAAATTTTATATTTTTCATCAAAGTTTTCTATATTTTCTTTATTTATAAAAGGAAGATGTTTTAAAATAAATTCTTTAAGCAATTCTTTTTGGTTATGTAAAGAAGGCTCTCTGTCTATCATCGCTAAAATTTCTTTTAATTTTTCCGGATAAGATTCTTTTTCTTTTTCTTTATTCACTCTAAACAATAGACCAAGGATATACGGAACATTGATTTCGTCTCTACGAATGAGTTCTAATTCAAAATCAATCTCTTCTAACATGGAATTTTTTACCTTTTTTTCTTTTTGAGTGGATGAACGGGTATTTGCATAAATATTATTATACTTTAGCTGATAACCTTCAAAAGCATCTTTTTTCATAGCAATGTGATCATATGAAAAATCTGCAAACGAAGTAATGATATTGTGAATACGGATTAAATTGCGGAATGCTTCAACGAAAGCAAACTTCTTTTTTTCACTTTTCAAATTGTTTACTGCATCAACAGTAGGTGCAACACTTAGGAGTGCATCATATGCTTTGTCGATTTTTTGTATATATTGTTCATACGACTCCATCACAATAGTTTCTTTTGCTTCTTTATCAGCAAACAAAGCAATAGCATCATCGGTTGCTTGTTTCAGATCACGAAAAACAACAATGTTTCCATGAGATTTTTTATTTCCATAAATGCGGTTTGTGCGTGAGTATGCCTGAATTAAACCATGATACCTTAGATTTTTATCTACGAATAGTGTATTTAATTTCTTACTATCAAAACCTGTCAAAAACATATTGACTACGACAAGTAAATCAATTTCTCTGTCTCTCATACGTTGGGCTACATCTCGGTAATAATTATCAAACAGCTCTTGCTCTTTCGTTGAATATTTTGTGCCAAAAGTTTCGTTATATTCATCAATATACAAATCTAATTTCTCCCGTCGATACATATCATCTTCTAAGGGTTTATATCCTGCATAACTGAAAATAGTAGCCAACTTCAAGCCATGGTTACCTTCTTTTTTAAGCCTAAGCAATGCATCATAATACTTGATTAACCCATCGATACTATTCACGCAAAACATAGCGTTAAACTTTTTTTCATGCGTTTTGCTAGGATATTGTTGCAATATATAATGGACAATCTTTTCAATGCGCTCGCTATTTTCCATTAACTCTGGTTTATCAACATGCTCTACTACTTCAATATCAATGTTGTTTTTTGAGTCCTTTCTTTCTTGGTATTTATTACCTATATACTCCACAGAAAATTTTAATACATTGCCATCTTTAATTGCATCTGTGATGACATACTGATGCAATTTCTTTTCAAATAAACTAGCTGTTGTTTGATTTGGTCTGTTGTTTAATGCATTTTCTACAAAAATAGGTGTTCCTGTAAAACCAAATAATTGATAATTTTTAAAATAGGAGGTAATTTCCTGATGGATTTTGCCAAATTGTGAACGATGGCACTCATCGAATATAAAAACTATTTTTTTCTCTTGTAAAGCATTTAGTATTTTTGCGTGCTCTGGTTCGGTGATGGCTTTATGGAGTTTTTGAATGGTTGTAACGACTAATTTATTCTGTTCATCCTTGAGTTGCTTGACCAGGGAAACTGTGTTTTCTGTTAAATCGACACAATCAGCTTTGAAATGATTGAACTCTGTAACGGTTTGATTGTCCAAAGCCTTTCTATCTACACAAAAGACCACTTTATCTACATGGGGAAGTTTAGAAAGAATTTGACTTACTTTAAAAGAGGTCAGCGTTTTGCCTGAACCTGTAGTATGCCATATATATCCATTTTTCTTTGTGTTTTCTACCCGATCTACAATGGACTCTATTGCGTAGACTTGGTAGGGACGAAGCACCATCAATCGTTTATCTTTGTGGGTGACCATATACTTGGTGATCATCTTGGAGAGATGACATGGAGCCAAAAAAGTGTTGGCAAACTCTTCTAAGGTAGTAAGGTGTTTATTGTCTTTATCCGTCCAGTAAAAAGTCTGTTTAAAGTCTGTTTCTGTATTGCCCCCATTCGCATAATATTTGGTATGAGTACCATTGGAAATAACAAAGAGTTGAATGAATTGAAAAAGGCTTGTAGCGCTTGATGAATGCGAGTGTTTGTAGTAGCTTTTTATTTGGTCATAAGCTTTTTGTAATTCCAAACCGCTCCTTTTTAATTCAATTTGTAACAGAGGTAATCCGTTGATCAAAATGGTAACATCATAGCGATTTTTATAGATTCCTTCTTGGCGGATTTGTTGTGCAACTTGGTATTGATTCCTCCACCAAAAATCTATATTGAAAAAGTTGATCCAGACCGATGCATTTTTATCATTCTTAAAAGCAAATTGATCTCGTAATATTTTTGCTTTAGCAAAAACGTTATTACGACTTGTGAGATGTTTAAAAATGTGCTCGAATTCATTGTCTGAAAAAGTCTTTTGGTTATGCTTTTCTAATTGTTTCTTGAGATTAGCTAGTAGTTCTTCATCATTTCTGATTACTATTTTTTCATAACCATTAGCACATAATTGTTCTACTAAACTTTTTTCCAATGCATGTTCTGTCTGTGTACTCATATTGATTTTTTTAACAAAATAGTTGTTGTAATAACCCTTGTTTGTAGGTTTGGGTGTGGTGAAGTTGTTGATGGACAAGCTTTATTTTTTCATCAATGACACCAAGAAAAGAGGCGATTTTGATTTGTTCTTGGATAGATCGGGGTAACATTAAGACAATTTTTGACATAACATTATTCATCAGTTTTGGATTTCCTACGTAAGAAACATATTTTCTGGAAACTGAATTAAGTAATTCTGCTACAAAAATATTCGCATATCCCTTTTCACTAATTAACACACCACATACATTGGTACAATAAAATTTTCCGTTTCTATATTTTACATTTCCTGCATATGCGCCATCTGTAGTCCATGTAATAGCGTTTTCAAATAAAAACTGATTGTAAAAACCTGCTAACCCTTGATTCTGAGTCTGAGATGAAAATACAGGATAAATGTAATCGTTAATTGGTTTTTCTTTTATCTTTTTCATAGAAAGAACAACCCCTCTTGTAATCTTAAAAAAGTTATTGACTTGCTTCTTTTCCCACGCTGGATAGGATTTGCCATATTGATTTTTAAAACGCATTTTTTGAGAAAACAGTTGTTGCATTATTCCCTTTTTATAGATTGCTAATGCCTTTTGCTTTTCCTCAAGTAGTCTTATTTTTTCATCAATGACACCAAGAAAAGAGGCGATTTTGACTTGTTCTTCTGGATGCTTCGGTATTTCTATCATATGATTTAGAATGTCTTCTTTTCGGATATTTCCTTGGGCTCCTCCAACGGCTTTCTGCTCCATTGAATGTAGAAATGATCTATGGTTACAGAAATAGAACAATAATCTTACATTAATGTTTTTTGGGATAAATTTCCCCACACGTTGATTAAGTAAAGCGTTCTCTAACTCTACTAGACATACTCTGCCTACATTCCCTGTCATAGAGATTAGCATATCATTTCGCTTTAATTTTTGGTGTTCTTGTATGTCAGTTGGCAACGTAGCAATACGATTAGTTTTTTTAGTGTCCATATAGCCATCTTGAACATTGCCTATGGTTATAATGCGATAGAGACCAATACGTTCGTAATGCGTACTTTGAAAGGCATATCCATTTTTTAAATCGGTAACCTCCCCCAACTTCTTCTTTTCCCACGCTCCTGTAAATCCAGGAAAACGTAATGTAGGTATTTGTTTTTTCATATTAAAAAGGCGGTTTAATTTGCAGTTCTTGACAAAAAGTAGCCAGTTTTGCATCTACTTTGTTTATATCTTGCTCCAAGTCTTGTAGCTGAGAAGCTATGAAGGCTATATCGATGGGTTCCTCTTCTACAGTAGCATCAATATATAGGCTAATGTTTAAATTATAATCGTTGTCTTTGATCGTTGCTAAAGTCGCTACATGTGCATATTGATCGATGGATTTATATTGCTGATATGTTGTTACTATTTTTTCGATGTGTGCTGGCGTTAGGTTATTTTTATTCTTATTTTTTTCAAATTCACGGCTGGCATCAATAAATAAAATGTGATCTGTTTCTTTACATTTTTTAAAAACCAAAATACACGCTGGAATATTTGTTCCATAGAACAAATTAGGAGGTAAGCCAATGACAGCATCGAGGTAGTTTTTATCTTCTATTAGGTATTGACGAATATGTTTTTCAGCTCCTCCTCTAAACAAAACACCATGTGGAACGACACATGCCATCATACCACTCTCATCTAAATGATGAATCATATGTTGGATAAAGGCAAAATCAGCTTTGCTTTTAGGGGCTAGCCTTCCATAGGATGAAAAGCGATCATCGTTATGGAATATGGGATTGGCAGACCATTTGGCAGAAAAAGGTGGATTGGCAACGATCGCATTGAATTTTTCCTCGTCAAGGTGTTGGGGACGCTCTAATGTATCTTCATGTTTAATGTCGAAATGAGGATACTTGACACCATGCAAAATCATATTCATACGTGCTAAGTTGTATGTGGTTCGGTTACTTTCTTGTGCATAAAACTTCTCCACGTGTATAGCTTCTTTTTTTACTTGTAACAAAAGAGAACCAGAGCCACAGGTAGGATCATAGACAGAGTGTAACGTTTTTTTGTGAGAGGTTACAATTTTTGCCAAAATAGTCGATAACTGTTTAGGGGTGTAAAATTCGCCTGCTTTTTTTCCTGCACTCTCTGCAAATTGTGCAATCAAGTATTCATAAGCATCTCCTAAAACATCACCATCATTTTCTATGCAAAAATCAATACTATCTAGTGATGTTAAGATTTTAACGATGATATCATTCCTATCGTTTGGTAATTTCGCTATTTTAGTAGAAGTTAGATCAATGTCATCAAATAAATGGTCAAAATTATGTTCGCTTTCTTTTCCTAAAGTTCTGTTTCCAATATTTGTTAATATGTTTTGTAAATCTTCTAAGATAAAAGTGCTACCATCACTTTTATGGTTGTTCCGTGTCTTTTGTGTTTTTCCATTGCCTTTGGCTACTAACCAGGATAATAGTTCAGTCGGCTTTAAAAAATAACCTAAAGAGCTTACGCAGGATTCTCCTACATCAGCAATTCTTTTTTTACCTTGTGGGGTATTTTCATCTAATGCTTTAAAGGTTATACCATCTCTTTTTAGTATATCATTTGCCTTTTTTTCCATTTTTTCAGAGAGATATTTGTAAAAAATAAATCCTAGTATATACTCTTTGTATTCATTGCTGTTTACTCTTTGCCTAAGGGTATTAGCTACTTCCCACAGTTGATTATATAGCGTTTTTTTATGTTGTTCTTTTTCCATTATTTTTTTATTTCACTGTGAAAGTAATAAAAACATTATGAGTCTCGAAAATAATGTGTAAGAATATATAAATTTTGTATACCATTATACAAATGCGTTACAATTGCAATTTTTTGCAACAGGTCTCTAATTTACCTTACGCATTTGTAGTAGGTGGTGTAAACGAAAATGCATTCTCGTTTACACTGGACAAAATTTCACGTACTGTTGATGCGTCTCCAACATAATAAGGACCTATATGAGTGCGATGTAAGGCTGTTAGGTGAGCACCAACACATAAGGCTTGACCAAAATCATGCACAATACTACGTATGTACACACCTTTGCCACAATGGATTGTAAAGTGGATGTATGGTAGATCCATATGGGTAATATCAAAAGATTTTACTTCTACCATGCGTGGTGCCAAGGATATTTTTTGATTTTTCCGTGCTTTTTTATAAGCTCTTTGCCCATTTTTTTTAATGGCGGAATATATGGGGGGAACTTGTGATATTTTGCCTTCAAATATTTTTTTCGTGTTATATATCATCTCTGGAGTAATGTGATCATAACTAAACACAGTATTAAAATCTGTTTCTAAATCAAAAGATGGTGTCGTTTTGCCTATTTCCATAACACCTTCATATATTTTATCCATGGTTTGGTACGTGACAATTTCTTTGGTTTTATCATTGGTACAAAGGATGAGCAATCCTGAAGCAAGTGGGTCCAAAGTACCTGCATGTCCTACTTTTTGGAGTTTAAGTCCTTCTTTCAACGTTTTGGTTACTTGAAACGAAGTCCACCCAAAAGGCTTATCAATAAATAAAACAGTATTGGCATACATCATAAAAAATTTAGTAGATATTTTATTGCATAAAAACACTCGGTAACTATCTTTTCTAGTTTTCAAAAGTGTTATGCAACAGGTGAGATTTTACACATTTTCTTTTAAAAAAGACATTTTAAACCCCGAAAACCAAACCGCAATATGGCCATTTATTACTCCTGCAAAAACCGCACTGCATCTAAAGCCGCCATACATCCAGATCCCGCAGCAGTAATGGCTTGCCTATAGCGTCCATCTTGCACATCTCCTGCTGCAAAAACACCCTTAATGCCCGTTATACTAGTACCAGATTCCGTTACTATATACCCTTGCTCATTCAATGGAAGCCCCTGGGCAAAAATGGCTGTATTAGGTTGATGCCCAATAGCAACAAAAAATCCCTCTATGGGGATATCGACTATTTTTCCTGTTTTTGTATGAATGGTACGCACGCCTTCTACATGGTTTTCACCTAGGATTTCTTGTGTTTCTGTATGCCATAAAACTGTGATTTTAGGATGGGCAAACACACGTTGCTGCATAATGTGAGAAGCACGCATAACATCTCGTCGCACAAGCATGTAGACTTTTTTGCAAGTATTTGCTAAATAAAGTGCTTCTTCTGCTGCAGAGTCACCTCCTCCTACAATAGCTACCTCTTTGTCCTTGAAAAAAAACCCATCGCAAACCGCACAGGCAGAAACACCTTTACCATTTAATTTTTCCTCAGAAGGAATACCAAGCCATTTTGCTGAAGATCCAGTAGCAATGATAACAGCTTTTGCAGTAATGTTATGCGTTTGATCTATCGTTACTTCTAAAGGATATTTGTTAAAATGAACCGATGTTGCCATACCTATCCGTACCTCTGTGCCAAATCGTAGTGCCTGTTGCTTAAAATCCTCCATCATGGCAGGGCCTAATACTCCTTGGGGATAGCCTGGATAATTTTCTACCATACTGGTGATCATAAGTTGCCCTCCTGGCTGAGGTCCTTGGTACAATATGGGTGTCCATCCTGCTCTGCAGGCATAGAGAGCAGCTGTATAACCTGCTGGTCCTCCCCCTAGAATCAATAAGTTTGTCGTTTCTTCCGAAAGTGCGTGGTTTGCCATAATGTTTTTTGTTTGCTATGAGTTTATTGCGTTATATACATGAAAAAAGAGTAGTTATTGTCTATTTTTTATCGTTTAAAAATTTTAATAGGATTGTTGGAAGGTGTTTGGAAACACTTTTGTTCATATTTTGTATATGACGTACACCCAATGGTACAATATAAGTAAATTTAACCCTCAAATATAAGGGTGCTATACGAAAAATCACAAACTGCATGTAAAACATCCATCTTCCATAGTGCATTTTATTCCAGTAAAAACGTCTTGTTAATAACTACTGGCAATGCCTACTCAGGTAGACAGGAGAAAAAGAAGCAAGATCCGCTATTTTTCTTTCACAAAAAGCCTGCCAAGCCAAGTTTCCCATACTACGAGCGCAAGGGTAAAATCCTTTTGCCACCATTGTATCAGGTATACCTTCCAAAGCTGTAGCATAGCGATCAGCACCATTGCCTACAAAGCAAAAAGACCCAGAAAAAGTTTTTATATAAGCTTTTATATTGGGAGTAACAACATGGCAAAGGTGAGCATCACGAACAATCTGCTGTTTTTTTAATACCATACCATAAGCATAGCTTTCACCAGCATCAATTAAAGCATAGCAATAAGCGGACTCAGGCAATAAAAAATCATGGATAGAAGCACCTAAAATCGCTAATGTATCTATGGGAAGCAAAGGGATATTACAAGCGTAACACATACCTTTTGCAAAAGCAACCCCTACACGCAAACCAGTATAAGAGCCTGGTCCTTTACCCACTGCAACAGCCTGCAAATCACATACTTTAATTTGTGCTACTTTTAAAACAGCATCTACCATTTCATGAAGCACATGGCTATGTGTACGTTTTACATGATGTTCAAAACTACTTAGGAGATTCCCATTTTGATGTACAGCAACAGAACATACATCCGTAGCTGTTTCCATACTCAAAATATTAGTTATCATAGCCATACATATACCACATAAATAAATATTATACACACATCTACATGTTTGCACAAGTGTCCCCAATATACCAGTTTATGCAAAAAGACATGGTACTACCCCGTATTATTTTTTAATATTTGACTAAAAAGTTAAATTTGGACACATTTTAGTCCATGCAAAAAACCATGATTATCAAAACAAAAAAATACAGTCTACCAAAATCAAAGTACATCAAAACAGTATTCAAAGCACTTATCCATAAAAAATGGTGGCATGCTTTAATACCTCTCATCTTCATGGTATTCTTCTTCTACATAAAATGGAAAAAATCCGCTATTGGATGCATTGTGTTATCAGGAGGATACATACTTTTCCGTTATATACAAGTATATGCCCTTACATTAGTAGAAGGCAACAAAATGCTTTTTCAGCCATTTAACTACCAGATTAGTAGCAAATACATCCTCATGCAAATAAACCCTAAACAAGGCATGAATATCACCTGGGAAAAAGTACGCAAAGCAGAGCAAGGAGAAGACTTTTTTACATTATACATGAGTTCCTTCCACTTTATACACTTACCCAAAAAAATTTTTAAAAGCCCACAAGACATACTTTTCTTTACGATGCTCCTCAAACGCAAAAAACTCATTCCATAAAAAATGATTTAAAAAATATAGATTTATTGCAAAAAGACAAAATCATGCAAAACAAACACCATTTTAAAAAAATCGAAAAAAACATGCAACGCCTTTGGCAGGAGCAACAAATTTTCACAGCAAAAACGAATGCCAAAAAACAAAAAAAATACATTTTAGACATGTTTCCCTATCCTTCTGGACAAGGCTTACACGTTGGACACCTCCTTGGCTATTATGCCAGTGATGTTGTGGCTATTGAACAACGTATGAAAGGCTATGAAGTCCTGCATCCTATGGGTTTTGATGCATTTGGACTCCCTGCAGAACAACATGCTATAGAAACGGGCCAACACCCTGCTATTACAGTGGAAAAAAACATCGCAAACTACACAAAACTCCTAAAGGAAACCAGTTTATCCTTTGACTGGCAACGCTCTTTTTCCACAACAGACCCTAGTTACTACCGATGGACACAATGGATTTTTCTACAGCTTTTTAACAGTTGGTACAACAAAGAGAAAAATTGTGCATCACCTATCCAAACACTTCTTACCATTTTTGCCAGCCATGGCAATAATACCCCCGCAACAACAGGCTATATACAACAGTGTTTTACCTCTACAGAATGGCTCAACATGAGTGAAACAGAAAAACAAAAAATATTATCCCACTATAGACTTGCTTACCTATCTCCACAAACCGTGAACTGGTGTCCAGCACTCGGCACCGTTTTAGCAAATGAAGAAGTTAAAGAAGGACTCTCTGAAAGAGGAGGGCATCCTGTAATACGCAAACAAATGATGCAATGGAGTCTCCGTATACAACCTTATGCCGATCGTTTATTAGAAGGGCTAGACAACTTAGACTGGTCAGAATCCATTAAAGAAACACAACGCAACTGGATTGGCAAATCACAAGGAGTAGACATCACCTTTACCCTAGACAAAAAACTAGGCAACCTACAGGTATTCACTACACGCATAGACACTATCTTTGGTGCCACATTTCTAGCATTAGCACCAGAGCACCCATGCATACAAAAAATCATTACCTACCAAGAAGCAACACAAAACGATTTTTTACTAGCATCTGAAATAGATTTTTCACCAGAGATAGAAGAAATGGCAATGCCTATTGTTGATACCACTGATGCACTACTTTTGCAACAGCTCAAAGATTATATAGCACATACGAAGTGCCTTTCGGAAAAAGAGCGTATGCAACAAAAAGACACACCTGGAATGTTTACAGGACACTATGCCATTCACCCTTTAACCTTACAAAAAATCCCTATTTTTATCGCTGATTACGTATTGATGCATTATGGGCTTGGTGCTATTATGGGTGTGCCAGCACATGACCAACGTGACTATGATTTTGCAAAACACTTCAACTTACCCATCATACAAGTTATAGATCAAGACAACATTACTGAAAGTGCTTATGCCGAAAAAGAAGGAAAACTCATACACTCACATTTTGCCAATGGACTCTCTGTTGCAGAAGCACAACAAAAAATCATGCAAGTCTTAGCAGAAAAAAAACAAGGTGAAAAAACGATTAAATACCGCTTGCATGACCCCGTTTTTGCCAGACAGCGATATTGGGGAGAACCGTTGCCCATTTACTTTAAAGAAGGTATCCCCACACCTCTCTCGGAAAAAGAATTACCATTAGAACTCCCTAATATCAACAACTATCAACCCACGACCACAGGAGAGCCACCATTAGCACGAGCACCCCAATGGCATATAGGAGAAAATCCACTAGAAACTTCCACCATGCCCGCATGGGCGGGATCAAGTTGGTATTTTTTACGCTATATGGACCCTGAAAACACCCAAGAATTTGTCAGCAAAAAAGCCTATCATTATTGGCAACAAGTAGATCTGTATGTAGGTGGAAAAGAACATGCTACAGGACATTTGATCTACGCTCGATTCTTTACAAAATTTTTATATGACCTAGGATATATTTCAATAGATGAGCCTTTTCAGAAATTATTTAACCAAGGTATGATCCAAAATTTCTCCCAACTTGTCTATCGCATCAAAGACACAAACAAATTTGTAAGCCATGGTTTACACCACCAATATGATACTACACCCCTACGCATAGATATTAACCTTGTAAAAAACAACCGCTTAGACATAGAGGCATTCAAACAATGGCGTCCAGATTTTAATGATGCAACCTTCATTTTAGAAAATGGCGAATACATCTGTGGAGAACTTTTAGAAAAAATGTCAAAGTCAAAACACAACAGCATTTCCCCTGAACCCATCCTAGAAAAATATGGGGCAGATATACTACGTTTATACCTCCTCTTCCTAGGTCCTGCACAACAAGACAAACCATGGAGCGAAAAAGGTATACAAGGCGTAGCACGTTTTATCAAAAAAGTATTCATGCTCTTTGATAGATATCAAGCAAAAGCAAACACCCAAAACAAAATATCAGATGAAGTCTGCAAGGCTCTCCATAAAGCAATACAACAAGTACAAAGAGGTATTGATCGCTTCACATTCAATACGAGTATCAGTGCTTTAATGATCCTTGTCAACACGTTCAGTACTCTCTCCCACACTCCTGATAAAACAACAATAGAAGACTTCATTCGCTTATTAGCACCGTTTGCCCCTCACACTGCCGAACATTTATGGCAGTTACTCGGACACAAAACAAGTGTAATACACAGTGGATTCCCAATATGCAACCCTATCTATCTAGAAGAAGAAACCATCATGTATCCTGTAACCATCAATGGAAAACTGCGGGCAACCATTGTATGTGATAGGGAAGACAATGAAGAAAATGCAAAACAAAAAGCACTGGCCCACCCCTGTATTCAAAAATGGCTAAAGGAAAAAAAAATTAAAAAAATTATTTTTATACACAAACGCATGATCAATATCGTTGTATAAACCATTAAAAACACCCAATAATAACACCATGTTACATAGACAACACATGCCACAAACACCTGAGCTTCCTAACTTGAAAATCCCCTATGTAAAAACAGAAGCAATCAATCCCCACCTCAAACTAAGCACTATACAAAACACAGATTACCCTGTTGTTACCCTCAGCATTCTTTTCGAAGCAGGAGACTGGAATGCCACAAAACCTGGCATTGCTTATCTCGTAGCAGAAATGCTTCCAAAAACAGCCTACACTACTGATAAAACCATAGAACAAATGCTAGAATACTATGGTGCCCAACTAAGTTGTATAGAAACAAAAGACACATTAGACATTACTTTAGAAACACCTACAACGCATTTCAATGAACTTCTACCTATTTTCGCACATATGCTACAACACCCTACCTTTACCCAAAAAGACTTTCGTATACTCCAACCCATCATAGCACAACAACTCAAACAAGAAAATGCCAACCTCCAAAAATTAGCCTCCAAAACACTCAATCAACAATTGTTCAAACCAGAACACCCCTATGGCTACATCCTTGACAATAGTGTTTTGGACTCCCTCTCTATTGAAGATATACGAACTCATTATGAAAAAAATGCATGGCATAACACACATATTTACCTCAGTGGACATGTTACTGACGAAATGATCATAAAAGTCAAAAAAATTTTTAGTAACATACATCCACAGGCACGCACTTCTATAGACACCACCATAACAACACTGCCTCCTTCACAAAAAAACATACAACGCAAATGCGCCCAAGCCATCATTCGCATGACGCATCCCACCATCACACCCAAACATCCTGATTACATACCTTTCTATTGCACAAACCAACTTTTAGGAGGTTTTTTTGGCTCTCGTTTAATGGCAAACATCCGTGAAGAAAAAGGGTATACCTATGGTATCACAACCTATATACAACCACTACGATATATTGGGTGTTGGATTTTGGCAACATCTGTAAAAAAAGAATACGTAAAAGCAACCTGTGAAGAAATTAAAAAGGAAATCCACACTCTACAAACAACCCTCGTACACAACGAAGAACTCAAAAATTTAAAAAGCTACCTTTTAGGCAATTTGTTAAGCATTCTTGACAATCCATTTTATGCAACCACCCAACTAAAAGCAATCAATCTACACGACAGAGACCTCTCTTACTACACAGAACTCTACCATACTATTAAAAATATAGAACCAAAAACCATACAAGCAATGGCACAAAAATACTTAAAAACAGAGGGGACTCATCAAGTGATCATTACAGCATAACAGTTTTTCACTACCAAAAAATCCAATATATAAAAAATATAGGCAGATTGTGTTTTAGTATTTTGTTACATAGCATTATTTTCATACATTGCAATACCTATCATTTTTTAAATTTTTAAACAGCTTATGCCATGAATAAAAATTCAGTTTCAGTTAAGCTATTTCTTCTCGCTATATTTGCCTTAAACATTCAAGCCACAAACACATGTCAACCTTGTAAAAAAATTATCCCCCAAACATCACAACACATCCAACGAACTTTTTATAGCAACATTCCTCCCCATACACAATTGACCAATAGAAATTGGCGGTGGATTGGAAGTACAATTGTAGTCATAGGTAGCACAACATGTTACTTATGGAAAAATGCATTACAACAAAAATTTGAAGAAAATCGATTCTCTATAAAAAGAGGAATGTCATAAACAAAGCCCGGCAATAAGCATTAACAAAAAATATAGCCATTTGATCATTCATGCACAAAATCGTATCTTTGCATATGGTCATTACAAAATATTTCAATCCACAAAACGACTTTGCGTTCAAACGTATCTTTGGGCAAGAAAAAAACAAAAAGATTCTCATAGCCATGCTCAATGCTGTGCTTAAAAAATCTTTTCACGGTCCTATTGAAGATGTGCAGTTTTTAAAAACGATACAAGATCCAGAAATAAGCTCGCAAAAACAGAGCATTGTGGACGTCTTGTGCAAAGACCAAGATGGTTGTCAATACATTATTGAAATGCAGGTTGCTTCCCGACAAGGATTTGAGAAACGTGCCCAATATTATGCTGCAAAAGCCTATGTAGACCAAGCTAGTGTAGGAAGACTTTATCAAAATCTCAAAAAGGTTATTTTTTTGGCATTTACCAACTATATCCTTTTTCCCAAAGAAAAAAAACACAAAACAGAACACATTACCCTGGAAAAAAATTCGCTCAACCATCACCTCACAGCCCTAAGGTTTGTCTTTGTGGAGCTTCCCAAATTTTTGGCAATCTGTCCAGAAGATATTAGCACTCTCTCTTTAGAGGAAAAATTCTACTACTTCCTCGCCAAAGCAGAAGAGATCAATAGAGAAACACTGGAAAAGCTCGCAGGAAAAGACATCATTATCCAAAAAGCATTTGATGAGCTAGAAGGGGTGAATTGGACGCAAGAAGAGCTCAATACCTACAATGCAGCACAAAAAAGAGAGCTTGACCATGAAGCTTGCCTGGCGGATGCTATGGATAAAGGTATGAAAAAAGGCATAAAAAAAGGCATAAAAGAAGGGCTTACAGAAGGTATGAAGAAAGGTAAACAAGAAGGGCTTGCAGAAGGTATGGAAAAAGGAAAAGAAGAAGAAAGAAAAGCCATGGTAGCAAAAATGCGCAAAGCAGGTGTTGATCCAGCACTTATCGCACAAATACTGCAAGAGCAGACATGAAAGTGTGAAGCTTTAAAACACCTTGGAAAGGTGAGGTTATCAAACTGTGTCACAGTTTAAAAAAATAGATTTGTTACAAAAGTGACCTGATTTCGCAAGAGAGCAACTATAGATCCTTCTGTTTCCAAAGATTTAATAGAGCGTTAAAAAAAGCCTCTTAGTTTTTTATCTATTTGATTTTTTGTAAAAAATTCGTAATATGTAGCCTTGTTTTAAACAAATGTACTGAATCATGAAAATGCAAAAATATATACTTTTTTACATATGTGTGCTTGTGCTGGGTTTTCAGCTTTATGCTAGTGCTATCAATAGCGAAAGTGATCTTAAAGAATGTAATGATGTTACTCCTAAAAATTGTATGAAAAAACAGTTAGAAGAGAACAAGCAAAAAATACAAATATCGCAAGAAGTGATAGATCTTAAAAGTGCTTTACAGTTAACAAAAAAAGATTTAATGGTTACGCAACAGTTTATAAAAGAGAGAGAAGCCACTTTTGTAAACCTTACCAAATCAGTGCAAGAAGAAAAACAAAAAGTTGAAAGGATGCGTAAACTTTTTGCAACAGAGGTGAATAACATTGTACACCAGCACAAAAAGGAAAAGAAACAGCTGGAAGAAATGATACGGGAACTCACCCTAAAACTTGAAGATGAAAAACAGAAGGTGACTTCCTTTGTTAAGGAAGTAGGGGGAAAAGTGGGTAGTGAGGAATAATAGTGAATTGATACAGAGATGTATATATGTATTGTTTTTTTCTTTTTTTTATTTCCTGTTTACAGGGTAGAAGAAAGGGCATTGATGGACTTATGCTTTGGATATTGCTATTTGTATTGTGCCTTCATCTAACTCGATGGATTCTGCTGTGGTGAGGTTGTTGAAATGGAAGGGGCTTTCCCAAATGATGTTTTTTATTTGTACTTCTTGCATGATGTATGGTTGATGTTTTTGGAGGGCGGTTTGTAATGTTTCTGCTGTGGTGCTAAGTGTTAAGGTGATTTTGTCATCAACGAGTAGTTCTTTTTTTTTACGTATGTTTTGTAGGCGACTTACTAGTTCTCGTGCAATGCCTTCTTGTATAAGATCTTGGTTTTGATGTAGGTCTAAGGCAACAGTGATGTTGTTTTCTTTGGCTACTGCCCATCCTGCAATGTCTTCAGTGACTAGGATTACATCTGCTAGTGTTAGATGAATAGGTGTTTTATCAGATAGTAAAAGGGTTATTTTTTTTTCTTTTTCGAATTGTGCTATTGTTTTTTGGTTTAATGTATGTAGGATTTGTTGTATTTCTTTGATTTTCGGGCCATGAATTTTGCCGAGTTTGGTGTAGTTTGGCTTTATTTTTTTGGATAGAATGTGGTGTGTTTCATTGATAAATTCGAGGTGTTTAACATTTGTTTCGTTTAAAATGAGGTGGACAACTGTTTCTATCTGTTTTTTTTGTATGGATGTTATGGGTAAGAGGATGCGTTGTAGTGGCTGTCTTACTTTGATGTTGTGTTTTTTACGGAGGCTGTGTACTAAAGAACAAATGGTTTGTGCTTGTGCCATTGCTTTTTCTAAGTTGTGGTCCGTTTGTGTTGTGTCTGCAATGGGAAAATCGACTAAGTGTACAGATTTTGTTTGTGTTGTTTTTATTAGGTCCCTGTATAAATGGTCCATATAAAAAGGTGCTATAGGAGCCGCGAGTTTTGTGATGGTTACTAAGCAATGATGGAGTGTTTGGTATGCGCTTTGTTTGTCTTGGTTATATTGTCTTTTTGAAAAGCGTTTTCTATTGAGGCGTACATACCAGTTGCTTAGTTCGTTGATGGTGAAGTCTTGTATGGTGCGAATGGCTTGGGTAGGTGCTAGGTTTTCTAGGGCGTTGCTAACGTTTGTAATGATGTGTTGCAAACGGGAGAGTATCCATTTGTCGCTTGTCGTGATGGGTACTAGGGTTTCTTTGCCTGTAAAGTTGTCTAAGTTGGCGTAGAGGGCAAAAAATTGATAGGTATTGTATAGGGTGCTAAAGAATTTACGCTTTACTTCGGATAGGGCTGTGATGTCAAATTTTAAATTATCCCAAGGGTCTGCATTGCCAATCATGTACCAGCGAAGTACATCGGGGCCGTATTGGTCTAAAACTATGTTGGGATCGATGACGTTTCCTAATCTTTTGGACATTTTTTGCCCATTTTTATCAAGTACTAAACCTGTTGAAAGTACGTTTTTAAAAGCTACTTGATCGTGTAGCATAACTGCTAGGGTATGTAGTGTAAAAAACCAGCCACGTGTTTGATCAATGCCTTCTATGATGAAGTTAGCGGGGAATGCTAGTGGTGGTTTGCTTGTATCTATTTCTTTTTCTCCGGTTGCGTGTTGTGCGTAGGGCATAGCACCTGAATCTCCCCACACATCAAATACGCCTGGTTCACGAAACATTTTTTCTTTTTTTGAGCTGACTAGGATGATATTGTCTACATAGGGTCGGTGTAGGTCGAAATCTTGAGGTAGGGGTGTTTCCATGTATCCGGTTGCTACTGATTTTTTTACTTCTTGACGAAGTTGTTCTATACTGCCAATGCAAATGGTTTCTTGCTGGTCTTTTGTGGACCAAATGGGGAGTGGGGTTCCCCAAAAGCGATCTCGTGTTATGTTCCAGTCTACTAAATTTTTTAGCCAATCACCGAAGCGTCCTTGCCCTGTGCTGGTGGGTTGCCAACGGATGTCATGGTTTCGTGCAATGAGTTTTTCTTTGCATGCAGTGGTTTTAATAAACCAAGCATCTAAAGGATAGTAGAGAATGGGTTTGTCTGTACGCCAACAGTGTGGATAGCTGTGCTGATAGGTTTCTACGCAAAAAGCGCGGTTGCTTTTTTTGAGATGGATGGCGATTTCTGTGTCTACGGATAGTGTATGAGTAGTATTATCTGGCTCATAGGCACTTTTGACATATCTTCCTGCAAAATCGGTAATTTCTTGTACAAAACGTCCTTGCCGATCTACGATGGGTACTTCTTGTCCTATATCATCAAGAATGGTTACAGCAGGAATACGGTGCAGTTTAGCCACATGGGCATCATCTGCACCAAAAGTTGGGGCTATGTGTACAATGCCTGTACCTTCATCCGCATTTACAAAATCTCCTGGAATAACACGAAAAGCGTCTCCTGACACTTTAATATAGGGAAGGAGTTGCTTGTAATAACAACCAATAAAATCTTTACCAGTATGGTTTGCTACAATTTGCCAAGGCATTTTTTCTTTTTTGTCTTTGGGAGGCATCATGATGCCGAATTGCTGTTTTTCTTTTTGAAAGAATCTCTCTAGGGTTGATGTTGCTAAAATCACGGTAATGGGCTGTAAAGTGTAGCGGTTATAGGTATTGACTTTTACATAGGATAAGTGGGGATTTACTGCTAAGGCACTATTGGCAGGCAGTGTCCAAGGTGTTGTTGTCCATGCTAAAAAATATGTATTAGGCATATCTATAATGGCGAACTGTGCTGTTAAACTCACGTCTTTTACTTCTTTGTAACAACCTGGTTGATTAAGTTCATGATTGCTTAAACCAGTGCCTGCAACGGGTGAAAAGGGCTGAATGCTATGTCCTTTATAAATATATCCTTTTTGGTATAAAGCTTTGATAATTCCCCAAACGGCACTGATGTAGTGGTTGTCACAGGTTACATAGGGATTTTGTAAATCTAACCAGTAGCCAATGCGCTCTGTGATGCTTTCCCATTCTTTTTGGTAGCGTAGTACTGTTTTTTTGCACTCTTGGTTATACTTGGCAATACTAATGGTATGCCCAATATCTTTTTTTGTTATACCTAGCTCATTTTCTACTGTCATTTCAACGGGTAATCCATGTGTGTCCCATCCACTTTTACGCTCTACAAAATACCCACGCATTGTTTTATAACGACAAAAAATATCTTTGAGTGTCCGACAAAAAACATGGTGAATACCTGGCAATCCATTTGCCCCTGGAGGTCCTTCATAAAAATGAGCTTTAGGATCATTTTGTCTTTGTGCCAATGATTTTGCAAAAGTATTCTCTTTTTTCCATAAGGCTAATATATCTTCGGCAATAGCACTAAGATCGAGCTGTTTGTAAAAAGTAAAATGTCCCACAAAAAAAATGATATGATATGATATGAAAAAACGACACTATACCAATGCAAATACATGCTATAAAACGTAACTTCTATACGCTGTTCACGCGCTACATTAGTCGTCGGGATGGCAGGACTTGAACCTACGACCTCTCGCCCCCCAGACGAGTGCGCTACCGGACTGCGCCACATCCCGAAAATTTTTTAAAGTAGCCCGTAGGGGAATCGAACCCCTGTCTTCAGGATGAAAACCTGATATCCTAACCCCTAGACGAACAGGCCATGGCACAAATATACCAAGTATTCCTATATTTTCAAAAGATAAGTCATGCTATTTTATTGCTTTTTTTATTGGAATGGGCATAGTAAGGTTTGGGAGTGTTTTTAATTATAATTTTTTACGTTTGTAACTCCTCTCATGGGTTCATGTAGGTGTTTTTTATAATCACTTTTGTGCTTGCATATTAAGTTTCTAGTCTCACAGATCAAGAGAGATGTATAAACCAATGGAAATTTTTTTGTGACACCAATGTAGCATTTGCCTTTTGGGATGTTTTTGCTTTATTTTCTCCTACGGAAAAGGTAAAGACTCCAAACTATCAAGTTTAGGAAACCTAATAGCAACATAAGAATCCACATTGGGTTATCCATATCAAAAATAGCATTATTTGTTTTTTGTACTGTGTCTTTTTCTAGCTGAGTTGTGGGTTCTACTGTTACTATATCTTTTTCTGACATGGGATGTTGTTTATGCACAGAACTTGGTTCTACTATTTTGGGGAATTTTTGGGTTGTGGGTTCTGCTATTTCTATGTTTTTTTCTGACATGGGATGTTGTTTATGCATAGGACTTGGCTCTACTATTTTGAGGAATTTTTGGATTGTGGGTTTTGCTGGTTTTTTGTTTTTTTCTGCTTGGGGATTTTGTTCTAACATAGAAGCACTTTGGGACCCAGAATTAAAAGGCTGATTCATTATCCACTTTAATTTGTATGATTCGAGCTTGATTTTATTTATTTCGTCTAATGTTTGTTGTAATTTAGTTTGGTTTTCTGACGTGGGATTTTTTAGATAAGAGCCTTCCAATGTACCCCATTCCTTCTGTAATGGGGACAAATTTGCTGGATTTACGAATTTTTTTTGTGGTTGTTGGAACTTAAACAATGTTTTTTCTGTATTTTGCAATTGCTTAACCATGGATTGGTATGCTTGGGGAGTTTTATCTTTTTTGTAGCTAGCTAGTTCTTCTTTAAGTTGATTTTGCACAGTTTTAAAGTTAGCAGTGTTTGGCATATATTTTATAGTTTCGATCAAAAATTCAATCTTACGGATTATGAGTTTCTCAGCACTATTTTTTTGCATCTTCTTGATTGCTTTTTCTAGTATGGTGATCTCAAAGTCATTTTTATGCAACGAGCGATATAGATCTTTTACTAGTTCATTGATCTCTTTTAAGAGCTGTGATTCTTCTGATTCTGGAGAAGAATAAGTAATCGCCCTATTTTTCCATGTCTTCTTTATGTCAAATATTTTTGAGGAGGATACCTCTTGAGATTGTTTTTGTTGTACGGATTCTTTATACTCTTCTGTTTTAGATTCTAGGAGAGATAGTGTCATCGAAAGTTTATATTTTTTTTGTGGATGTTTTTTTAGTGTTTCAATGATACTCTTAGCTTCTTCTAAGCGTTTTTTATTAAGGACTACTAGCATTTTTGCCTTTACCTTGCTAAGGTTTGAGAGATTATGTGCTGTTTGTTCAGAAAAGCATTTATTGATAGCTCTTATTAGCTGTTTTAAGTACAATTTTTCGTACGTTGTTTCTTTGCTATATTTCCTACTATTTATTTCCTTCATGTTTAGAATTATTTCATCTGCCTCCGTAATCTCTCTTTGTGCCTTTACATCTTCAATATATGGCAATTGATCACGGTATGATTCATCTGTGTAAGACATGTTTTGTTTTTTTGCTTCTATCCTTTTTTTCACGGTACACAATTCTGTTTGGAAAAGTTCTAGGTCTGCTGAAGTTGTTTCTTCTTTTGCAATATGGCAAGATAAAATACGTACATAAGCCTCATCTATTCTATTTAAGAGCTGATTTAAGAGTTTCTTATCAGTTAGTTTTTCAAGTTGGTTTAAAATAGATGTTATTTTTTCCCCTGCTATTTGTAGTTTTGTATTATTTTTTGAATCAGTTTGTGCTTGGTTTGCTACCTCGTCAGCTATCATCAGGACGATTGCTACATATGCTTCATTCGTTTCTTTTACTTTTTTTTCTAGATTGTTTCTTGATTTTTTTAAAGTCTGGTTTGATTCAAAGATATACCAAGAATTTAAGATTCCTTGCTTGGTACTTTCTATCTTTTTTTGTATTGTATCAGAAATATAGCTATAGTATTCAATATTATGTATAGACTCTAAAGCATCATCAACGCTATTTTCTACAGCTAGCAATGTAAGTTCTTTGATATGATCGATCTTTTTATAACAACGTTCTAATTTTGCTAATTCAGAAGGCATTTTATTGGAGTCCCTCGGAAATATTTTTTCCATTATTGCACGTTTTGGATTTTTTTCTTGTGTTGTTTGATTATTGTAAAAGTCAGAACATGCTGCAATAGCTTTTTTGTTTAGATTTGCTAAACCTGATGGGGATACCGGGAGGGGGGTAGAATAAAACCAAGAGGGTTTTTGTATTTTTATTGCTGCTGTTAAGGATTCTTTTATTTCTTTGAGTATTACTTGATCAGATTCAGATAAAATGATTTTATCCATTTCTTTTAATAACTCATTTGCGAATCCTTTTTGCATAACTAAGAAGGCCTCTTCTACCTCTTCTTCTTGTACACTTTGTGTAGCTTCTTTGCTATTTTGTAATGCTTTTTTTGCTTCTTGCAATGTTGTTTTTTGAGCCTCATCTATCCCTTCTTGGCTTAAGAACCGGTCTATTGTGTTTATATAATCATGTACTGTTTCTATTAAAATGCTTTTTTTTCGAGCTTCTAAATTTTCTTGATAAATTTTGGAAATATCTTTTTTTACTGCGCTCAACAATGCTTCATCGCCTGTACCAATAGCAACGGCTAGTTCTTGCAGTATTTCTTGCAACTTTGTTTTATTATTTTGATCTTGATATGTCTCTTCACTCATATAAGGGAGTAAAGTGTATATTTTTACGTAGTCTGCGATAGCTTGGATTCTTACATCCGAAGCTCTTTGCAGTATCGCTTTGAGTTTTTTCGGTGTTATGTTCTGGTCCTTTATTGCGACTTCAAGTGCTTTTTGAATTGCTTCAAGGTTGTTTTTTGTTTCTTCTTCTATACTATTTTGTGACTTGATTAAGAAGTGTTTTATGTCGTCTACTATCTTTTTAGCTCTTTCCTTTAAGATCTTTAGTTCTGTGATTTCGTTTTGGTTACTATCTTTTGCTTCAATAATAGCCATGTTATTGAAAGTAATAAAAAGAATAAGCGAAAGTAGGAATGCAAAGTTTTTAAAACTTTTTTTATTGCAATATTTAAACATATGTATCTTTTTAAAACAAAAATTTTACAAAAACTCAAGAGTATACAATAGATGATTGTATCTATATGATATGCTGACACAAATGTACATAACATGTTTGAACTATGGTAATTTTTTGAAAATTAGGGTGTTCTTTATTTTCCTAGTCTTGGATATTTCGGATAATTTGATATATTTTTTTTGTATGGTTCACGGCTGTTGCATGGTCTACAATGGGTTTTGGGTACGTTTTTGTCAACAGAGGTACTTTGTATAGATTATGTAGTTGCTTAGGTGAAAAACTGTATAGTTGAGGAAGCCATTTTTTTATATAAGTGCATTGGGGGTCAAATTTAGCCTGTTGTAACCAAGGGTTAAAAATGCGAAAATAAGGTTGTGCATCACATCCTGTGGAAGCTACCCACTGCCAGTTTCCATTATTGACAGCAGGATCGTAATCGATTAATTGTTGTGCAAAATAATGTTCTCCCCACTGCCAATTTATATGAAGATGTTTTACTAAAAAGGAAGCGGTAATCATGCGTATGCGATTGTGGATGTACCCTGTTGTATTTAATTCTTTCATGCCTGCATCTATAATTGGAAATCCTGTTTCTCCATGACACCATTTTTCAAATAGATCTACATGATTGCTCCAAGGAATCTGGATGTATTTTTTATGAAAAGGACCATGCCATATATGGGGAAAATGATAAGCGATGTGGACAAAAAAATCACGCCAATACAACTGTCGCACGGGTGCATAGTGGGTATGATCTATGTTTTTAAGTGCGTGGTAGGTCTCTCGGATGGAAATTGTGCCAAATTTATGATGTGCAGAGAGGTGTGATGTTCCATGAAGTCTGGGTATGTCACAGCATGTTGTATGATTGGAAATGATTTGGTGTAGGAGTTTTTTAGCTTCTTTTCTTCCTCCTTGTAGTGCTATGTGTTTGTTGGGAGGTGGTAGCATTTCATGTAATAATGTTTTGCCTTTATCGTTTTCTAGTGGTTCATTATAGTAATTTGTTGATTGGTTGATGTGTGGTGTTGCAATGTGAAACATGCTGGCATGGTTAAAAAAGGGAGTGAAAACTGTATAGGGGGAACCATCTTTTTTATGGATGGTTTCTGGTTCATTTAAGAGGATGTCTGAGGATGCATGGCAATCTATGTTGTATGTTTGACAGGTGTTTTGAATGTATTGATCTCGTAGCTGGGAGAAAGGAGTGTAATCTTTGTTGTAGGTTACTAGGTCTATAGGTATTTTTTGTATGATGTTGGTAACAACTTCGTGTGCAATGCCGTAAAAAAGATATAATTTACCTCCTTTGGCTATAAGTTGATCGATAAGGTCACATAATGAATGTATCATGAAAGTAATGGCATGGTTGGATTTATAGGGGTTTTCTTCGATTTGACGCGGATCAAAAATAAAGCAGGGAATCACTTTTTCTGCTTGTTGTAGAGCATGTATTAAACCTGTGTTATCTTTTAAACGAAAGTCTCTACGAAAAATATGTAGGGCTAATTTGTAGGGTTTTGTCTGTGGGATATTAGCATGTGCCATTTTTTTGAAAAACTAATTTATTGTATAAATAGGTTTATTGACGCATGATGGACTAAACAATGTATACAAGGTTACTAACTCTTATCGTTTTGTTCAACCAAGGCTTTTTCTACTTCTTTGGCAGTAACACGTAAGTTGTTGTATTGCTTCATACCTGTACCTGCGGGGAATGGTTTACAAGCAATGATATTTTCTTTGATACCACGTAGTTTGTCGATTTTTCCTGCAATGGAGGAGCGAACGATGACTTTGATGGTTTCTTGAAATGACATGGCTGCTAAGAAGCTGTCACCACTTACGGCTGAAGAGGTGATACCTTGTACTTTGAATTTTCCAATAGCTGGTTTCACGGGTCTAGATTCTGCTGGTTTGAAACCACTGTCTTTAATGGCTTTGTTTTCTGCTTCTAGTTGAAAGGGTAGTACCACTTCATTTTTTTTGAACTGTGTATCACCTGGATTTGTAATGATACGTTTGTTGCGAATGAGTTGGTTTGCTTTTCTAAAGGCATATTTGCTAACTGTTTGATCTGGTATAAGGTGTGTATCTCCTGCTGATATTACTTTAATTTTTTGCAACATTTGGCGCAAAATGATTTCTAAGTGTTTGTCTGCAATGGTAATGCCTTGTAACCTATAAACTTCTTGCACTTGTTGTATCATGTAGTTACAAAATCCATCCACTCCTTTTACTTCTAAGATATCTTTGACAGAAACAAGTCCATCACAAAGCATATTAGTAGCTTTTACAAAATCTCCATCCTGTACTAGGAGTTGTTTGGACATGGGAATTTTATAGCTTTTTTGTCTACCGTCTTTTCCAGTGACACTTACTTCTATTTTAGCACGTTTTTTCTCTCCTAGGCTCACTTGTCCATCAATATGTGATATGACGGCTTGGTTCATGGTTCCTTGTACTTCAAATAGTTTGGTGATACGCTGTAGACCACCAACGATGTTTTCAGGTGTGCTTTTGGGACGTGCAATTTTAGCGAGGATTTCGCCTGCTTCTACTTGTTGTCCTGCATCTACGGAAATATGTGCTTTTTCTGGAATCATATAATGTGTGCGCTGTCCTTTTTGATCTTCAATGATGATGGTTGGTACTTTGTATTTATCTTGTGATTCAATGATGATTTTTTCACGATATCCTGTTTGCTCATTGTATTCTTCTCTATAGGTAATGCCTTCTTCAATGGCATCAAAGATAACTTTACCTGCAACTGTTGTTAAGATGGGTATTTTATAAGGATCCCATTCAAAGAGTAAAGCTCCTTTTTTGACATGTTGGTTATCTTTTACATGCAAGATGGTACCGTAGGGTAAAATGGTGCTTTGTATTTCTTGATGTGATTTATCGCTAATGATTTTGAGCTCAGAACCACGGTTGATCACTATGTTTTTATTTTTGGATTTTAATAGTTTCAAGTTGGTTAGCTGTACATGGGCATCTTCTACAGAAGTAACGAGTTCTTCGACACTGCTACTGGAAACGGCACCTCCTGAGTGGAACATACGTAATGTAAACTGTGTGCTTGGTTCTGATATGGATTGGGCAGCGATGTTTCCTACTGCGTCTCCTATAGATGCTATTTTTTGTGTTCCTAAGTTGATTCCGTAGCAATGGGAGCATATGCCGAATGGGGATTCGCAGAAGATGGGGGATCTAACAACCACGGAAGTTAAGCCAATATCATCGATTTTTTTGCTTAGTTCTTTGGTAATATGTGTACCTCGCTTTAAGAATACACTATCGTTTTTAATATCAATCAGATCTTGTACGAGTTCTCGTCCTAGAACTTGGTCACCAATGGAGATTTGTAGCTGTCCACTGCTGTATATAGGTGTAATGGTACGTCCTCGGAGTGTTTGACAATCAACTTCGGATATAATGACATTTTGGGCAAGATCTATGAGTTTTCTGTTAAAGTAACCGGCATCGGCTGTTTTAAGTGTAGTGTCTGAAAGAGCTTTACGGCTACCGTGGTTGGAAATAAAGTACTCAGCAGGAGAAAGACCGTCTCTAAAGCTAGCGATGATGGGTTGTTCGATGATACCTTCTTTACCATCGGATGATTTTTGTGGTTTGGACATGAGTCCGCGCCAACCGCAAATTTGTTTGACTTGGTCGATGGATCCTCTGGCACCTGAATCCATCATCATGAAAACGGTGTTAAAGCCTCCTTTGTCTTCCTTGAGTTCTTCTCGTAAATCTCGTGTGAGTTTGTTGTTTACTTTTGTCCAAGTATCGAGAATCTGGTTGTATCTTTCATTTCGTGTAATAAGACCTAAAGCGAAGTTATCTTTAATTTGTTGTACGTCTTCGTATCCTTTTTGGATAATTTTTTCTTTCAATTTGGGTGTTTTCATGTCTTCGATGCCAAAGGTGAGACCTCCTTCGTGCATTTGTTGAAAACCAAGTTGTTTTAGTTCATCCAAAAGGATGGTTGTACGCTCAATACCTGTTTTATTATAAACTTCGATTACAATATTTCTTAGTTTTTTACTGTTGATGGTTTCGTTGACAAAATCAATTTTATCGGGGAGGTACGTGTTGAAAATAACGCGTCCTACAGTGGTGTCAATGATTTCGTTCTTGTTTTTGCTGTTTGTAATCCTTACTTTGATGTAGGCGTTTTTATGGATTTTTTTACTGTTGTAAGCACTGATG
This sequence comes from uncultured Bacteroidota bacterium, assembly GCA_942492555.1. GTDB lineage: Bacteria > Bacteroidota > Bacteroidia > Cytophagales > Amoebophilaceae > JBCCVH01. Next base: position 56,219 of record CALOEX010000004.1, on the reverse strand, counting down.
ACTTCTTCTGTGTCTGCAAATATCATTCCTGTACCTTGCAGTGGTTTTCCATTTAAACTTTCGCATCCTTTGGTTAGATAGTATATACCCAATACTATTTCTCTTGTTGGCAACATGATAGGTTGCCCGTTGGAGGGGTTGAGTAAGTTATGGGGAGCAAGTAAAACCATGGCGCATTCGGCTATAGCTTCTTGGCTTAAAGGTACGTGTACAGCCATTTGGTCACCATCGAAGTCTGCGTTAAAAGGTGTACAAACAAGTGGATGTATTTGTATAGACTTGCCTTCTGTAAGTCTTGGATAGAATCCTAAAATACTTAAACGGTGCAAAGTTGGAGCACGGTTGAGTATAACAGGGTGCTTTTGTGTTAGCTTATCAAGAATTTCCCAAACTACTTTGGGTTTTTTTTCAATGAATTTGTTTCCTTCTCTAAAAGTTTTGATAAGTCCTCGTTTTCTGAGTTTTTGAATGACAAAAGGTCGGAAAAGAATAAGGGCCATTTCTTTGGGAAGACCGCATTCGTAAAGTTTTAAGTTGGGGTTTACTGTAATGACGGAACGACCTGAGTAATCTACGCGCTTACCGAGAAGATTCCCTCGCAAAAGTCCTGTTTTTCCTGTGAGCATTGCTGCATAGGATTTGAGGGGACGACCGCTTTCCATCATGCTTTTATCACCTCTGGTAGAATTGTCGAAAAGTGCATCTACTATTTCTTGGATCATACGTTTTTCATGCAATTCAATCAACCCTGGCACTTGCATGCTTTTAATTTTTTTAAGGCGGTTGTTTCGCATGATCAGACGCTTGAGAAGCTCTGTGATGTCTGAGGTGGCAAATCTACCATTGTTGAGTGCTACTACAGGGCGGTATTCTGGGGATATGACGGGAATGTATTCTAATATCATCCATTCGGGTTGATTGGGATGCCCATTGCGTTCTGACGTTAAGAAAGATTCGACAATTTCTAATCTTTTAATGGCTTGTGTTCGTCGTTGTCGTGATGTTTCTTCATCTATTTTTATACGTAGCTCTTTGGAGAGACTTGTTAAATCAATTTTGGATAATAGGGTTTTAATGGCTTCTGCTCCTATTTGGGCAATGAATTTATCGGGGTTATTATCGGATAGATTTTGGTTTTTGGGCAAAGTAGCCAAATGTTTATAATAATCTTTAATGGTAAGGAAATCCATTGCTTGAATTTCTTCTTTATTTTTGACTCCTGGTTGTATGACTATGTAGGAGGCATAGTATATGAGACTTTCTAGTTTTTTGGCTGGAATATCGAGTAATAAGCTGATGACGTTGGGTTGATAACGATAAAAGAATGGATGTACAACAGGAACAGCTACTTTTACGTGTGCTGTTCGATCACGACGAACGTTTCTGTCATTTACTTCTACGCCACAACGATCACATGTATTTTCTCTATATTTGATGCCTTTGAGTTTTTTGCAAGCACATTCCCAACTTTCTTCTGGACCAAATAAACGGGGGCAAAAAAGTCCTCCTTCTTCGGATTTGTAGGTACGATAATTTTTGGTGGTTGGTTCGATAACTTCACCAAAAGATCTTTCTAATATGCTTTTTGGTGAAGCTAGGCTAATGGCAATTTGTTTGAAATTGGCGTTTATTGGATGTTTTCTTTGGGACATATCAATGTTTTTAGGATATGAATGTAAGGTTAATGCTTAAAGCATAAAGTATTTGTTCTAGGAATTTTAATGATTCAGGAACGGATGGTGTAGGTAGGTTTTTACCTTCGTAAATAGCTTCTAGCGCTTCTCTTCTACCACGGACATCATCTGATTTTGTTGTGTACATTTCTAGGGTAGTATAGGCTACGCCGTGTGCAGAACATGCCCACCAATCCATTTCTCCAAACTTTTGTCCTCCGTCTCGTGAACGTCCTCCTAATGGTTGTTGTGTAATGAGGGCATGGGGTCCTGTGGAGCGAGCATGGATTTTTTTGTTGACCATGTGTACCAATTTTAGGATATAGATTACACCACAGGTCACAAGTTGCTCAAAAGGTTCTCCTGTTAATCCATCATAAAGTTTAGTGAGTCCAAATGCAGGTAATCCTGCTTTTGCTAGCTCTTTGTTTATTTGTTCTATAGTTGGTTTTTCAAATATGGGGACAGCATAGTTATGTCCTAGTTTATCGCCTGCCCAACCTAGGAGGAGTTCGAAGAGTTGTCCTAGATTCATACGGGATACAGAGGATAGGGGATTTAATATAATGTCCATGCGTGTGCCATCTTCGAGGTAGGGCATATCTTCTTCAGGAACTATTCTGGAGATAACGCCTTTGTTTCCGTGTCTACCTGAAAGTTTGTCTCCTACTTCTATTTTGCATTTTTGTGCAATGTAAATTTTGGCACGTTTGAGTACTCCTGGAGGAAGTTCATGTCCTGTCTGTATTTTTTTCTTTTCTCTTCTGTATTGTATGTTGATTTGTGTATATTCCTTTTTAAATTTTTCATACAAGAACTGGATTTTTGCATTGACGTTTTTTTCTTCTACAAATTTGTAGGAGCCGTTGGTAGCTGGTTCTTGTGCTAAATTTTTCTTGCCTGTTTCTTTCTTTTTTGCAAAAACTGAAAAGAAATACTCTTCTAAGAACTCTGGTGTTATTTCACTGCTATGATCCATGTTTTTCTTGTCGTCTTTCTCTGTGATATTGTGAAGTTTTTGCCTTTGGAGTAAGTTGAAGAGTCTTTTTACAGCTTCATCTGAATGCTTAGGGGCTTTTCGTTCTTCTATTCGCAAGATGGTAAAAAGTTTCTTCATGGTTATATCCCAAAGGTGTGATAGCTTCTGCAAGAAAGTTTTGTTTAACTGGGTGATTTGTTTTTCTATATCTTTTGATTTTTGTTGGCGTACTTGTTGTCCATAAAGTATTTTGGTACCAATAACGGTTCCTTTACAAGCAAAGGGTGCTCGGAAAGAGGTGTCTCTTACATTGCTAGCGGTTTCTCCGAAGATAGCCGCTATTAACTTTGCTTCTGGAGATGGTGTTTCATTGCTTTGTGGGGTGATTTTTCCAACGAGGATATCTCCTTCTTTTATTTCTGTACCAAGTTTTACAATACCGTTTTCATCTAATATTTTTAGTGCTTGTTCACTAACGCCTGGAATGTCTGATGTGAATTCTTCAGATCCTAATTTTGTATTGAATAGGTCTACGCTGAATTCTTCGATGTGTATGGATGTTAGCAGGTCTTCTTTTACTACTCTTTCTGATACTACAATACTATCTTCGAAGTTAAAGCCTCCCCAAGCAGCGATGGCAACACGTAAATTTTGCCCGAGTGCTAGCTCTCCGTCTTTAATGGTGTAGCCTTCGCACAGAAAATCTCCTTTGTTGATTTTTTGTCCCTTGGAGACAATGGGTTTATGTATAATGGCAATGCCTTGGTTTGTGGGTTGTAAACGTGTTAAATGATAGGTTTTGAAGGGTGGCTCATATAATAATTCTTCAAATTCTTTGGGGACATGTTCTTTGATGATGATTTTATTGGCATCTACATAGTGTACTATCCCATCTTCTTCTGCTACAATGAGGACACAGGAGTCTTTTGCAATGCGTTTTTCTTGCCCAGTACCTACAATGGGTGCTTGTTGTGTCAATAGAGGAACTGCTTGGCGTTGCATGTTTACTCCTCCTGTTGCACGTCCTGGTTCTGTATTGGAAATAAAAGGTATTAAGGAGGCTGCTGCTGAAAATGCCATGTCGCTACGAACGTCTATATAATCTACTTTTTCAGGTGATGTTCGGTGGAATTCTCCTTTTGAATCTCTGGCAATGATGCTATTTTCTGTTATTAATCCTTCTTTGTTAACAGCTAATGTATATTGTGCAATTAATTTTTTTTCTTCTTCTTCTGCTGTTAAGTATACTGTTTGGTCTATTTTGATTTTTTTGTTGTCTACTTTTTTGTATGGGGCTTCTAAAAAGCCTAGTTCGTTGACGCGTGTATTGAGAGCAAAGTGACTGATAAGACCAATGTTGGCACCTTCTGGTGTTGATATGGGACATAGGCGACCGTAATGTGTAGGATGTACGTCTCGCACGTCAATACCAGCTCTTTCTTGTGTGAGGTTTTTTCCTATTTTTGTAATACGTCTGCTATGTTCTAGCTCACTAAGGGCATTGGTTTGATCTTTATACTGTGCATTTGGCTCAATATTGAAGAAGGTGGATAGTACTGATGTTATATAGCTTCCACTAATGATATCAAAGGGTGTGGGAAGATCGTCGCTAAGGTTGTTGATTGTTTCTCGTGCATAGTGTACAGCGGCTTTTACGCCTCGTTCTAATGCTAGGTATATAAGATCTCCAGATAAAAGTACGATTCGGTTTACTAAGCTGTCTAGATCTTCTGTTGCTCGTTTGCCTTTCATGAGGTCTGGAAAGACTTTAATGGTGGCTACAATGTCTTCTTCTGTGAGCAAAAAGTCTTCTCTAGGTGTTTCATATCCTAGTTTTTTGTTGAGTGAGTGCCGACCTATGTGGCCTAGGAAAGAACGCTTTGGACTAAAGAGAATTTGTTTTACGAATTCTCTTGTAACTATTTCATCACCTGGTGTAGAATTGCGGAATTGACAGTATATGTACTCAATAGCTTCTTTTTCTGAATTGGTGGGATCTTCTTGTAATGTGGTGTAGATGAAGAAAAAGTCATGTTCAGTTATGTCTGCTTTTAATAACATGATTTTTCTTTGTCCTGATGCTAGAATTTTTTCTATAGCTTCATCGTTTAGGATGGTATTGCGGTCTAAAACTACTTCGTGACGTGGCATGGTTACTACTTCATCTGTTTCGACATCGATGTATTCTTCATTCCAAGTTCTGAGTACTTTTCCTGCTAGTGTGCGTCCTTTGTATTTTTGTAATGTGACTTTATTGACATTGACTTCTTCTGCTAGGTCAAAAAGTTGTAATATTTCTTTGTCGCTACTATATCCTATGGCACGTAGTAAAAGTGTTACGGGTATTTTTTTCCTTCGGTCTAAATAGGCATGCATTACATTGTACATGTCAACGAAGAATTCATTCCATGTACCTATTGCGGGGATGATTTTGGCAGTGTATAGATTTACGCCTGTTGTGTGTTTTGTTTGTGAAAAGAAAACACCTGGGGATCGTTCTAGTTGTGATACAACGGTAATTTCTGTACCTCTGAAAATAAAGGATCCCTTAGGGGTCATGTATGGGATATTTAATAGGTATACTTCTTCTTCTACTACGCGTGTAGTCCCTCCATCTTTGCATGTTAACCTAAAATGAGCTTTAAGGGGAACATCATATGTTGTGCCTAATTCAAGACATTCATTGGGTGTGTAGCAAGGGGGTAAAATGGTGTATCCTAAAAAGGTTAAATTGAGATCTCCTCTTGTATCGGAAATAGGGAAGAGTTCTTCAAAGATTTTAAAAAGTCTCTTGGGTTCTTTTTGCAAACGTGTGTCTCCTATCTCAAATAATTTTTTGAAAGACTCTACTTGTAAAGCTAGTAAATCTGGATATTCACTTTCAAAGGGTAACTTTGAAAAGCTTATTCTTTCTTTTTTTCTTTCTATTGCACTATCCTGTTTTTTTTGCTTTTCTATTTTTTGGGTACTAACTTTTTGGATTTGTTTTTCTTTGGAGTTTTTAATCTCTTTTTCTTTCAAATCTTTTTTAGCACTGTTTTTTTTTAGAGGATCTATAATCAAAGAATCTCTGTTGTTGTTATTGGTTATGTCCATTGCTTATTGTAATAATATACGGATAAAGCTTTTTGTTTTTTTGCCACTACATCATTATACATAGTGGCAAAAAGCAAAAAAATGAAGTTTATTTAAGCTCTACTTCTGCACCAGCATCGGTAAGCTCTTTTTTGATTTTTTCAGCCTGTTCTTTAGGAACTCCTTCTTTAAGTGTTGCTGGGGCATTATCAACGGTTTCTTTAGCTTCTTTAAGCCCTAGCTCCAAGAGGTTTTTAACAATTTTGATAACACCAAGCTTGGATGCTCCTCCAGATTTTAATACTATATCAAAAATGGTTTTTTCTTCTGGTTTATCTTCTGCAGCCACAGTTGGCATACCAGCTGTTGCAACTGCAACAGGAGTAGCAGCTTCTATACCATAGTCATTCTTAAGAATGTCAATAAGCTGTTTGGCTTCTTTTATGGTAAGATTCACAAGTTCTTCGGCTTGTTTTTTTATTTTATTTACGTTTGCGTCACTCATTATATTATGGTTATAAGGGTTAAAAATTTATTTTTCTTCTATGGTTTTTATCACACCACAAATGTTGTTTTGTGTACTTTCCAAAACATTGACAAGCTGCTGGGCAGGTGATTGCAACAATCTAATAATGTCTCCAATAAGCTCTTCACGAGACTTGATATGCATGAGTTCCTCAAAGCTTTTTTCACCTACATATAAGTCTTCATAAGCTAAAGCACCTTTGAAAATCGGCTTGTCTGTTTTGTGTTTTTTTCTAAAGTCTCTGATTACCTGTGCTGGTTTTTTTGGGTCTTCCTTGGCAAAAAGTAGCAGTGAACTTTTTTGTAAAACATCTTTTAATGGGGTATAGATACTGTTTTGAAATAGTATTTGCAAAATGGCGTTGGAAACGTGCTTGCATTTTATATTTGCCTGATACAGGTGGTATCTTAGTATGTATATTTGATTTGCTTGCAATCCTTCACAATCAACAATATAGAGATTGCACCCATCAAAAAGAGGCTTTAATGTTTCCAAAAGGATTTGTTTCTCTTTTTTAATCATAGTTATGAAGTTATGGTGTTTAACATGATTTCTACACCACAGCCCATGGTTGTGGTAAGGCTTACTTTTTGCAGGTAGTTTCCTTTTACAGTGCTATGTCTAGCTACTAAAACTGCATTGACTACTTCTTTGGCATTTTCTTGAATTTGTTCGCTAGAAAAGGATATACGCCCTATGCTTGCATGTATAATACCTCCTGTTTTATCTGCTCTTAGGTTTATTTTACCTGCTTTGATTTCTCGGACTGCATTGCCTACCTCTTGGGTAACTGTTCCTGTTTTGACGTTTGGCATGAGTCCAGTTGGTCCTAAAATACGCCCTAATTGCCCCAATTTTACCATTAAGCTAGGCATGGCAACTATGACGTCAACGTCTGTCCATCCCTGTTCTATCTTTTTGATGTACTCATCTAGACCTACATGGTCTGCTCCTGCTTCTTTTGCTTCTTGTTCTTTTTCTGGTGTACATATAACGAGTACGCGTGGCACTTTTCCTGTACCATGTGGTAACACAACTGTGCTACGTATCATTTGTAAAGGGTTGTTTGTATCTATACCTAAGTTAATTGCAATATCCACAGAACTGTCAAATTTGGCAGTATGTGTTTCTTTTAGTATTTCTATGCCTTCTGCAAGTGCATATGGTTTTGTAACATCACACTTTTCTTTTTGTAGGCGTTTATTTTTTGTAAGTTTTGCCATAATAATTATTTTTCAATTTCCACTCCCATACTGGATGCTGTCCCTTGAATAATGCGTTTTTTTGCTTCTTTAGTAAATCCTTGCAGATTATCTCCCATTGCTTGGATGATTTTATCTATAGAGGTTTGGGTTAGTTTTCCTACTTTATTTCGGTTTGGCTCAGCAGATCCTTTTTCTATATTGAGTTGCTCTTTGATAAGTTTTGTGGTAGGCTCTCCTTTGATAATGATATCAAATCTTTTATCGGGATGTACAATAACAAGGGTACGCAATAATTTTCCTTTTTGATTTTGCGTCATTGCATTGAATTGTAGACAAAAGTCTCTTGTATTGATTCCTTTGCTACCTAGTGCTGTACCAACTGGTGGTCCTGGCGTTGCATTTGCCCCTGGCACTACGAGGTTTACGGTTGTTGCCATAGATTACTTTTTTTAACTTGATTAGCATTTAGTTCTAATTTTGTTTCCTTTTGGAAAATACGTACCAGAACTTCAATTTTTTTACTGTGTTTATCGGCTTTTTGTACAATGGCCTTATTACCTTGGAAAGGTCCATCTATTATCTCTATTTGATCTCCTTCTTTTAGTGCATCATCTAAATCATTATGTGCTTTTTCTGCACTATCTAGTGTCCCTAACATATTGTCTATTTCTACTTGATTCAAAGGCATTGGGATTACATATTTGCTATAGCCTTCTGGGGTTATAAATCCAAAAATACCTTCCATTTCCATGAGATATTCTCGTACACCTTCTTGTGCTAAATCTATTTCTACAAAAATATATGCCACATAGCTTTTTTTGATTTCTCTTTTGCCTTTGCGTACATCATACTTCCTTTGAAAAGGAATATACACAGACTTTAAAGCAGATTTAAACGGCTTATCCGCAAATCCATCTTCGATTGCCTCTTTTATTTTTTCTTCTTTTCCTCCTCTCACACGTAGTCCATACCAAAAATATTCTGCCATTGTTTTCTAAAGGTTAAGATTTCTGATTAAGCCATCCATATATACCTTCTTGTATTTTTTTATTTATTTCATCAGCAAAGAATAAATAACAGGATATCAAGGCTGTACCTATAAAAACACACAACAAAAGATTTTTTAGCTTTTTATAGAAAGGCCAAGTAATTTTATATCTTACTTCTGTAAAAGAATTTTTTATAAAACTTATAATTTTCATTTTTTTAACGTAACAGCTATTAGTTTCTTGTTGTCTTAACAACATCATTCCTTGCTATATGCAGTTATATATTTGCATAACATAATCCATCGTAGCACGGGTGGAGAGACTCGAACTCCCGACCTTTGGTTTTGGAGACCAAAGCTCTACCAACTGAGCTACACCCGTAGACAAAATAACCTAGCTTTGCTTAGCTTATTTTACCAACGAGCAAAGATACTATGTAATGTTCTGCTCATGATAAACTATTCAATAATTTCAATAACAACACCTGCTCCAATCGTACGCCCACCTTCTCGGATGGCGAAGTTTAACCCTTTATCAATACCAACCTTATGAATGAGCTCTACTTCCAAAATAACGTTGTCACCAGGCAGTGCCATTTCTCTCTTTTCTATCTTATCTCCTTCTTTGGCAAAGATATTTATTACGTTACCTGTTACATCAGATGTACGGAAGAAGTATTGAGGACGATAATTTTGCGCAAAACCTTTTTTCCTACCACCTTCTTCTGGTGTCAATATATAGACTTCTGCTTTAAATTTATGATGTGGAGTAATACTACCAGGTGCTACAAGAAGATCGCCACGGCTAACGTCTTTTTTGCTTATACCACGTAGCAATATACCTAAATTATCTCCTGCTTGCCCTTGCTCTACTTCTTTCTTGAAGGTTTCTACACCTGTAACTGTTACTTTAGATGGATCTTTTTTTTGACTAATAAGATCCATTTGGTCGCTGACTTTAACAATACCTTGCTCAACTTTACCAGTTACCACAGTACCACGCCCTTGAATCACATAGACTCCTTCGATAGGCATCAAGAAGGGCTTGTCTATTTTACGCGGAGGTAAAGGAAGACCATCAAGAATATCCATGAATTTTTTGAATCCTTCCTCGTATTTTTCATCACCATTCAAAGCACCAAGCGCAGACCCAGAAAGCACGATAGCATCTTTAAATCCGTTGGCTTCAGCAAGTTCTCTTGCTTCTTCTTCTACCAATTCAAGTAGACTTTCGTCTTCTAAAGCATCTATTTTGTTGATGAATACAATCAAGTGCTTGACATTGATTTGCTTGGCAAGCAAAGCGTGTTCTGAAGTTTGTTGCATTTTACCATCTGTAGCAGCAATAACCAATACAAGAACATCTGCTTGAGAAGCACCTGTGATCATGTTTTTGATATAGTCTTTGTGACCAGGACAGTCTGTGACAGAAATATGTCTTTTGAGTGTATCAAACTCAATGGTAGAAGCCTTAATGGTAATACCACGTTCCTTTTCTTCTGGAGCGTTGTCAATTTTATCAAAAGGTACGGCCTCACTAAGCCCCATTCTGCTACTTACTGCAGTAAGTGCAGCACAAAACGTCGTTTTTCCGTGGTCTACGTGTCCAATAGTACCTATATTAAGGTGTTCTTTTGTACGTTCAAATTTTTTCTTTGCCATATGCTTTAAAGTTATTTCGTAAAAATATATTTTTTCAAAAGACTTTTTGTTTACAATGTCCACAAACAACCAGTCTAAAGACGTACAATAATACATTTTTTTTCGAAAAAAAAAAAGTATTTGGTAATTTTTATAACGAAGAGCCAATGATGGGATTTGAACCCATGACCTCTTCCTTACCAAGGAAGTGCTCTACCGCTGAGCTACATCGGCCAAGAGCGGAAGACGGGACTCGAACCCGCGACCAATAGCTTGGAAGGCTATTGCTCTACCAACTGAGCTACTTCCGCAAAATTTTTAAGTGGGGAGAGCAGGATTCGAACCTGCGAAGGTTACCCAATGGATTTACAGTCCATCCCCTTTAGCCACTCGGGAATCTCCCCTTTTGTTTTCACACTTCACCACTATACGACTCCATATACCTCTATTTTTTTACTGGTTCTTCTCCAATCGTTTCTATCATAAAATTATGATTGGTATATATGCATATATCTGCTGCTATTGTTAAACTTGCTTCTACCATTTCTTTAGCATTCAAATGCGTCGCATGATCTTTTAATGCTAGTGCGGCCGCATGAGCATAAGTGCCTCCTGAACCTATGGCTATGATATCGCGGTCTGGCTTCATAACATCTCCATTCCCAGATAACAACAATATTTCTTCTTTGTCTGCCACAATCATTACTGCCTCCAGAACACGTAGATAGCGATCTGTACGCCACTCTTTTGCCAAGTTAATAGCAGAGCGAAACATATTGCCAGATTGGGAGCTAAGTTGTGATTCAAAACGTTCTAAAAGCGTAAAAGCATCTGCCGTAGATCCCGCAAAACCTGCAACTATTTGCCCTCCAGCAAGCTTTCGTATTTTTTTTACAGTACCCTTTACAACAGTACTGCCTAAAGTAGCCTGTCCATCTGCACCAATAGCGAAGAATCCATCTTTGCGTATAGCAACCACTGTAGTGCTTTTAAGTTTTGTATCCATTTACTCAAAAATTTTAATCATCATAAACTATTATCATAATAGTAAGGAGGCAAATATAGCCAAATCCCGACATAGAAAAAAGATCAAAGAAAAAAAGCTATCTCAAACCCTTTGTATACAATCATGAACCCATTACAAAAACACCTAACATTCCACAAAATCTCCCCCATCTCAATACACTGTTCACATAAATCCATCACGCATATACACAAGCTCTTTATTGGATGTGTGATAAAAAAGCACGCAAGCAACCCATATTAATCAAACGAGGATAAAAAGAAAAATATAGTGTATATCTGCTTCATTAGAAATGTAACTCTCTATTATAATCAAAAACCATAACGTATTGAGTAGATTTTTATTACATTTACCTCTTTTTCGGAAGTGTTTTTTCTTAATTTATGTATAATACAAAACAAAAAATGATATGGGCACTATGGTTTACTACCATGATGGCTTGTACTGCACAAGAAGCTTCTACGATGAAAAATCATGCTACATGCCCTATCGAAAAGCAATTCCAACAGATAGAAACATCGTTAAACTCTATACAAAACTACCTGAATGCATTAGCAAAAAATATAGATCCGAAAAAAAATAGTCCAACTGTTTTAGCATACAAACAAGATTTAGAAAAATACAAAAAAGAAATAGATCTTCTCAAGACTATACATCCTTCCGACCCAAAAGTGGAAAAAAAGTATAAAGACATTGCAACAAAGATACAAAATATAAAAGATCAACTCTATAAGTATATAAAAGTGTCAAGAACTCCACCTCAAACTCATAAAACAGATCAACTATATAAGTCAAAAACTCTACAAACAACACTATATAGTCCTTCTTCTCGCACAGTACTGGTTCTTTCATCAAAGAATGTACCCATACCAACATGCGAGAACAACTCCAAATCTGCTACATTGTGGAACACGCTAAAAAAACCTATAAATTGTTCCAAGACTTGTGTTGCTCCTATACCTAAGGAAGTTATACACATAACACAATCCAACATGCACAATGCAACAACACCTATAAATTGCTCCGAGACTTGTGTTCCTCGTGTACCTACGGAATGTGCTAATAGACAAATAACACAATCCAACATGCACAATGCAAAAAAACCTACCATACAACCTAAGATTTCTTTGTGCAAAAGACTTCTTAAATTTTTACCTACTAAAATAATGGTTTTAGGTAGTCTCCTAGCTACAATAGCCTATTATTCCCATGGAAACCAGAAGAAGTCACAGGTAACAAAAACAAGAACTGCACCACATCAAGCCGATAAGAAAAGTGGGCAAAATACAAAAATAGCATGGTTGTTTTTTGTATTTGCTTTCATGGGTATTGGCTTGTTATTCTTGCTACAAAAACGTAAGAAAAAAGAGCAATAGAACCCACATAAACAATTTCAGCTTAGGCAACGAAAGAGCTTATGTAGCAGAAACTTGTGTAGGTACTTGCTTAAGCAATACACTTATGTCCACATGTTTTGTCAAAAAATCTTGTACTGATGCAATAGGTAGACGTATTTGCTCCATGGTATCTCTATGACGAATAGTAACGCTATCATCTTCCAACGTCTGAAAATCAACAGTAATACAATAGGGGGTACCCAACAAATCTTGCCGTGTATAGCGTTTGCCAATAGATCCTTTATCATCATAACTAAGAGAGAAATGGTAGCGTAACATATCGAGAATATGTTTAGTTTTCTCCTTTAAAGGCTCCTTGCTTAATAGAGGAAGCACCGCTACTTGTATGGGGGCCAATGGTGCAGGAAAACGCAAATAAGTACGTATGTTGCCATTACGTTCTTCTTTGGTAAAAGCATGACACAACAACATGAGTACAAGCCGATCGCATCCTACAGAGGTTTCGATAACATAGGGAATGTAATGCCGATTGTTTTTTGCATCGAAGTACTGCAAGGTTTTCTTGGATAGGTTACTATGGTTTGTCAAATCAAAATGAGTACGATTATGAATACCTTCTACCTCTTTAAAACCAAAAGGAAAAAGGTACTCAATATCCACAGCTGCATCTGCATAATGCGCTAGTTGTTCATGTGGCTTGGTACGCACATCCTTTATGCCCAATACCTCATACCATGCTTTTCGTATATGCAACCAGTGATCAAACCAATAGGAGGCTTTGTCTGGCTCAACAAAAAATTGCATTTCCATCTGCTCAAATTCACGCATACGGAAAATAAATTGACGTGCTACAATTTCATTGCGAAAAGCTTTGCCTATTTGTGCTATTCCAAAAGGGATTTGTAGACGTGTTGTTTTTTGAACGTTCAAAAAATTTACAAAAATACCCTGTGCTGTTTCAGGACGTAAGTAGATTTTTTGACTGTCATCTTTTACCGAACCCAAGTGTGTGGCCAACATTAAATTAAATTCTTTAGCGGTTGTCCATATTGCTGTTTTGGCTACAGGACAAACAATGTGATGTGTTACCAACAATTGCGTGAGCCCTTCTCCATCCCTTGCTTCCAGCAATGTATTCATATGTGCAAGTAATGCTACTGCTTCTTCTTGTTTGCCCTTCTGTTGCAAATTATGGGCATGTTCTTCTATTAAAACATCCACACGGTATCTTTTTTGGGATGTTTTATGGTCCACCATCCAATCATGAAATCCCGCAACGTGTCCAGAAGCTTCCCAAGTAGATGGAGACATGATAATAGAAGCATCCAACCCAACTATATTGTCATGTAGGCTTGTCATGGTTTTCCACCAAAACTCTTGGATTTTCCGCTTGAGTAAAACACCGTAGGGCAAGTAATCATAGACGGCTTGCACCCCACCATAAATTTCACTGGAATTGCCAATAAACCCATAAGCTTTGCTATGGGCAATGATTTCTTGCAAAGAAGCTTTTTCCATAAATTTATATAGATGAATAAATGAACTACCCTTTGACTAAAGACCAAACTTCAGACTGGTGTAAACTTCCATCTGTGTAATGGCTAGTTCTTGGCATCAATATACTTCTTTTTATAGTTGCATACAATACACAACAATGATGTTGCCCTATGCTTATTAAGCCATATGTTATTAAAGAATGCCTTTTTCTTCCAGCATTTCCCCTACGATATTTTGATCGGTAACACCATCTTCAATTTTGAAAGTATAGTCAAATTTTCTTCCTTGGCTACCTGGCATGGTAACAACGACTTTTTTGTTGGTAAAGAAATCGCTTTCTTGGGTTAGTTTTGGCAGATTCATGTAGTGTGTTGTCAATAGGGTAACACAATTTGGATAATCTTGATTTCTTTTCTTTAAGATTTGGTAAGAGAAATCTGCTGCCACCTTAGGATCTGTACCATTCAATATCTCATCTACAATAGCCAAAACGGGTTGCTTTGTTTCTTCTAAAGAACTTTTATGTGCTTTGAGTACTTCCATACCTGCTTCTGCTAGCGAAAGGCCAGCAGCAAGGTTTTGCGTCGGGTTTACATAGGTGATGATCTTATAAAAGATACTCTGTTTGGCCTCTTGTGCTGCAACAATGCCATAGACTTGGTTAAGCACTGCATTGATTCCTGCCCCTAAAATGTAGGTGCTTTTGCCTCCTGCATTAGGACCGGTAATGATGATGGTACGTGGACGATTGGTGCTATCTAGTGTGATGTTGTTGCACACTACTTTGTTCGCATCTATACCAAAGTTCCACATGTTTTTCATTTCAAGAACAGCATGGTTATTGGCATTATTTTCGAGTTGTCCAAAAACAAAACAGTTATTGGCATTGTATTTTCTAGATTCTACCATTAACTTACATATAGACATTTGTGCATCTATAAGCCCCATTTCATAATATAAGTCTGCCAATTGATATTTATATTTTTGGAAAAGCTTGTAAGTTGCTAACATGCGCCCTGTATTATGGAAGAAATACCAGCGGTTACGCAAAGGGACTTTTTGAAAGTAATCCATCATTCTGTTAACATCCTTATTCTTATGTTTCTTTGCCAAAAGAGTTCTTGTGGCTTTTAGATGATGTCCGTAATGTTTTTCTAAAAGAGGATGTTTTTCTATTATTTTGCTCATTTTTGTAACACTCAACACAAGGTCTTGTATACTCACAAGATGCTCTGCCAAAAAGTTGAGTATTCTCCTATGTTTATTAAACTTTTTAATAGCAAAAAACCAAAATAGTAGCCCATATAAAACAAAGCTAACTGCCCAGGAGTAGTTAAAAATTTTGTCTACCCAATGTGCTTTAGGGTCTTGATAAATTTTCACCAATTGATCCCATAGTGATTTTTCCAATGGTTTATATTCTAAAACCCCCTTGAACAAATCTATTTGTTGCTCCGTTAATACAGGAGACGTGCTAAATCTTATGAACCCAACACCTGGGTATAGCCAATCATTGTGGATGAAATAATATTGAAACCTTAATAACCAAGGATGACCTAGAGCAAAAAAATCCTGAACAAAATTAGGATAATGGTTATCTGTTACATGTTCATCCAACATTATAGGATAATAACCTTTTGTCAACATGATTAGGTATATATACATATTCCACCATTCCCATACTATCACGGAAAAACCAAACAACAATAAGGAGAAAAATAATCCCCAATGAAGACAGAGATCTTTCCATAACTTACCAATCTGCAAAAATCCTGTTGACATATTAGCACCAGAACTATGACCCTTGCCATAGTAAAACCCATTGAGTTCTTTTTTGTAGATTCTATTGGTAAGGTGGTTGTCTTTCTTAAAAAGCGACAAACCAATAGCCTCACTTTTTGCAACAGTTTTTAAGTGGCTATTGATTTTATTAGACACCTCCTCATTATCCAAAAGAAACTTGGTAGTTGCTTGTTTGTCTTTGAGATATTTTATATCTGTGCTTGGGTTTACCATTTGTGTTGCCATCACACATCCTCCTGTGGTAGTATGGGTACGTCTAATATCTGCAAGTGCATTTTTTTCAGGATTTTTGACATTGCCAGCAATCAAATTGAAATCCTGCCAAGAGTATTCATCCAAAACAGGATTTTTTTGTTTTGCAAGTGTTGTAGTTAGGACATCACTTTTTCCAAAAATTTTAAAAACAACTTCAGCTCTTTCTCTCTCATTTAGCAACTCCAGGTGATCAAGAGAAACCTTGCCTTGGCTCATGTTGACAATAGCTTGCAATTTTTGGTCTTGTTTCTTTTTTTTATTGATTTTTTCTGTGACTTTCGACACAGGAAAAGAACGCAAATATTCTTGTACAATACTTTTTAAAGTAGCCATAATTATTCATTTGCAGATAGCAATCGACATGTTTCAAAACACCAAGGGCAATATTAAACAAATTAATAGTATACACCAAAGTTTGATACATAAAAGTTATTGAAAAGACATAAATGTATGATACTATGTCTAGGTTGCATAGACTAAGATGCTTTTGTATGTTTTGGATTTGCAACCTTGCTCTCATACAGAAAAGTTTAAAAATGGTTTCTTAATAACCAAAAAATTTGTTTTTAATATTTTTGTTTGTTAAATTTGAGGGTTGTAATTAATAATTTAATTTGTAGTGTATCATGTCAATTTTTCGTAGTATTTTAAAAGGATATAAACAAATATTCACTTTTAGTGGGAGAACACGCAGAGGGGAATTTTTTCCTTTTTTTATCTTTCATTATATTGTTTATTCGGGTGTTTATTTTCTACTTCCCACCTTGGATTTGGATTCGGATAAATTGTTTTGGCAAAAAGTCCTTATCATAGTTTTTTTGTGGCTTTTTTTGGCAATAAGTGCCTTTGTTCGTAGGTTGCATGATGCAGGATATTCAGGATTATTATTTTTTGTGAATTTAATTCCTTTCGGTTTTTTCTATTTTATCTACCTTTTATGTGCAAAAAGTGTTGAAGGACCCAATCAATATGGACTTGATCCCAATGAAGAAGAAGATGATAAGGAAAAAGATGAAGAAGATGAAGGAAATGAATCTTAATCATCTTATTTGTTGTCTATGAGCATAGCATGTACACAGACCATCTTCACTTGATACAACCATAGGATCTTTATAAAAACTTCCCAGCACTCGTGGATTAATAAGCGACTTTTGTCTATACCTACCAAAAGATCATAGGTGTTTACTTATTATAGCTCAATAAGTGATTTTTTGTTTTGTGTTATAACATAAGGAAAAAAAATATACATTGTGAAGATTTTCAATCTTATAAAGATAAGTAAGTTTCATATGCGTGGTGTTTTTTAATGAATACCAGATAAGGCAATAGCAACGCATGACCATGGCAATTAAAATAGGTGATAAAGCCCCTGATTTTACTGGGGTAACACAAGACAATACACAAATCTCACTTGCTGATTTTATTGGGCAAAAGGTGGTGCTTTACTTTTATCCGAAGGATAATACGCCTGGCTGTACCAAGCAAGCATGTAATTTACGGGATCATTATGAGGTTTTGATAAACCAAGGCTATGTGGTGATTGGTATTAGCAATGATTCAGTAGATTCCCACAAAAAATTTGCAGAGCGTTATCAATTGCCTTTTCCTTTGGTTGCAGACCCAGATAAAACAATTACAAAAGCCTATGGTACTTCTCGTATGTTTTGGTTTCCACGGCGTACTACATTTATTATTGATGCCAAGGGTTACGTTGAGCGTATTATTAAATCTGTGCAGGTTGAGCATACACAACAGATTTTAAAAACTGAAAAAGAGGGAAAAAAAACGTGAAATAGCTCTTTTTTTGCCCTATATATGTACCATGGAAAACAATGCTCTAAAAAAAACCTGTAATATTTAATGGTTTGCAGTATTTGTTATGCCTTTCTCTTAGACTATAACGAGTATCTACTTAAGAAACCATTCTTTCGTTTATACCTATTCTCTTACAAATTGACGCCATTCTTCACTATCGATGATAGCAACATGCATTGTTTTACGCCAGTACTCTTGATTTATTAAAAAAGACAGAAAATTCGGTTGTTTTATTGTTTTTCTGTGTTGTTTATATTTTCATTTTTTGTTGAGGTGTTGTTACCGGGGATGCTTTCATTTTGATTTGTTGTATCTGGTCCACAATGCTCTTTTTTTGCGGTGTTGTTACCGGAGGATGTTGTTGGTATTGTGTTTATATTTGCATCCTCTTGTTTCTGGTTGGGTTTCTTGTTGTTTTGTATACTTTCGCACATAGCTAGCTTTAGGTTTGCTATAGCTATATTTTGTACAAATTGACGCCATTCTTCATTATCGATAGCAAAATTCATTGCTTTATTTAAGTTCTCTTCATTTATTAAAGAAAGAAAATCCAGTTGATTATCTGTATGTGTAGATTCGAGCTGTGCAACATAAGATGGAGAAAACAATGTGTGCTTTATTTTTTCAAATAATTGTTCCTTTTCCGAACCAAGCTTTGTTTGTTCCTGATTCATGCCTGGTATTTGCCCCTCTTGTGCTAGTTGAGTTAGTTGTTTCTCATAGGCTACATAAGGTGTATCTTCTTTGCCTTCTGTTTCTTTTGTGCCATAACCAAAATCTCGCAGTGCTTGTGCCGTATCTAAGATTATTCGGCTTCCAATATAATAGCTTTTCATATTTCGGATAAAGATCTCTTTAGACATAGATTGACTCTTTGCGTTAATCAATACATATTGCATCCATGCATCTAGAAATTCATCCATATTTTTTTCATTTATAATGTCACTAGAGGGCGCATCAGCACCGATCAGCAACTTCCCTTGCTCTTGAGCAACTTTGTCTAATACTTCTTTATAAAACTTTTTCTCCTGTGGCAATGTTAACGGATCTTGTTGGAGATAGGTTTCATATGCTCGTGGTATCATTTTGAAGAATTCAACAGCAAGTGGCACAAATCCCTCGAGGGATTTTACTGGTTTGTTTGGATCATGCGTATCAAAAGCTTGAGCATATTTTTTTTCCAAGCAAACTAGCACTGTTTGCTGAGACTCTGTTTGCTGAGACTCTGTTTGCTGAGACTCTGTTTGCGGAAGATATAAAAATAAATATATGCCTAATCCTATTGCTATTACTCCAAAGCAAACTAAAAGATAAAGGGCGTTTTTAGTTTGTTTTTTGTTTTGAGGTGTGTTATTTCTTTCCATTTTCTCTAAGTTTTCTTAATTTTTTACATATAGCTAGTGCAATATACGTTTTATAAAAACTTAAAGAAAAGTTTAGCAAAATTTTCATAAACATCAATATATTAAATAAAAAAAACATCAAATAATGCTATGTTACTTAACACTATATCACAATTACAAGAGCCATGGAAACAATTTTATTTGATGTAGCTACAAAAGGGTTATTTTATGTCTTTTTTTTCATCGTTATCATAGTCGGTAGGAACATAAGGTGAAACAATACCTTTGTTTTGTATGATGAGTTTGTGGTTATTAAGGGATAGACCGTGTGCATTTTCTATGTATAATCCCCATAAAAAGAGGTTTTGATTACCTAAAAGCATGATGATATGCCCTTTTTGTGCATCCCAAATGTACATGGTTTTGTCATCGTTGACAGTGATGATTTTTTTGTTGTTTGGGCACCAGCTAATGGTAGTGATCAATCCTTTTCTGTTTTTACAAATGCAAATGATTTTACCTGTATTTCCATTGCATATAGTAACGGTGTTGTTATCGCTAAGTGAAGCGAGTTTTTTTCCATTTGCAGACCATTTAACAATTTGTATATTACCAGGGTTTTTGCAGGTATAGCATATTTTTCCTGTGTTGATATCCCATACTTGGGTGGTTTTGTCCCAACTGGCAGAAGCAATTTTTTTACCATTTGGAGACCAGTCTATAGAAGATATAAAGTCTCTATGTCCTCTATATTGCAAAATGGAGCTATTATGGGTTTTTTGATCTCCTATATCTAGAATGTGAACGCTTTTGTCCCAACTACCCGATGCCAACTTAGAGGATTCTTTGGGTGACCATTGTAATGAAACTATCCAATTTTCATGCCCTTTGTATATATAAAGAATATTGCCTGTAAAAGCATGCCAAATATATATCATATTATCCCAGCTAGAAGAGGCTATTTGATCGCCATTTGAAGACCAGCTAATGGCATTGATACCTTGCTTGGGTCCTTTGCAGTGCTGTATCATTTTTCCTGTGTTGGTATCCCAAAGACATAGAGTGCTATCGTAGGAGGAAGAGGCTAGTTGTTTTCCGTTTGGTGACCATGCTAAGCAACTAATGTCTTCAATGTGTTGTTTACATGTGTATAGTAATTTACCTGTATGCCCTTGCCAGATATATACAATGGCATCAATTCCTCCAGAAGCAAAGTGTTGTTTGTTGGGTGACCATCGTATACAACTGATACCACCACAGTGTTTTGGAGATTCGCACATAACTTTGCCACGTTTGCTATCCCAAAGTTGTACAGTATTTTTTTTACTACCTACAGCAAGCATTTTTCCATCTTGAGACCAATCTACGCAAGAGAAGGAAGTTGTGTATTTGTGTGGTATTTTTATGTTTCCATTCCAAATGCGCACAGTTTTATCTTCACTGGCAGAAGCGATTTTTGTACCGTCTTCAGACCAGCTTACCGAATTTACATAATAGGTATGCCCTCTATACTCTCGCAAAAGTTTACCATTTGTTGCATCCCAGACTCGTACTGTTTTATCAGAACTAGCAGAAGCGAGTTTTGTGGCATTGGGTGACCATTTTACATCGTTTACTTCCCCTGTATGCCCGTTGCATAGAGCAAGTGGTTTTCCATGTTCATTCCAGATGCGTATAGTATGGTCATTGCTGGCAGAAGCAAGTTTTTTTGTAGATGACCATTGGATAGCATTGATAAGCCCTAGGTGGCCTTTGCACTCTTGGGTTGTAGCATGGATGGTGTCATATATATATATGGATTGATCAGTAGATACAATGGCTATTTTATTGCTATTGGGTGACCAACAAACATGGCTTATTGTGCTTGTATAAGTCTGTTTTTTATAGGGGTTACCTGTTGTAGCATCCCAAATACATATGGTTTTGTCATCACTGGCAGAGGCTATGTATTGGTTATCTGGTGACCAGGTTACAGATTTCACTGCTTCTGTATGCCCTTTACACACCTTGATAACATTGCCTGTTGTAGCATCCCAAATGCACACGGTATTATCATCGCTGGCAGAGGCGAGCTTTTTCCCGTCTGGGGACCATGCGATCGTGTTGACATAGTCTAGGTGTCCTTGGCAGGTAGCAATATGATTTCCATTTCTATGCCAAATACAGATGGTGCTGTCATCGCTAGCAGTGGCTATTTTATTGCCCTTGGGTGACCATTTGATGGCTCGGATACTATCTTTGTGTTTTTTGCAAGTGTGTAAAAGTTTGCTACTCTCAGTATCCCAAATATAAATATAGAGATTGTCTTGGCTACTTGTTGCCAATAGGTTGTGGGGTGCCCAAATGGCTTCTGTAACTTCCCATGGGTGTTCTAAATAAGGATAAGCACCAAAGTCTATTCCTTTTATTTGAGTACCAACCCATTTGGTGTTTTCTAGATAGGATTCTTTAACACTTAAATTGCGACAGTCACTACCAGAAAAATTTGTACGTGCAAGGAAAGCACCATCAAGATTAGCACCTGAAATGCGGATGCCTTGCCAGTCGAGATCGTTAAGTGGTATGTTGGCTTTGGCTAGAATAGTAGCGCTATTGGCAGCGGCAATGGCTATGTTGGGATTATTTTTTGAGGTTTCTATATAGCTGAATAGTTGCTGTTTAAACATTGTGCTTTTTAGGGTGATATCTGTAAGTAATTGTAGGACTTCATGTTCATTGTTTAAGAGTGTTTTGTTGAGAAGGAGGTTGTTGGTGTTGAAAGTTGTGTCGATTGTGGAAAAGATTTGGTCACAGATCGCTTGGGTTATAAAATAGGAGTAAAATGATGGATTTGTAAAGATCCAAGTATTATTTTTTTTGGGGTATTGATAAGTAATTTTTTTTTCTTTTTGACAAAGCATGGCAATGGCTAGCTTTTGTGCAAATTTGAGGTATTTTTCTACGGGAATATGCGCTTTTTTTTTATCGTGGTTGATTGTGTGGCGAATGAGGGCTGTATAGATGTCTATGGATGTGGGATGTTGTTTTAAGATGTTTTTTTTTTCTTTGTTTGCAAAAACATAACAGATAATTTGCAACGTTAGAGGATTGCTTGCTATTTTCGCTATAATAGGCATTTTGTCTAGGGTGTTGCGGTATAGATGCCAATCTTGCCAAATGCTATGGGGTGCTTGTGCTATTGTTTTGAAGTAGTTGTTGATTTGCTCTTGATCAAAGGGTTGCAAGGTTATTTCTTGGCAGAGTTGTTTTTGTGGTATGTTGTTTTTGTATGGGACAAAGCAACTGGTTGTGATGGGATATTCTTGATGTATGGTTACAATGACTTTGTCTGCCCATGTGTTTAGGTTATAGTTTTGGTATAAGGATTTTGTAGAGTTCATTTCATCATATCCATCGAGCAATAGAAGAAATCTATATTTTTTTCGTAGGTGGTTTGCTTTTTCTTCCCAGATGGTATATTCTTGTTTAAGTGCTGTTTCTACGAGCTGGTCTGTAACGTTGACGAAGTTTTTTAGTGACAACAATAGGGGTATAGGGTCGTTGGGTTTGCGTGTTTTCCATAGTTGGTGGTAAAGGTAGTGCATGTAGGTGGTTTTTCCTGCACCTGAGTTGCCTTTAATGACTAGAGAGCATTTTTTTGTGCTTTTTTCTTTGAGAAAATCATGCACCGCTTTGTCTATATCGATGCTCTCTTTGTCTTGGGTTGATATTACCTTGAGAGAAATATAATGTTGATGTGGTGTATTTTCTAGTATTTCTTTCTGAAGTAGTGTGAGGATGTCGTTGTTTTCTTTTGTTGCTTTGGTGTTTTGAATTGTTTTTGTAAGTATTTGTTTTTCTCTTGATGTCAATATAGTGTTGCTTTTTTGGTATATTTTTTGTAGAAAATCAGTATTGATATCTAGTTTAAATTGTTGGTTTATTTGTAATATTTGCATTATTTCTTTTTGGAGGTTGTTTGTGAGACAAGTGTGTATGGTTTGGAGGGTGTTTTTTAGTTCTTGGGTGGTTGGTGCTGGATTGTTGTGGATGTTGGCTATTGTTTGCTGTTTTGCGAGGATGTTGTTGTATCGTTTTGCTAGTTTTTCGTTTTGTGTGGTAAGTGTATCTAGTTGTTCTTGTATTTTGTATTTTTCGTTTTCTACTATGGCAAGAAATTGGATTTTGTATTTTATGATGCATTCGTGGCAACCTTTAGGGTGATTTTTTTCCATATAGGAAGCAATGTTTTGATGGATTTTTTGTTGTTTTTCTAAATTTTGTGTGTATTGGGAATTGTTTTTTGCCCATAAGTTTTGAAAGTGTTCCTCTATGTTTTGGGTGTGTTTTGCTAGGATTTTTTCGAAGGTTTCTGGTGTGTTTTGCCAATTTTTTTGGAGTGTTTCTGTAATAGCGGTGATAAGGCTTGGTTGTTGGAGTATGTTGGTGACGCGTGTGTCTTTTTCTTTGATTGCTCTATTGAAAAGATGGTGGGTTGCTTGTTGCTGTATTTGTAGGTTTTTGTGTTGGATGAGGAAAAGGGTACTTTCGAGGATTTTTTCGCGGATGCGCCAGTTGTAGGCGGGGTGGCTTAGTTGCTGTTGGTTTTGTATGTTTAAATAGTGTAGGATGTTGTGTGGGGTTTTTAGGTATGTCTGGAGGTTGGGAGTATGGATGGCCATGTGTGTAAGGGTGTCTATGCCAGCGTATAGTATATGCCAGTTGCCTTTGGGGTTGTGATGGTGTTGGTTTTTGACACCTAGCAGGTTGTTGATTTGTTGGGTGATTTTGTTTTGGGGTTTGAGGGTGGGTTTTTTGTAGTTTTCAAGTATTTCTTGCAGGTAGGTTAGGGCTATGGGGTTGTTTTGGGTTTGTTGTTTGAGGTGGTTGATGTATAGTACGATTTGGTACCATGTGGTATTTGTTTTTTTTTTGAGGTGCAGATGGATTTTTTTTGTTGCTTGGGCTAAGCTAACAGGGTTGTTTTTGGTTTGTTGTAGTAGTTGATGGGTTGCTATGATGAGGCTTTTTGTTTCGTTTTGTTCATGTGGGGTTTTAGGTAGGTTGTCTATTATGGCTTGTAGGAAGTCGAGGTGAAAGCGTAGTGCGTTTTGGGGTGCTTTTGTTTCGTTTATGGTGTTTTGGGCTTTTTGTATTTGATTTTGTAATGTTGTTTTGTTGTAGTGGTGTGGGGTATGGTACAAAATGTACATAAAGGGGTGGATGGCTTGTGCGATATGTTGTTTGAGAAGGATGGTTTCCCATTGATTGGTTGGGATTGTGAGGGCTTCTAGTAGTTTTTGTATGATGATTGCTGGGTTTAAGAGTTTTTTTTGGTAGATGTTGGTGAGGTTTTGTAAGTTTTCACTTACTTTTTCTACGTTGTTGTTGCTGAGGTTTTTTTGGATGTTACTGGTGTATAACAAGGCGTTTAGTTGATTTTGGTTGGTGTTAATTGCTAGAGGAATGCTGTTTGGAAAAGCGTTGATGATGGGTTCTTGGCAGTGGTAGGTTTGGTTTTGTTGATATATATCGCGTAGAGCATGTGTGTACTGCAAGGTTGCACTCAGTGGGGTAATGGAGAACATTAGGATTACAAAAATAATGTTGCTTATACAGATTGTGCTTAAAGTGTTTTTTTTATTCTGTTTTTTCATTGATTTTTATTTTTTATGGTATTTTTTTAAAATCATGTAATACATTATACAATTTTTTAATGACAAAATAAAATATGAAAGAAAATAATATTGATTTGAAGGCTAAGGGTGGGTGCTTAAATAAATAAAAACCTACTGGTTGAAATTTTTTTGTTTTCTATTTTTTTGTAAAAGGCTGTGTGGTGATTTTGATGATGGATCACGTAATGAAGCTGTTGCTTTTATAGGTAGTGGGATAAATTTTAGGGTTCTCTTTTGTTTATGTTTATTGTCTTTCTTTGGGGATCTTTGTGGTGTTTTTGATTTGTGGCTGTAGATTTGTGTAGTATATAATGTTTACATAATGGATTTTAATGTTGTAATACCTTTTTATCAAGCTATTGGTGTAATGCTTTCCATGAGTATTTTAGCAATTGTTGGCACTTTTACTAGCTTGCAAAAAAAAGAGCTTGCAGGGGATGTTATCTCGCATGCTGTTTTACCAGGTATTGTTCTGGCTTTTATTGCTATGCATGTAAAAAATGCTTTTTATTTGTCGATTGGAGCTTTGGGGAGTGGTATGATGGCGATGTTATTGATTGATTATTTGTCTTATACAAACCCTAAAATTAAAAAGGATACGTCCATGGCACTGGTATTGGCTAGCTTTTTTGGTTTTGGGATTATGTTGTTGTCTTTTGTACAAAATAATAAGGAGTATGAGGAGCAGTCTGGGTTAAAAGATTTTTTGTTGGGTAATGTTGTGGCGTTAAGTAGGCAGGATGTGGTGGTTTTTGCTTGTTTGACTGCAGTGGTGTTGATGGTTTTGTTTGTTTTTTTTCATGAGTGGCAACTGTTGTGTTTTGATAGGTCGTTTGCTATAACGGTTGGAATGCCTGTGCATCGTTTGGATTTTTTGTTTCGTTGTATTACTGTAATGGCCATTGTTTTAGGCATACAAACAGTGGGTGTTGTTTTGGTGACAGCACTGTTGATTACACCTGTAGTAACTGGTTTTTTTTGGACGAAAAAATTGAAGGTATTGCTGGCTATTGCGAGTTTTGTTGCTTGTGTGAGTGGTGTTGGGGGCATGTACTGCTCTTATTATATAGGTGAGATGCCAACAGGACCTTGTATTGTATTGATATCTGTATTATTGTTGTTGATATCTTGTTTATTTGCTCCTGGAGAGGGTTTTTTTCCAAAGAAGTGGTATATGTATCTTTATGGTAGGCGTATATTACAGGAGAATTTATTGAAGATGTTTTTTGAGTTAGGGCAATTGGATGATGGGTATGAGGAGGTGCTTGATTTAAAAATTTTGAAAGAATACAGAAAAATACCTGTTGGGAAAATACGTAAGGGTATGGAACAATTGTGTGCAAAAAGGCTTGCGTTTTGTGTGGATAGGGATAAATGGCGGTTGACAAAGGATGGATGTAGGTATGGTAAGAGGATAATGGAAAGGCATTTGCTTTGGGAGGCTTATTTGGAGCGTTTTTTAAAGATTGATAGTACACATGTTCATGATGATGCTGAAGCTATTGAACATTTAATTACGCCACAAATAGAAGCTATGCTTCGTCGTGTTTTATCAGAAAATAAAGAGGGGGCATAAGATGAGTGTTTGGTTTTTCTTTTTTTGGTTGTTTTTGTGTACATTTGCTTGTTTATAAACGCACAGAAACGATATCGTGTGGTTGTATTTTTACAAAAAACTCGTATATAGCTGTTTGTGATGTGTTTTTGATATAATTATATAGTGGGCAGAGTCCTGCTATGAACGTTTAATTTAAACTATTGTGGAAGCAAGTAATAATGTATATTCGAAGAAAGTAAAGGCTGGAAAAAGAACTTATTTTGTAGATGTTAAAGAAACTCGTGGCGGTGGATACTATTTGATAGTTTCTGAAAGCAGAAGGAGTTTTGATGAAAACAACACCCCCTCATTTCAAAAAAGTAAACTGTTTGTTTATCCAGAAGATATCAGCCGTTTTACACAGACGATTAATGACGCTTTTGCGCATTTGAAAGAGTTGATGCCCAATCACGATTTTGAAAAGTTTGAGCGCAGAGATAATCAAGAAGAGTAAAATCCCTGAGTAATTCATAACTTTTCAACATTTTTGTTATGCCTCTCAAATGTGGGATTGTAGGGTTGCCAAATGTGGGAAAATCTACGTTTTTTAGTGCGCTGACACAGCGTCAAGGATTGAGTGCTAATTTCCCCTTTTCAACAATAGAGCCTAATGTAGGTGTTGTTACTGTTCCTGATGAACGTTTAAAGCAGTTAAACCAATATGTAGAAAGTGAAAGTATAGTGCCTACAACTGTTTCTTTTGTGGATATTGCTGGACTTGTAAAAGGTGCAAGTGAAGGAGAAGGTCTTGGTAATCAGTTTTTGGCTAATATTCGGGAAGTAGATGCTCTAGTACATGTTGTACGTTGCTTTGAGGACGATAGCATCATGCATGTTGCAGGTGAAGTAGATCCTGCGTTCGATCAAGAAGTGATCAATCAAGAATTACGTCTGGCAGATATTTTTTCTTTGAAAAAAAAACTGGAAAAAGTTAGTAAACTGACAAAAACAGGCAAGAAAGATATTTTAAAATATCAAGAAATCATTGAGGTTTTTATCAAGGCCTTGCAAGAGGGACAAGATGCTCGTATGATTTCTTTGCATGCCGAAGAGCAAATTTTTGCAAAAGAGTGGCAGTTGCTTACAAAGAAACCTGTTTTGTATGTAGCAAATATCGATGAGGATTCTTTGGTAACAAGAACAAATAAACATGTGCGTGCTTTACAAGCAGCGGTTGAAAACGAATATACTCAGGTACTTCCCATTTGTTTGGGACTTGAAGCACAAATTGTTTTATTGCCAGCAGAAGAGCAAAAAGCATATTTGGAAGCTTATAGTCTATCTGAGACAAGTTTGAATCTTATTATTAAAAAAGTGTATGACCTCCTTGGTTTGATGACTTATTTTACAGTGGGACCAAAAGAGATTCGTGCTTGGACCATTCCCAGAAAAAGTGCTGCTCCCCAAGCTGCTGCTGTCATTCACTCAGATTTTGAAAAAAATTTCATTAAGGCGGATGTTATTAAATTTTCGGATTTTATACATTTTCAGTCTGAAGAAAAATGCCGTCAAGCAGGAAAAATTGGCAGTGAGGGAAAAAGCTATATTGTGGAGGATGGAGATATTATTCATTTTAAGTGTAGGTCTTAGTAACTATTAACCTCATGCAAATGGCTAGTATTGCCTCAAGCTATGGTTTCATCAAACTACTCCATATAGCATGCAACCGTCCATCATTGAATTTTTCAAGCATGCTTTTTTCTTTTTTATGGTGTGGAAAGACTGTTTGTATGTATACTCCTACACGCACCAATATGCCTCCAATCCATGCCCGCACTTGGGTGGAAAGATGTTTATTGGCAAAATTTAATAGGGTGTTCGATTCTATTTCTTGTCGCTTTTTTTCTTGTTGGTAAATTAACTCCCTTTGTTTTTGTTCCTGCATTTCTTTTTCTTTAATTTTTGCTTCTTCTTGCAGGGTTTTTTGGTTTTCTTTTTCTTTATGTTTTGCATACAAAGATAGGAATACAGAAGCAATAAAAGAACAGAAACTAGCAATGAGCATATTCATCATGGCATAAGACACATTGTCTCCATCTCCAAATACCTTGCTAGCAATCCACGCTAAGGGGCTAATAATGAGAGAACTATTTATCCACTCTTTAAATTTAGCTTGTATCCATGCTATGCCTTTCCCTAGCAATATATCTGCTAGAAAATGATTCAGGGCATAACGTGGTTTTTTTCTATCTCCAGGATTATCATTTCCTCCGGCTGAGTCTTTATTTGCTGCCGTGAATGCTTTTCTGTCTTTTAGGTAGTTTTTTAACCCTTCGCTCTTATTCACAACACTCCAAACATCTATTTGCTTGCTCAGACTAAGTCCCATATAGCCAAAGAATCCTTTTATCAGAGAGGACACACGAGGGTCAACATGCTTATTTTCTATTGCAGAAGGAGTGTTTAATTGATTTAGAAGCATTGTTCCTGCAACTGCTGTTCCCATATTACGTGCACTCTCGTCTAAGCCTTGATAATAAGAAACTGCAAAGAATACTGCAACGGATACACTTGAGAAAACAGCTGTGTAAGGGTTGTGTATACACCACGCCAATGTTTTTTCTACAAAAGATTTTTGGGATGTATGAGCTATTGTAGCACTATTTTGTGTAACTTTTTCGACAAGTGGTCTTTGCACAACTACTTCTGGGGTATTACGGTTTTTAAGGGCTTCTCTCACTCTGTTAAAAAGAGCCCCCAAAAGGTTTGCTTGTACTGATTCTTCACTCCCTCCTTGATCCATGATATTCTGGATGGTTTGTGCATGTGTTGTTGTTTGATTGGCAGGAACTGAAATATTTTGATTCTTAGAGGACACTATGGATTTAGACGATGGTTTTTTAAAGAAAACATTGTAAATAACCATACCACTTGCTATCACTACGCCGGTAGCAATAAGTCCTTGTAACACTTTGTGTTTTAACTTACTCTTTTGTTTGAGTTCTTGCCTTTGTTTGTCTTTTTGTATGTGTTGATGATTTGTGTTAAGACTTTGTGTTAAAACTGTTGATGGCGATATATCGGCTACGGTCTTTTTTAATGATTTTTTTGTTGCTTTTTTGATTGATTTTTTGGGCTTATCTTGCATCACCGCTGCTTGCATCTCTCTTCCTATAAAGAGAAAAACAACTAACAGCAACGCTGTTTTAGTAAGAGATATCTTTTTTAGCAATAACACCATAAGACATTGTAGAATTGGAAGAACTCGCTATTTATAAGATAAGCAATGAATCGTAGATTTCCAACTTTTATAAAGAAAAACTACGAAAAGTTTATACTATTATCCACTGCTGAAATCCTACAAAAGCATGTATGCCTTTTTTTAAAACTGTTGCATATACAGCAGTCAAAAATCATGAACAAGTCCTATAAGATAATTCGCTTTTTATAAAAAAATCATAAGGGAAAAGTGTCAAAGAAAAATTAGCCAAAGCTATGCCACTATGAAAATACAATTGTAGGTTTGTTAAATAGTGGGTCGGATTGTACAACCGGCATATCTAAGAACAAAAAAACAACCGACATCTACAAACACAACATATTAATAGTATAGAAAACAGCAGTGTTGTTTATGCTTATACAAAAAGAATCAAATAGAAAAAGGTTGGCTTATTTTTGCAACTTTAGTAGCACTTATGGTTGTCCAACGTTTTTAATAATGCTATTTCGTGCAAATAGATAAGGATAATCCAAAAAAACATTAATTTTACATCACAAAAATAAAAATGAGATATGAAAAAAAACATTGTATTAAAACTGAGTGGAGAAATATTAGCGGGAAAAAACCAAAAAGGTATTGATGCTACTGCTCTTGCACATTACATGCAAGAAATCAAAACAATAGACTTAGAAAAATACCACCTAGCTATCGTAATAGGAGGAGGCAATCTTTACCGAGGAAAAGAGGGAAAAGAATTAGGTCTTGATAAAATAAACAGTGATCATATGGGTATGTTAGCCACTGCTATCAATGGCATTGCTCTATCGGTGGCTTTGGAAAAAAATAGCATACCAAGCAAACATCTAACCCGTTTACCCATAGCACCTATGGTAATGGCATATAATCCTATTCACGCACGTAAACTCATGCAAGACCATGTTTTGGTTATTAGTGGAGGGACAGGTGTGCCTTGTTTTACCAGCGATTCTGCAGGTGCACTCACGGCCATTGAACTAGGTGTTGATCTTTTGATAAAAGGTACGAATGTAGATGGTGTCTATGCTACAGACCCTAAAAAAAATCCCAAAGCCACCTATTATTCACATTTATTTCTACAAGAGGCCTTAGATAAAAAATTGGGTGTTTTGGACACAACAGCTATGATGCTATGTATCGAACACAACATACCTATTGCTGTGTACAACGCTAAAAAGAAAAACAGGCTCAAAGCAATTATCACAGAGGGAAAAGAAGGTACTTTTTTACATCCTTAGCTTCTAGAAGGTTTTTATCTACCCTGCAACAATGCTTCAATTGCTTCAGGATCTAATGGAATATCTGCCATGAGATCTTTTATGCCATTTTCACAAACCACAACATCGTTTTCTAAACGTATGCCTATTTTTTCTTCTCGAATGTAAATGCCTGGTTCAATGGTAAGTACCATATTAGGGACAATGGGTTGATCTACAAATGCAAAATCATGCACACCCAAACCTAAATGGTGGGAAATACCATGCATGAAATACTTTTTATAAGCTGGATTTTGGGGATTTTGATTTTTGATCTCCGCATATGTAAGCAACCCTAGATTTACCAGCTCTTCTTCTACTGTTTGACAAACTTCCTTCTGATAAGACACCAATGTTTTGCCTGGAAGCAGTAATTTTTTTGCCTTTTCTAAAATCCGTAACACAGCTAAGTAAACGGTTTTTTGTCTTGGTGTAAATATGCCGTTGATAGGAATCACACGGGTCATATCCGCACAATAGCCTGCATATTCACCAGCAGCATCAATCAGAAGTAAATCACCTGCCTTACAAGGTTGATCATTTGCTGTATAATGCAAAATATTAGCTCTTTCTCCCCCTGCAATAATTGGCGCATAAGCAAATCCTCGTGAGCCTCTTTTGATAAGACCATGAATAAATGCTCCTTCTAAAGCATATTCCATCACTCCGGGTTTAACATAGGGAAGCATTTCTAAAAAAGCATCTCTGGTAATAGTACATGCTTGCTGGATCAATTCAATTTCTATTGAAGACTTGATAGCCCGCAATGTTCCCATAATAGGAGCAATACGCCTATATTGATGTAGGGGATAGTGTTCTTTACACCAACGTAAAAAGCGCTGATCCCTGGTTTCTACAAGAGTGGTACCCTGTAAATGCTCATTGGTGTTAAGGTAGATATGTTCGGCTTTGAGTACAAGCTGGCGAAAAAGTGGGGGGAAGTCCTCGAGCCAATGAACCTCTTGAATACCTGATATAGAAGAAGCCTCTTCTTGTGTATATTTCTTACCTTCCCAAATGGCTATGTTCTCATTTGTTTTTTTGATAAAGAGTATTTGTTTCCTTGCTTGTATAGGAGCATCAGGATACAGTAGCAAGATGCTCTCTTCTTGGTCAATACCCGAGAGGTAAAAAAAATCACTGTTTTGTTTAAAGCCGATTATATCATCACCATCTTTGGGCATTATGTCGTTTGCATTAAAGATAGCTATGGCATTAGGCATTAGTTTTTCTACAAGTTTTTTCCTGTTATCAATAAAAAGCTGGGAAGGTATGGTTTTATAACGCATGTACAAAAAATTATAAGCTGAACAAAGACAATATACAAGGGCTGTTGTAAATGAACAAATAAAGGATAAAAGGATAGAACATCTTTGTTTTTTTACCTATAATCCTTCTAAAAAATAAGGAAATAGCATTTGTGAAGTGCAAAATACAAACGCATTAAGATTATCCGGGAAAGTCATATAAAATAATTTTATATCCACAATTTTGCAAAATTAAAAATATATGTTTATATATAAATATGAACCAATTATATATTATAGTGTTCACTATCCCAAGCTTCATAAGCATACTATTCACTACCTTAACCTACTTCTTCATAGAAAGAAAAAAGCTAAAATATCAAAAAGAAAACAACACCACACCTTTTGAAAAGCAAATGCCCTTCATACCTATCCCCCCTATACCCCAAAAAACCGCCCCTACAGCCAGTGGTCCAGATAATGATGATGAACGAAGAGAAGGAGAAGAAAGAGCAGAACGTCAAACACATCCCACCCCTAAGGACAAACCAAGAAAAGCATGGCGCCTCAAATGTTCTCGCATCAACGTAGGAGAAGAACCCAAAGGCAAAAAAAAGCAAAGTGACACCCCTACAGAACATACACTAAACCAAAGGAAACTATTCCGCACATTCATCATCGTTTACTACATCGCAAAGCACCTCAAAAACAAACAAAGAACAAAAAATACAAAAAAAAGAAAATGCACAAGCACCACAAACTACACAGGCATACGCAACTCATATCGCTATGAAATCAACCAAAGCCATACCAACACAACCCCCTATAGCATTCTGTGGCACATCACCATTGATCATAAACAAGTAGCAACCTACATCCAAAAAATGAGAGGATCACCCACATCCTTTAAAGAAGTACAAAGCCATAGCACCTTTCCACCATGGCTTCTGCAAAACACAACATTTATAACACTTATGCATGGCATCCTAAAACTGCAAGATTTTACAACCAGATAGACATAGTCTAAAGAGAGAACTTTTGCACCACAATATGCCAACATCTGTTTTTTTACCTAAAAAAGCCAACATTCATTGTATTTAAGCCTCCAAATTTCCTTTTTTATACACATTCCTATTGCTACACTACGTCTAGGCTCTAGCATAGTAGCAAAGCTACGTGCTAGGGGTGTGGACACCTATGCTACCTTTTAAGCATCCTAAAACTGCAAGATTTTACAACCAGATAGACATAGTCTAAAGAGAGAACTTTTGCACCACAATATGCCAACATCTGTTTTTTTACCTAAAAAAGCCAACATTCACTGCATTTAAGGCCTCCAAATTTCCTTTTTTGTACACAATATATGAGCTTCCCGATTATCCACTCATGACTACGCTTTCCTAAAAGGAAGTCTTTTTTTGCAAAAAATTGTATTATAAAATAGAATGCTTACTTGTAGCTCTAAATCTACAAAAAATGACACCTAAACAAATCAGAAATAAAAAGCTCTTGCATAGCCTACTGTTGTAGGTAATGATACCTTGTTAGGAAACATTTGTTGCTACTATAACACAAAAAAAATGACGTCCACAAATCTTCTACAATGAAAAAACAAACCAATTCGCACTACTAGATGAGGAAAATCAGTTGTACATTTACGATGAAACAAAGAAAAATTCCACAGAATTTTTCTCCTATGATGCTCTATCCATGACTTAGTATCCAAATGGTGAGAGGTTTGCTGTTGCTTGCAAAAACGGTCATATAGTAGTAAACTGTTGGTAACATCACCTTATATGCTAAGGGACTATAACGATATAGAAAGCAATAACTGTGACAAATACTAAGATTTTTTTTCTCTTTGTTGTAAAGTATGTTCCAAGTGTTGTATTTCTTTTTG
Organism: uncultured Bacteroidota bacterium; assembly: GCA_942492555.1. GTDB lineage: Bacteria > Bacteroidota > Bacteroidia > Cytophagales > Amoebophilaceae > JBCCVH01. Next base: position 22,184 of record CALOEX010000004.1, on the reverse strand, counting down.
TATCGCCTGTGCTTTTATGTAGTCCATCATATCCGCAGCTTTTTCCATAGCACGTTTTTTTTGTCGAATAGCCTTTTTTATTGAAACAATACTAAGATAGATCGGCGCAGGCTCTTCGGCAAGATCCTCTATATAGTCTGGTATCTGATAAACTTCATTGTTTGATGCTGTTTTGGCTAAATAATTTTTTGCTTTTACCACTGGCTGTGGAACAATGCCATGGATTTCATTGTAACGTATCTGCCTGCTACGACGACGCTCTGTTTCTTGAATGGCTTTTTCCATAGAAGGTGTTATCTTATCTGCATACATAATCACCTTACCATTCACATGGCGTGCAGCCCTGCCAATCGTTTGTATCAGCGATCGAAAATTTCTTAAAAAACCCTCTTTGTCTGCATCAAGAATAGCCACTAGTGAAACTTCAGGCAAATCTAGTCCCTCCCTCAATAAGTTAACCCCAACTAACACATCATAAACACCTAACCGCAACTCTTCTAAAATAGTTATTCTATCCAAAGTTTTTACTTCTGCATGAATATAACGACAACGAACGCACATGCTCTCTAAATATTTTGTCAATTCTTCTGCCATACGTTTTGTGAGTGTTGTAATCAACACACGTTCTTTATGGGCAATACACTTTCGAATAGCCTCCTGCAAATGGTCAATTTGATGTGGTGTAGGATGCACTTCAATAGCAGGATCTAACAACCCTGTAGGACGGACTAATTGTTCTACAATAACACTTGCGGATTTTTTTATTTCATAATCTGCCGGTGTTGCACTAACGTAAATAACCTGACGTAACAAAGACTCAAACTCAGTCAAAGAAAGAGGACGGTTGTCTCTCGCAGCAGGTATGCGAAAACCATGATCGATCAAATTATTTTTACGTGATCGATCTCCTCCTGCCATAGCGGCTATTTGGGGAATGCTTACATGACTCTCATCAATAATCATCAAAAAATCCTCAGGAAAATAATCTAATAAACAATAGGGTCTTTCACCTGGTTTTCGATTGTCAAAACAACGGGAATAATTTTCAATACCTGGGCAGTAGCCTAGCTCTCTCATCATGTCAATATCTAAATGTGTTCTTTCCTTTAGTCTTTTTGCTTCCTCTTCACAGCCTTGTTTTAAAAAAAAGTTTATTTGAGCATGAAGTTCTTTTTCAATAATGTCAATAGCACGTTCCAATTGGCTTTTATTGACCATAAAGTTATTAGCAGGGAAAATAGTTACCTCATTGTGCTTTCCAATACGTCTGCCTGTTTTAGGATCAATTTCTTGAATAGTTTCAATCTTATCTTCTAAAAATATAAAACGATATACTTTGTCTTGATAGGCAAGGTAGAGATCTACTATATCTCCTCGAACCCTGAAAGTACTACGTGTAAAATTAATTTCGCTACGACTATAAAAAAAATCTGATAAGAGCAATAAGAAATCATCTCGGAACATCTTATCGCCTACGGTAATATTACGGACATACTCTCGGAAGTTTTCTGGGTTGCTTAAACCATATATGCAGGAAACGGAAGAAATAACTACTACATCCCTACGGCCTGACAAGAGTGAAAACATAGTATTCAAGCGCATTTTTTCAATTTCTTCATTGATGGCCAAATCTTTTTCTATATAAACGCCTGTAACCGGATTATAGGATTCTGGCTGGTAGTAGTCATAGTAAGAAACAAAATACTCAATTGCATTTGTAGGGAAAAATTCTTTAAATGCTGCATATAGCTGAGCTGCGAGCGTTTTATTATGACTTAAAATCAGTGTGGGGCAATTGAGTTGCTCAATAACATTTGCCATGGTAAATGTTTTGCCAGATCCTGTTACGCCTAGTAGTGTCTGAGCAGGAATGCCTGATTTAATATTTTTTACTAATGTTTTGATGGCTTCTGGTTGTCCTCCTTTAGGTGAAAAAGGCGATTGTAATGTAAATTTCATAATGGATAGAAACAGGGTCTATAGGGTGAAAGCTTGTGTGCTTATCTGTTTTTCTTGCTAATTTTTATAAAAAGAAACGAGCGTATAATTGTGGCTAAAGCAAATGCAATATGCATAAAAAACAAAACACCCATTTTGGTCATGACATTCGCAAGCACATAATTGATGGGAAGTTTTACCAAACTACTAAAAAGCAACACTAAACCAGGTACAAAAAGATACAAAAATGTAATAAAAATATCATACATGCGTATATACCCTTTTTTTTTCTTGGTGATGTTAGCACTTTGTGCAAGTGCTGTCTCCCAGGAAACATTACCAAAAAGATAGGTGTGTACAGCAAATGAAAACTGGCGTGTAAGCTCAACCACTGTTATATACAAGAAGAAAAAAGCAATTTTATCTACTATTTGTTGCCAAACAAGCGAAATATCAAACAAAATTCCGAACTGTTTTACCATTAAAATGAACAACCATGTTATCATGAACCATGCCCATAGGCTTCCCACAACTCTAGTAGTAACGTACCAAGACTTTTTTATTTGATCTGCTAATGTTATTTGGTGTTTGCCTACATAAAGATTGACAGAAAGTGTAACTAAGGAAAAAACCATGGACAAAATAGCAGGTGTTAACAACCAAAAAGCAATTAAGCTATAGTAGCTATAGTAGTTTGTGATTTTAATCTGACAGAAAGAAAGCGAAAAAAATAATAAAGGTGCATAGCTCTCATAAAAGTAGCTCAGAAGTAAAAGGAAAGGAGAAATCAGACAAAAAGCAACTATTATCAACTCTTTTTGCTCCCACATTGCCCACAGGCTTTTTTTCCAAATACTTTCTTTTTTTTCTAACATAGTAGACAGAATTTAAATAAAAAATGACTTTGCGAACAAAGTTACAAAATTTCTTGCTAGAATCAATCATTCTTACACAGTAATGGACGCTTTTTGCACATGGGATGTACGGTTTTATCAAGGTTTGGCAAAAGTCATATATTGTGTGTAAAAGACGATAATACCAGAGAGTTGTTGCTACTAGAAGTCAATCCTGTAGAAGGTAGCAATGTATGGGGAAAATACCTGGCAAAAATACCCAGTAAACAATGTTGGGTATTGCCCTCGTTTTACACAAAAAGATGACGTTTCCCTTTTTGTTATTGAGGTTGCCGATGTTTGCTGGGCAAAAACAGATAATAGCAAGAAAAAAAGAAAATAAAAACGTTTATTTTTCTTATAGATTGTGTTGATGAAGTTTGAGGCCATGGTAATGCTTCATTTTTTCGTTAAGGGCTACTGCTTCAATGCCAAAATTTGCTTACTTAACCCCAAAAGTTCCTCCGCTATTTCTTGTAAGCCTAAGTGACGTGCAAGAGGCACAAAAAAATGCATTGTTTCCGTTGCTATACGATGTTGTTTCTCGCTTTCTTTAGCTTTGAGTGTACGCATGTTATGTAATCTGTCAGCAACTTTAACTAGTAATGACTCTCTATGATCTGAAGCAAAAAGGCGCTCCAGTGTATCACTTTTTTCCATTTTGATTTTAGGGCGTTCTTTTTTGTTGTATAAATGGGATACGCGCATGACAATACCTGCTACCCTCTCCCCAAAAATTACTGCGATTTGCCCAGAGGCATAAGGACTATCTTCTACTGTATCATGGAGTAGCGCAGCGATGATCACTTCTTCATCATCTGTATAATCCAGTAAAATCTTCGCTACTTCCATTGGATGCAAATAATAAGGCTCTCCTGATTTTCTATATTGGGTTGCATGACAGTATTTACATGCTCTCAAGGCCAAAGAAACCCGATCTACATCCATATTTTTTGCTGCAATAACCTTTAAGAATGCTTGGTCTTCTCGTGTTATCAGGGGGGTAGTACCTTCTAGATCCTCAATGGCAAAATCTTCAATGGTAGGACGAACTGCTTTTAAATCTCTAGGGACTACATAGGTTTGTGTAATTTGCTTACCTGTACGCTCGATATTCATATAACCATAGTGTGATCCTATAATGCGTTTATTTTCTACCATGCCCATGTGATGCAACAAGGAACAAGTGTTTTCTCCTGCATAGGGTGTATAGGGATCTATCGCAACAGTTGGCACATATTGTTTGTTTGTAGTACACAAAATGCGGATTGCTGGGATGGTCTTACCTTCATAGGGTGGTTCCATCTCATAATACAACGTTGTAGGATCAATCCACAAATCTATATTGCCTTCATCTGCAACATCCATATCATGCATACACAACACTGCATTCACCAAAAGATTTACCATATGTGTAGCATCGCACACAATACTTTCTACCTCAGGATGTATATGCAAAGCAATGCGATCCACTTCTATTTTTTGGCGCAACAAACTTGTACGTGCATGATCCAACATTTCATGTATGGACTTTCTTGTGATATTAAGGCGCAAAAATTCCTTAGAGCGTTGTGCTATGTTAAAAAAGTGATCCATAGCTCTTTCTATGATTTTAGCATCTTTTGCGTGAGAAGACTGTAATCTAGACATTACCCCATGCAAAGCACTCATCATACTACTATGTTTATGCAATGTTTTATACACTTGGTCATGGCTAGATTCATAAGTCATCAGCATCGTATTTTTTGCTTCTATCATCTTATGGAGTTGGTGTTGGGTATTTTTTAGCATTTGGTCTTTATAGCGATTGAATACTGTTAAACCAATACAAGGTAAGAGCATGCTCACCAGCAAAGGAAGCCCTCCATTATGGCCAAAATTAGGCAATAACAACCCTGTCATCACCCAGTGTACAACCAAGGCAACCACTGTACCCACCAGTTCTAACACCACAAAGGAACGCCAGTCTACCATCATGCCTAAAAAGAGGACACCAATAGACAAATGCCACAATGTAGCGTTTCCTTGTGGCACAAGCAATACACTCAACACGCTGACAAAGGACCAGGCATACCCCATAAAGAGATAGTAGTAACCACTAAAGTAGTGTTCCCACTCTTTTTTCCAATGTTCGCGGATCATAATGGCAAATGAAAGTACTACAGGTGTCATACGTAACATCGTTACAAACTGTGTAAAAGAACCAACGCCTTCTAAGACAAAAGGAAGACAAAAATACCCTAAGGTAAAAATACCTGTGGCAAAATGGCGAATGCCATAGGTGTTTTCTTTTTGCATACACCAGCGGATAGGATGAAAAAACCATTGGAAATAGCTTGTAATTGTGTGGGGCTTTGATTCTTTCCATACATCACTTTCATGGTCCACCCATACAAATCCTTTGTTTTCCCACCAGTGCACGGCAAAAAAGGTAAGGGCATGGAGGATAATGGCAATGAACCAAGCACCTCGCAATGGATAAAAATAGCTTTTTTTTAATCCTTCTCCCTTAAAGAAATGTCTTCTAACGAATGTGATAATATCTTTAGCAAGAGCAATATTAAACACATAACAAACAAAAAGCGTCAACAATACAATCCAAAAAATCAATATACTAGTTTTAAATGCTTTTTTAGATGGTTTCAAACCTAACAATCCCATTAGAAATGGAACAGAAATACTAGATACAATGAGAATAGTATTATTGATGACATCAGTAAATCTCACTTTACTTCTGTAAAGAATCACACTACCGAAAACAACGCTAATACCCAAATCTTCAATCATTTTCAACTAGGCATGAGATTACCATGGCATCTTATGTGGACTTTATTCTGTAAAAAGTTTTTTATTACACTTTATTTTTTTCGATTTTTCATCTTGAATATCATGAACAACCCCAGCAAGAGTAATAAGAATATCAACAAAGACACACCTATTCCGAATCTTCTAGAAGAGTTTTTTTTTTATCAGATACTTGATCGTCCTCGATTTTTTGCAACTCAGATGCTTTTGTATATTTTTTGAATAGTATATAACCCATAGCACCTAGTCCTAATCCTAATCCTAGTCCTAATCCTCCATGTACTTTCATTTTCATTTGCAACAATCTTAGTGCAAAATTCGGATCATTTTCAGGAACAGAAAGCTTTTTTGTTAGATAGCGCATGCATTGATCATGTACTTTTTTACACCTATTCTTCAATGTTCGTGCCTCTTTGCGCCAGTTTAAATTTTCTATTAAATTTTCTACATCCCATTCTTTGCCAAAGAGATCATCCTTAACCTTAAGTACCTCCTTTCGCAATGTTTGTTTATCAGGCGTATTACCAAGCTTATTTAGAATATCCTCTATTTCTTTCATCCAAATTCCTATCTCCTTCAGCTCTTTGTTATAAAAAATTATTTTTTCCCTTATCTCCCTACCGGATGTCTTTAGACTTTTATTACTCAGACCGAACTTGTGACTTTCAGCCTCATAAGGCTCAAAACGAATTGCCATACTTTCTATTTCTTGCATTCTTGCCCTTATTTGCGCATCTGATAGATTAGCGTACAATGGGGTAGCAACACTGTGCATGATGAAGCATAGTATGCCTATACCTATTTTTTTTATATGTGTCATTATTCTATTGGTTTTTTATTTTTTTCTTGGTGCTTTTGCCACTGTTCATAGCTATCAAGCGCATTTTTAATGATTATTTCTTCAGCACTATTTGCTAAAAAATGGGTTTGCCAACATTTTAAAAAGGAAATTTTGTCCTCAAGTTGTATGTCTTTGAACTTTTTTTCCCAGTTAGGTAGTTTTTTTGTTAGTTCTTCAACTAGTTTTTCTGATTTTTCTTTGGAAAAGATGGCATTTTTGATTGATTTTTTCGTTTCTTCCAATTCATACATCAGAGAGGAAATATGTTTTTCTGTTGCTTTGAGCTTGTGTTTTTTTGTTTGCACAGTAACCGATACATCGCATGTTTTGACAGAACCTGAAACATATGTTACTTCAAATTCTTCTGGGAAACTATAGTAAGGACTGTCTTTTTTTAGCACAGCTACCAAATGGTTAGGCTTTTTTTTGAGGATATAGTAATATTGTTCTAGTGCTTCTTTGTTGTTGTAGAAAAACTCACCACAATCTGCTATGAGCTCAATGCGGTCTATTATTGTTTTGTTGCATCGAAAGTACTCTAACATACATCCATACTTATACAATTGAAAGTTGCGAACAACATGGATACTCGCTGATGCTATATGGGCACCTATTTTACTGAGTAACGTTTCCCCTACAAATCTTTTATAAACATCTTCGGCCTCATTTTTAACATCTTGTTTTGTATAGGGGTTATATCGCTTAAACTCGTGTGCAAAAACATTCGTAAGGGTATCATCATTTTCTAGGGTTTGAATGGTTTTTGCTAATACTTCGCTTTTTTGCTGTTTGTTTTCAATAAAAGATGCCAATGATGCCTCTAATGATGTACCTGCTAATATGGTGCTATGTTGTTGCAATGTTTCTACATCGGTGTTATACATGCACAAATCTGTATACAGATTTTGCGCAATGAATACCACTACTTTTTTTAGTTCTCCTGGTTCTGGGGTGTAAAGATATTTTGGGTCAATAGGGCTGAGCTGGTTGATCAGTGATTCGAGTTCAAGTCTGTTGCTGACATCGTATTGATAACTACTATCGCCGGGAATGTCATTTTTTTTAAAGGGTTTAATAAAGGCTATACTTCCTTTTCTTAGTTTATAACTATTTTTATTTTCAATGTTTTTATCATCAACTTCTTTTTCCAAAAAAAGAGAAAAAAAATATTTCTTTTTTTGGTGGCCCATATCAGCAGGATCTTCTACCCAAATTTCATATACTGCTTGTATCAGTTTGAGAAGTTTTGCTTCTACAGTTCCAGGGTCGGTATCATCGATTTTGGTGACTCCTAACAAAAAAGCATTTTTCAATTGTGCCAAGTCTACAGTGCCAAAATGGACCAACAAAGCATCTAAAGCCTCGAGTGCACCATCTAGGTTTTTGGTATTGCCTATCAAATGATAATCCATAAGAAAAATGACTCCTTTGATCTTATTCACTTTTAAAGAAAAAAAAGGCGAATACCAATCTACATAGATTTCTGCTTCATTTATTATTTTCCTTTTGCCTCCATATCCTTCAGTATCACATATATAACCCATTTTCGGGTTATAAAATAGTTTGCTACCATACGTAGTAGGTTTGCTACCATGCCCTATAAGGGGATTTTCTTCCAATGAATTTTTTATTACTTCAATTTCGCCATCTTTATTGCGGTTAAGGGGAAAGTTTAACATACCGTTGATAAAAGTACTTTTTCCTGTTCCCACAGCACCAAATACAAAAAATGTATTTTTTCCTTTTTGGTAAGGATAATTACACTGATACATTTTAAACAGTCGTGCTGCGAAGTGCTTTTTCTTTTCTTCTGTACATTTGTCATAGTTAACTCCATCTGGTAGTGTACCATGTTTGTACCACATAGATTTTGGAGCAGATGCAGACAAGTCTGTGTTTTTTGTTTGTAGGATGTTGCTACAATTTCTCTGGCTAAGTACCGTGTTGAGATATTGATACCTGAAAGGTATGATTTTTGTGCATTTTGATGCATGTATAGGCGTGTACAATAAGCATAAACCCAATGATACATATTTACATATTGTATTTGTTATACTTTTTCTTTTATTTATTGGCATATCTTGTAACATAAGAAACGAATTAAGAAGCAATATACATTTTTTTAAAAATAAATAGCTTTAATAACTAAATTTTATTTGAAACGTCGTGAACAAACTCAACAAAAAATGAAACATGGGAAAACAAGGAAAAAATCCTTGGTAAAGACCACGCTTCTACAAAAAAAATAGAAACGAAAATCAAGGTGTGCAAAATGTGGGAAAAAGAAGGCCTTGTAAAAAATATGGGATATTTAAAGTGACCTTGCTCTGTTGCGGCCGGAACCCTATGCCACTTTTTAACTTATATGCCCAATGAAATTTGATAATCCTATAAGTAAATACACAAGTTGACAAAAGTGTATGCCTCTTTTGTACCGATCTGTTACTATTTATTTTCATTCACTATGCATGATGCACTTTTTCGTGTGTCATTTTTGGTATGTCAAATCTGTAATGGAACGAGTATTTGAGACAAGGTTCATCATCTACCTAATCTCTTGCTTTGAGTAAATGTAAAAAAGTTTCAGGCTGGCACTTGTACATTTCCAATCATTTTTTTTTTTCTTTTTTTTCGTTGCGCATCTAGATGAGTGTACAATGGCGTAGCAACACTGTGCATGATGAAGCATAGCCTATACCTATTTTTTTTATATGTGTCATTATTCTATTGGTTTTTTATTTTTTTCTTTTTGGTAAGGATAATTACACTGGTACATTTTAAACAGTCCTTCTGCGAAGTGCTTTTTATCTTTTTCTGTACACATCTCATAGCTAATTTCATGCGGTGGTGTACCATGTTTGTACCACATGGATTTTGAAGGAGGTGTAGACAAGTTTGTGTTTTTTGTAACAACACCATTATATTTGTTATGTTTTTCCTTTTATTTATGGACAAAAATCAATAGGAGCAAAATACATTTAAAAAAAATAACTTTAATATCTAAATTTTAAACGAAAAAGAGTGCATTTAGGTAACCTACATGACCGAATGCAGTTTAAATGCTGGATCTTTGCGTATGCCCAATTAATTTGAAACATCATGAACAAACTCAACAAAAAAAGAAAATATGTAAAATACTCGATGATATTGCTCGTCTTGAGTCTCATTATAGGTGGTGCTATTGTCTTCTGGCAACGTAAAAACGATACGGATGTTCTTTTGCAAAACATTGACGTTTTACGTACCCAAAAAAGAAATTATGACAATCCAGAATCCAAAAAAGCACTTAATCAAATAGCCGGTATACTACAAAAAACCCTCAACATTCCTCCAGCGAAAAATAAAAACAACAAGAACGAGATTGATAAGCTCATTGGCCAGTATACAAAAAAGCATCCGCATGATATAATGGTCCCCATCTTTTTGCATGCTTTACAAATCTGTCATGCACTTCCCCAAGCAAAATGTTTGCATAGAAATGCCATGGAAAACCACATAATCTGTGAGCAACATCAAGCTGACCACCTTGAAACAAAAAGTGCCAAACTACACAGTCTGGGTAATATTTTTGCCCTTTTGGAAAATGACTCCCTTGCCTTTGACTATTACAAAAAAGTCTTAGTTCTAACAGAAGAAAAAGCAAAAAAAATTACTGCACAAACGCATCAAAACATGGGGACAATATATCATAAGCAGAGCAAATATCAGGAAGCTATCACCCAATACGAAAAGGCCCGAGACATTTATGCAACAACAGTTGGCAAAGAACATGCTTCCTATGCTGATACCCTCCATAATCTCGGGATGGTATATGACAAACAAAGAAAATATCCAGAGGCTATCAACATGTATCAACAAGCACTAGACATTTATGCAACAACAGTTGGCAAAGAGTCTACTGATTATGCAAATACCCTCAATAATCTCGGCATTGTATATGACAACCAAGGAAAATATCCAGACGCTATCAACATGTATAACCAAGCACTGCAAATCAAAGAAAAAACCCTGGGCAAAGAACATACTTCCTATGCTCATATCCTCCATAATCTTGGAAATGTATATAAAGACCAAGGAAAATATCCAGACGCTATCAACATGTATAACCAAGCACTAACCATTTATGAAAAAACAGGAACAAAAGAGTCTACTCATTATGCCAAAACCCTCCAGAATCTCGGCATGGTATATGACGACCAAAAGCAATATCCACACGCTATCAACTTGTATCAACAAGCACTAGACATTTATGAAAAAACAAGAACAAAAGAGTCTACTGATTATGCAAATACCCTCCATAATCTCGGCATTGTATATGACAACCAAGGAAAATATCCAGAGGCTATCAACTTGTATAAACAAGCACTGCAAATCAAAGAAAAAAAACTGGGCAAAGAACATGCTTCCTATGCTGATACCCTCAATAATCTCGGATTGGTATATTACGCCCAAGAGCAATATACAGACGCTATCAACATGTATAAACAAGCACTAACCATTTATGAAACAACAGTTGGCAAAGAACATGCTTCCTATGCTAATACCCTCAATAATCTCGGCGATGCCTACCATAATCTCGGCAATGTATATAAAAACCAAGGAAAATATCCAGAGGCTATCAACTTGTATAAACAAGCACTGCAAATCAAAGAAAAAAACCTGGGCAAAGAACATGCTTCCTATGCTGATACCCTCCATAATCTCGGCAATGTATATTACGCCCAAAAGCAATATCAAGAGGCTATCAACATGTATCAACAAGCACTAACCATTTATGAAACAACAGTTGGCAAAGAACATGCTTCCTATGCTAATACCCTCAATAATCTCGGCGATGCCTACCATAATCTCGGCATGGTATATGACAACCAAAAGAAATATCCAGAGGCTATCAACATGTATCAACAAGCACTGCAAATCAAAGAAAAAAACCTGGGCAAAGAACATACTTCCTATGCTGATACCCTCAATAATCTCGGCATGGTATATAAAGCCCAAGAGAAATATCCAGAGGCTATCAACTTGTATAAACAAGCACTAGACATTTATGAAAAAACAGTTGGCAAAGAGTCTACTAATTATGCCTATACCCTCCATAATCTCGGGTTGGCATATTACGAACAAGAGCAATATCAAGACGCTATCAACATGTATAAACAAGCACTGCAAATCAAAGAAAAAACCCTGGGCAAAGAACATACTTCCTATGCTGATACCCTCCATAATCTCGGCGTGGTATATTACGCCCAAGGAAAATATACAGACGCTATCAACATGTATAACCAAGCCCTAACCATTTATGAAAAAACAGGAACAAAAGAGTCTACTCATTATGCCAATACCCTCCATAATCTCGGGTTGGCATATTACGCCCAAGAGCAATATCAAGAGGCTATCAACATGTATAAACAAGCCCTAACCATTTATGAAAAAACAGGAACAAAAGAGTCTACTCATTATGCCAATACCCTCAATAATCTCGGCAATGTATATGACAACCAAAGAAAATATCCAGAGGCTATCAACATGTATAAACAAGCCCTAACCATTTATGAAACAACAGTTGGCAAAGAGTCTACTCATTATGCCAATACCCTCTATAATCTCGGGTTGGCATATTACGCCCAAGAGCAATATCAAGACGCTATCAAAGTTTACAATGAAGCATGGGAAATCAATAAAAAAATCTTTGGTAAAGACCACGCTTCTACAAAAAAAATAGAAACGAAAATCAAGGTGTGCAAAATGTGGGAAAAAGAAGGCCTTGTAAAAAATATGGGATATTTAAAACGTTTCTACGTTTGGTGCAAAATAAGTTGGTATGCATCGTGATTTGAATAAAGATTGACCTTACTCTATTGTGACCGGGTCCTAGCATAGTAGCAAAGCTACGTGCTAGGACCCGGTCATCTATGCCACTTTTTAACTTATATGCCCAATGAAATTTGATAATCCTATAAGTAAATACACAAGTTGACAAAAGTGTATGCCTCTTTTGTACCGATCTGTTACTATTTATTTTCATTCACTATGCATGATGCACTTTTTCGTGTGTCATTTTTTGTATGTCAAATCTGTAATGGAACGAGTATTTGAGACAAGGTTCATCATCTACCTAATCTCTTGCTTTGAGTAAATGTAAAAAAGTTTCAGGTGGCACTTGTACTTTTCCAATAGCTTTCATTCGTTTTTTCCCTTATTTGCGCATCTGATAGATGAGTGTACAATGGCGTAGCAACACTGTGCATGATGAAGCATAGCCTATACCTATTTTTTTTATATGTGTCATTATTCTATTGGTTTTTTATTTTTTTCTTTTTGGTAAGGATAATTACACTGGTACATTTTAAACAGTCCTTCTGCGAAGTGCTTTTTATCTTTTTCTGTACACATCTCATAGCTAATTTCATGCGGTGGTGTACCATGTTTGTACCACATGGATTTTGAAGGAGGTGTAGACAAGTTTGTGTTTTTTGTAACAACACCATTATATTTGTTATGTTTTTCCTTTTATTTATGGACAAAAATCAATAGGAGCAAAATACATTTAAAAAAAATAACTTTAATATCTAAATTTTAAACGAAAAAGAGTGCATTTAGGTAACCTACATGACCGAATGCAGTTTAAATGCTGGATCTTTGCGTATGCCCAATTAATTTGAAACATCATGAACAAACTCAACAAAAAAAGAAAATATGTAAAATACTCGATGGTACTTCTCGTCTTGTGTCTCATTATGGCTGGTGCTATTGTCTTCTGGCAACGTAAAAACGATACGGATGTTCTTTTGCAAAACATTGACGTTTTACGTACCCAAAAAAGAAATTATGACAATCCAGAATCCAAAAAAGCACTTAATCAAATAGCCGGTATACTACAAAAAACCCTCAACATTCCTCCAGCGAAAAATAAAAACAACAAGAACGAGATTGATAAGCTCCTTGGCCAGTATACAAAAAAGCATCCGCATGATATAATGGTCCCCATCTTTTTGCATGCTTTAAAAATCTGTCATGCACTTCCCCAAGCAAAATGTTTGCATAGAAATGCCATGGAAAACCACATAATCTGTGAGCAACATCAAGCTGACCACCTTGAAACAAAAAGTGCCAAACTACACAGTCTGGGTAATATTTTTGCCCTTTTGGAAAATGACTCCCTTGCCTTTGACTATTACAAAAAAGTCTTAGTTCTAACAGAAGAAAAAGCAAAAAAAATTACTGCACAAACGCATCAAAACATGGGGACAATATATCATAAGCAGAGCAAATATCAGGAAGCTATCACCCAATACGAAAAGGCCCGAGACATTTATGCAACAACAGTTGGCAAAGAACATGCTTCCTATGCAAATACCCTCCATAATCTCGGGATGGTATATGACAACCAAAGAAAATATCCAGAGGCTATCAACATGTATCAACAAGCACTAGACATTTATGAAAAAACAGGAACAAAAGAGTCTACTGATTATGCAAATACCCTCAATAATCTCGGCGTGGCATATAAAGCCCAAGGAAAATATACAGAGGCTATCAACATGTATAAACAAGCACTGCAAATCAAAGAAAAAAACCTGGGCAAAGAACATACTTCCTATGCCAATACCCTCTATAATCTCGGATTGGTATATTACGCCCAAGAGCAATATACAGACGCTATCAACATGTATCAACAAGCCCTAGACATTTATGAAAAAACAGTTGGCAAAGAACATACTTCCTATGCTGATACCCTCCATAATCTCGGCATGGTATATAAAGCCCAAGAGAAATATCCAGACGCTATCAACTTGTATAAACAAACATTGCAAATCAAAGAAAAAAACCTGGGCAAAGAACATACTTCCTATGCTGATACCCTCAATAATCTCGGCAATGTATATAAAAACCAAGAGAAATATCCAGAGGCTATCAACATGTATAACCAAGCACTAAAAATTTATGAAAAAACAGCAGCAAAAGAGTCTACTCATTATGCTCAAACCCTCCATAATCTCGGATTGGTATATGAAGCCCAAGGGCAATATCCAGAGGCTATCAACATGTATAACCAATCACTGCAAATCAAAGAAAAAAACCTGGGCAAAGAACATGCTTCCTATGCTAATACCCTCAATAATCTCGGCGATGCCTACCATAATCTCGGCAATGTATATTACGCCCAAGGAAAATATCCAGAGGCTATCAACTTGTATAAACAAGCACTGCAAATCAGAGAAAAAAAACTGGGCAAAGAGCATACTTCCTATGCCAATACCCTCAATAATCTCGGCAATGTATATTCCGCCCAAAAGCAATATCAAGAGGCTATCAACATGTATCAACAAGCACTAACCATTTATGAAAAAACAGTTGGCAAAGAACATACTTCCTATGCCAATACCCTCAATAATCTCGGCATAGTATATAAAGCCCAAGAGCAATATCAAGAGGCTATCAACATGTATAACAAATCACTGCAAATCAAAGAAAAAACCCTTGGCAAAGAACATGCTTCCTATGCTAATACCCTCTATAATCTCGGTGATGTATATAAAAACCAAGAGAAATATCCAGAGGCTATCAACTTGTATAAACAAGCACTAGAAATTTATGAAACAACAGTTGGCAAAGAGTCTACTGATTATGCTGATACCCTCAATAATCTCGGCAATGTATATAAAAATCAAGAGGCTATCAACATGTATCAACAAGCACTAACCATTTATGAAACAACAGTTGGCAAAGAGTCTACTGATTATGCCAATACCCTCAATAATCTCGGCAATGTATATTACGCCCAAAAGCAATATCAAGAGGCTATCAACATGTATCAACAAGCACTAACCATTTATGAAAAAACAGTTGGCAAAGAACATACTTCCTATGCTAATACCCTCTATAATCTCGGTGATGTATATGACAACCAAAGGAAATATACAGACGCTATCAACATGTATAAACAAGCACTAGACATTTATGAAAAAACAGTTGGCAAACAACATGCTTCCTATGCTGATACCCTCCATAATCTCGGGTTGGTATATAAAGCCCAAGAGAAATATCCAGACGCTATCAACATGTTTAACCAAGCACTAGACATTTATGAAAAAACAGTTGGCAAAGAACATGCTTCCTATGCTAATACCCTCAATAATCTCGGCATGGTATATAAAGCCCAAGGAAAATATCCAGAGGCTATCAACTTGTATAAACAAGCACTGCAAATCAAAGAAAAAACCCTTGGCAAAGAACATACTTCCTATGCTGATACCCTCAATAATCTCGGCAATGTATATAAAAACCAAGAGAAATATCCAGAGGCTATCAACATGTATAAACAAGCACTAAAAATTTATGAAAAAACAGCAGCAAAAGAGTCTACTCATTATGCTCAAACCCTCAATAATCTCGGCTTGGTATATGAAGCCCAAGAGCAATATCAAGACGCTATCAACATGTATAACAAATCACTGCAAATCAAAGAAAAAACCCTTGGCAAAGAACATACTTCCTATGCTAATACCCTCCATAATCTCGGCAATGTATATTACGCCCAAGGAAAATATCCAGAGGCTATCAACTTGTATAAACAAGCACTGCAAATCAGAGAAAAAACCCTGGGCAAACAACATACTTCCTATGCTGATATCCTCTATAATCTCGGGTTGGTATATAAAGCCCAAGAGAAATATCCAGACGCTATCAACATGTTTAACCAAGCACTAGACATTTATGAAAAAACAGTTGGCAAAGAACATGCTTCCTATGCTAATACCCTCTATAATCTCGGGTTGGTATATAAAGCCCAAGAGAAATATCCAGACGCTATCAACATGTTTAACCAAGCACTAGACATTTATGAAACAACAGTTGGCAAAGAACATACTTCCTATGCTGATACCCTCCATAATCTCGGCATGGTATATAAAGCCCAAGAGAAATATCCAGACGCTATCAACTTGTATAAACAAACATTGCAAATCAAAGAAAAAAACCTGGGCAAAGAACATACTTCCTATGCTGATACCCTCAATAATCTCGGCAATGTATATAAAAACCAAGAGAAATATCCAGAGGCTATCAACATGTATAAACAAGCACTAAAAATTTATGAAAAAACAGCAGCAAAAGAGTCTACTCATTATGCTCAAACCCTCCATAATCTCGGCTTGGTATATGAAGCCCAAGGGCAATATCCAGAGGCTATCAACATGTATAACCAATCACTGCAAATCAAAGAAAAAAACCTGGGCAAAGAACATGCTTCCTATGCTAATACCCTCAATAATCTCGGCGATGCCTACCATAATCTCGGCAATGTATATTACGCCCAAGGAAAATATCCAGAGGCTATCAACTTGTATAAACAAGCACTGCAAATCAGAGAAAAAACCCTTGGCAAAGAACATGCTTCTACAAAAGAAACAGCCAAGAGAATCAAAGAGTGTCAAAGTAGCAAAAAGAAGACTATGTAAAAAATATGGGATATTTAAAGTGACCTTGCTCTGTTGCGGCCGGAACCCTAGGCCACTTTTTAACTTATATGCCCAATGAAATTTGATAATCCTATAAGTAAATACACAAGTTGACAAAAGTGTATGCCTCTTTTGTACCGATCTGTTACTATTTATTTTCATTCACTATGCATGATGCACTTTTTCGTGTGTCATTTTTTGTATGTCAAATCTGTAATGGAACGAGTATTTGAGACAAGGTTCATCATCTACCTAATCTCTTGCTTTGAGTAAATGTAAAAAAGTTTCAGGTGGCACTTGTACTTTTCCAATAGCTTTCATTCGTTTTTTCCCTTTTTTCTGTGCTTCTAAAAGCTTTTTTTTACGTTCTACGTGGCCACCATAAAGTTTGGCAGTAACATCTTTTCGGAGTGCTTTGATGGTAACGCGCGCAATTACTTTATTGCCAATAGAAGCTTGTATTGGCACTTCAAAAAGATGCCTAGGAATGATGTCTTTAGCTTTTTCACATATTTTTTTACCAATAGCATAAGCGCTGTCTCGATGTACAATAGAGGAAAGGGCATCTACTTTTTCACCATTGAATAAGATGTCTAGTTTTACGAGACTTGCGGGCTCAAATCCGATAGGCTGGTACTCAAAGGAGGCATAGCCACGAGAAATGCTTTTTAGTTTATCAAAAAAATCAAAAATAATTTCACTTAAGGGAATATGGAAAAGAAGTTCTGCTCTATCTGCGGACAAATGTATTTGATTTTTGAACACAGCTCGTTTTTTGATGCACAACTCGATGATTTTACCAATAAATTCTGTTTTTGTAATGATTTGTGCTTGTACAATAGGCTCTTCTAATACTTGAATACGTTCAGGTGCGGGCATTTCTACTGCAGTGCGAATTATGCGTATCTCGCCTTTTGTATCTGTCACACGTAACTCAACAGAAGGAGTAGTCATTATGATTTCAATATCACTTTCACGTGCCAATCGTTCTTTAATAATTTCCATGTGTAACATGCCTAAAAATCCACAACGGAATCCTGACCCTAATGCAGCGGAGGACTCTGGCTGAAAGATCAAGGAGGCATCATTAAGTTGTAATTTTTCCAATGCTCTTTGCAAACCATCGTACTCAAGTCCTGTAACAGGATAAATGCCAGCAAAAACCATAGGTCTTACTTCTTCAAAACCAGCAATAGCTTTTGCACAAGGATTGGTTTCACTCGTGATTGTGTCTCCTATTTTAATTTCTTTTG
The DNA here is from genome assembly GCA_942492555.1 of uncultured Bacteroidota bacterium. Taxonomy (GTDB): domain Bacteria; phylum Bacteroidota; class Bacteroidia; order Cytophagales; family Amoebophilaceae; genus JBCCVH01. Next base: position 3,994 of record CALOEX010000004.1, on the reverse strand, counting down.
ATTGTTTGATATTGGCGAGCATATAACCAACTTCCCCTGCACTTAATGTGGCTACAGGTACTTCTTTATTGGTTAAAAACCCTATTTCTTCTACTTGATATGTATTGTCTGTTTGTAAAAATTTCACAGATTCTTTTTTATGTAGCGTGCCATTAAATATGCGAAAATAACTCTTCACGCCACGAAAAGGATCATATACGGCATCAAATACCATCGCTTGTAGGGGAGCATGCACATCTCCTGCTGGCGGTGGGATTTTTTCTATAATATGTGTTAGCAAAGTTTCTGTACCAAAACCAGATTTTGCACTTACATGTAAAATTTCTTCTGAAGTACAACCCAAAAGCTGTATAATTTCATGACTTACTTCTTCAATGCGAGCACTGGGTAAATCAATTTTGTTCAGCACAGGAATAACGGTCAAATCATGTGTCAACGCCAAATCCAAATTCGCAATAGTTTGAGCTTCTACTCCCTGTTGTGCATCAACGACCATCAAAGCACCTTCACAAGCTGCCACAGATCTAGAAACTTCATAGGAGAAGTCCACATGCCCAGGCGTATCAATTAAATTAAGCATGTAAGTTTCTCCTTTATAGCAATAGGACATTCTAATCGCATGACTTTTGATAGTAATGCCTTTTTCCCGCTCTAGATCCATGTTATCTAAAACTTGTGCACGCATATCTTTTTTATCAATAGTGGCAGTAACCTCCAACAAACGGTCTGCCAAAGTGCTTTTTCCATGATCGATATGGGCAATAATGCAAAAGTTACGAATATTTTTCATATAAAATAATTGTTGCAGGGTATCTATTTTTATTTTTTTCTTTGCATAAGTTGCTCTACATATTGTTTGTGTCTCCCTTTTTTCGTCATGCTCACCATCTGCAAAAACTGCTTGTACAAACGAGTTACTTTTTCTTCTCCCAAACCACTTCCTCGAGCAATACGCATAAGTTTACGTTGATCCAACACATTAGGATTTGAACGTTCTTTAGGTGTCATTGACTTGACCATCACCTCAAAATCTGTAAAGACATTTTCATCAAAAGCATTTTTCTTCACAAGGCCTCCTAACCCAGGGATACTACCCAAAAGAGATTTTAAGGTACCCATTTTTTTAATCTGTTTAAACTGTGCTAAAAGATCATTAAAGTCTAAGGATTTACTATATAATTTTTTATTCAATTTTTGTGCTTCTTTTTCATCCCAAACTTTTTCTGCTCTTTCTACCAAAGAAATCACATCACCTAAGCCCAAAATACGTTTTGCTATTCTATCTGGGTGAAAAAGTTCTAAATCTATTGTTTTTTCTCCCGTGCTAATAAATTTAATGGGCTTGCCAGTCACTTTGAGTACTGTTAAAATAACCCCACCTGGTGTATCACCATCCATTTTTGTAACGACCACGCCATCAAAACCAACTTGTTCATGAAAAATCCGAGCTGTTTCTACAGCAGTTTGCCCCATCATTGCATCTACTACAAAAAGTGTTTCTGAAGGCTTTAGTTGTTTTTTAAGTTCTACGACTTCTTTCATCATCGCTTCATCTACAACCTGCCGACCAGCGGTATCCACCACTACAATTTTCTTATGATGTGCATGTGCATGTGCAATTGCCTCTTGAGCGATTTTATATGGATTTTTTTCTGTTTTATTCAAATAGACATCTACGTCTATTGCTTTAGCAAGCACTTCTAATTGTTGCTGAGCAGCAGGACGATAGACGTCACAAGATGTCAAGAGTACTTGTTTATTTTGTTCTTTAAAATGAGTCGCTATCTTACTTGCTAGTGTGGTTTTGCCTGCACCTTGCAACCCCACAAGTAAAATGACGGCGGGATTTCCCGTAGCACGTACTTCTACTTGTTTTTCTCCTAACAATTCAACCAACGCATCCATAACAATTTTTGTAAACACTTGCCCAGGGGACGCGACGATTTTTATTTCTGTACCCAATGCTTTGTCTTTTACTTTATTGACAAAATCTTTGGCGACATTATAGTGTACATCTGCTGCAATTAATGCACGACGGATTTCTTTAAGGGTCGGCTTGATGTTTTGCTCGGTGATTTTATGCTCTCCTTTAAGGCGTTTTACTGCATTGTGAAATTTTTCTGAAAGAAACTGAAACATGACTATTTTGGTTTTACAGCAAAGTTACACTTTTAAAGAGAGAAGCGAAATAACAGGACAAAATTTTATATCTGGAACAAATTTTTTGCTGTATCAAAAAATACTTTTTTCTGGTGTGATGATGATAAAAGGGTATGCTGTAGGAAAGGTAGGATTTAAAAACCTGTATGACAAGGTAGTATGTATTTTTTATGGATTAACAGTTTTGATATAATCAACAAAATGAGTTACGGTATCAACTTGTTTAGGGTTGAAATCTTTGGCTTGGAGTGTCATATCAATATTAGTACAGTGGTCAATAAGAGCTTTTTTGAGCATACACATGTTTTCAATGCCTGTTTTTTGTTTTAAGTAGGTATAGTTTGGTTTAATGCCTTTTGAGATTAGGAATACCAGGTCAAAGAAATCTCTGCCTTTATTGCGTTTTCTAGTGAACTACTCTCAGCTAAAGCATGAGAGATTCCGGTAGCTAAAGCTACTTTCTTTTTTGACGCTTCTACGCCTCTGCACAAGTCGGATTTGTAGCCTTCTTATGTCTTACGTCGGCTCCACGTCCTATATCGCCAAGAGAGAGTACACCTCTTTTTGACAACTCCGTTCCAGAGTTTAATATTAACTGTATTGCCCGCCATTGGATGACTTTGGCAGCGTTATAATCCGCATTATCGGTGTGTCCACAATTTTCGCAATGAAACTTAGATTGGGTTTTACGATTGTTGGGGTGAATGTGATGGCAATGAGCACATTCTTGGGATGTATGATTTGGGGCAACCTTGAAAAAGGCTTTTCCTGCTTTTTGAGCTTTGTATTGAGTATATGCTTCGAGTTTATACCAATTTTTGTCTAAAATGTTTCTAGTGAGACCTGCTTTAGCCCTTGCTTGATTGGGCAAATATTTGCCACTAGCATCTTGTTTTGCTTTGGGCTTTTTTAGTCATTCTTTTGGTTCCTAGGTTCTCAAATATGATCACTTGAGTATTAGGGTGATCAACCAGTTTTCTGCTGACTTGATGACAAAAATTATCTCTAATATTAGCTACTCTAGCGTGTCGTTTAGATAGTCTTTTTTTGGTTTTGTACCTTCTATTACTCCCCTTTTTTTGATGAGAGAGTTTTTTTTGATAGAACAACCTTCTCTTTTCTGCGTAGATTTTATTCTCTTTTTCGTTGGGAGCTAGGTCAAAAAAGACTTCTTGATTGGAGGCTTGTACGGGTCGGGCTATCCCCCTATCTATACCGACAACACATTGAAGGAGTTCTTCTTGGCTTTTCTTGGCTAGGATTTTTAGATGTTCTTTTTCTGTGGGAAGAGGGGTTGATTCTGAGGTTTCTTCGTAGCAAAAGGAGACCCAGTATTGGTCATACTTCTTCTTAATGTAGATCGAGTTGGGGGTTTGATATTTTTGATGGTTTTTAATAGCAAGGAAGCCTATGTTGTTCTTTTTATCTCCTATAAAGAGTCTTGTGACGCCATCTTCTCCTTTGATAAATTGGAATAGTTCTCGGGTGAGATGAATGCTTCCTTGCCCATCTCTCTTTTTGTGCTGGGGGCGACCACATCGTTTCTTAAAGAAATTTTGATAGATGGTATACCAATTGGCTATGCTATTGCGTAGTATGACGCTGGGGCAGTCAAAAAGCCATGGGGTTGTTTTCTTTTTGATGTTTTAGGTTTTTTCTTTCTATGAAGAAGTAGCTTAGGGTAGTGAACAGTATGCTCGGGATAGTGAACACTATCATATATGATTTGTTCATATTTGTGTATAAACATATATTTTTAATTTTGCAAAATTTTGGATATAAAATTATTTTTATAGTTTTTCCTAATGTGAGTTAAAAAGTAGCATAGGTGTTC
>CALOEX010000003.1:0-375765 GCA_942492555.1 uncultured Bacteroidota bacterium | reverse complement strand
AAGTGTATGCATGTGTATTTATGCAGGTGATGAAATCGCTTTGATTACCCGCCGCGTAGATTTGGCAAAACGCTAATATCCATGATGCTTACTTTTTGCCAAAGGAGTGGAGGTATTCCTACAAAAGGGCTTTTTGATACTTGCTATTAGCAAACATCCCGAGTGATGGCGACTTTGCAAGGGCAGTTTCCTGTTATTTTTAACATTGAAGGAGGTACATCAGTAAAAATTTTGAAGGAAACATGCATACACAAGAAGTAATCGTTTTGCTCTTTAATCAATTTAAATATCTCATAGATACTCAACAAAGCGTTGATAGATCGCATAAGAAGTAAGAAAGCGACACAAGCAGAATATGAAGGATCTTTACAATTTCTTTCTCGTGTTCTTTCAACACATAAATCAAAAGGTCATGCTTCTCCTTGACGAACATGACATGCCTTTACATGATGCCTATACCGGGGTCATTACGAAGAGATGCGCAGCCTTATTGCCACGCTATTTAACAAAGCCTTTAAAGGCAATGACTACCTACAAAGGTTTGATTACTGGCATTTTAAAACTGTTAAATCCTCTCTTTTTCTGAATTAAATAATGTAGAAGTGTATATTGTTTCTCTTCTCCTTCAGTGCGGATGCTTTTGGTTTTACACCTGCAGAGATAGATGACTTTTTAGACTTAGAGCAGGATTACCACAAAAAGCACATGAACTCAAAGAGATGTACAATGGCTATATTGTAGACTTATACGCTGTACAACCCTCTTTCCATTATTATGTTTGCTGATCAAGCAACCAAAAAACAGGAAACCGATAGAAAAAAGTTTAGACTATTATTGGGTCAACAGTGGTAGCACGGACATTATCAGGGATCTCATTGCAAAAAACATCACGACATTAGAAAAAGATTTATCACAACTGGTCAATAAATACTGATACAAAGCCTTATCAATCCCAATGTCATTTTAGGTAAAAGCTTGAAGACAGACCGCTCTTTCTTTTGGAGTCTCATGCTTTTATCTGGCTATTTAAAAATAGAAAACAAGCAGTTCATTAAACTCTTATGGCATGTATACCTATACACTCTTCTTTTACCAATGAGGAAATACAGCAGTAGCATGGAAAATATTATAGAAGAAGCGAAAAATTCAACAATGAACAAGGGCAATATTATCAAGCCGATGCAGGATTTAGTCACTGGCAATGTGGAAGCCTTCAGGTTTTTTGGAGGATTATCTGGTACGTGTGCCTAGTTTTTTAGATAAGGGAGGCAAACATTACGAGCAGTTCTACCATCACTTCCATAGCCATATAGTCAATCAGCGGAGGAGGGATTTATGATATTTGCATAGAGCCGAAAGATCAATCGCAATATGGTATTATTTTAGAGCTTAAAGTCGCAACAAAAACAGAAAGGCTCCAAGAGGTGGCGGATAGTGCATTGGCACAGATTAAAACGTTGGCCTATAAGCGAGATTTGGCAACGAAAGGTGTTAAGAAGTTTGTTCTCATGGGGTATCTTTTAATAAATCGGAGATGGAGATACGTTATGAACATCATGTAAAGAGGTTTACAAAAATGACACACGAGAAAATGACTAATGAATAATGAAAAATGAGGAGTAAAGGGTAACAGATCGGGACAAAAGTGTATGCATGTATTCTGTTTTTTTCACTTACACTAGGTTGCTTCCTAGCAAGTTTATTATCTTTGGTCTATCATCCTTTACAACATACCTATGGCTTCATACATGTTTCCCATTGGCGTTTCTGATTTTGCAAGACTTATCAGACACAAAAATACTGATAAACAAGCCTATCTCTTTATAGATAAAACCTTGATGATCAAAGAGTTTATTGATGCAGGTGATGAAATCGCTTTGATTACCCGCCCGCGTAGATTTGGCAAAACGCTAAGCCTTTCCATGATGCAACACTTTTTTGCCAAAGAGGTGGATGGCGTTGCTACCAAAGGGCTTTTTGAGGGCCTTGCTATTAGCAAACATCCCGAGGTGATGGCATTGCAAGGGCAGTTTCCGGTTATCTTTTTAACATTGAAGGAGGTACGTGGTAAAAATTTTGAAGAGGCTTATGCACGTACACAAGAAGTAATCGTTTTGCTCTTTAATCAATTTAAATATCTCATAGATACTCACATTGACCAGTATGACAAAGCGTTGATAGATCGCATAAGAAGTAAGAAAGCGACACAAGCAGAATATGAAGGATCTTTACAATTTCTTTCTCGTGTTCTTTTTCAACACACAAATCAAAAGGTCATGCTTCTCCTTGATGAATATGACACACCTTTACATGATGCGCATGTGCATGGTTATTATGAAGAGATGCGCAGCCTTATTGCCACGCTATTTAACAAAGCTTTTAAAGGCAATGACTACCTACATAAAGGTTTGATTACCGGTATTTTACAAATTGTTAAATCCTCTCTTTTTTCTGAGCTGAACAATGTAAAGGTATACAGTATGATTTCCTCTTCAAGATATGCGAATTGCTTCGGTTTTACACCAGAAGAGACAGATTATTACTTAGATCAAGCAGGATTACCACAAAAAGCACATGAACTCAAAGAGATGTACAATGGCTATATTGTAGAAGGTTATACGCTGTACAACCCTCTTTCCATTATTATGTTTGCTGATCAAGCAACCAGCAACACGAAACCCATAGAAAAAAGTTTAGACTATTATTGGTTTGACAGTGGTGGTACAACCATTATCAGGGATCTCATTGCAAAAAACATCACGACAACAGTATAATAAAACACATTTACAACCCCCAAACACATGAAAAAAAAATACCTGCTTATATACACCTTCCTCCTCACCCAGCTACATGCCAGTAGCCCCCTCCTACAACAACCCACACCCATCCAAGTACAAAACTACACAACCTACCACAGCAAAAAACAAATCAACAATACCATCTCAAACCCCAATATTCCCCTCAAAAACCTTGCCAAAGACCTAAAAAAAATCATCCCATACCAACCCGACAGCCATACCTTCCTATTAGCCATTTTAAGCAACAACCCACCCCAAAACCCCAACCACTCCACTCATCTGCAAAAAATACATCCTTTCCTCCATTGGCAACATCCCCCCAGCAACACAACACCATCACACACAAACTATTCTACAACATCATCCAAACACAACCCACCCACTCATTCCCACCCCTACTACAATGGCTAGCAATAAGCCCAGAAAAACTCCCCATCACCCTCACCAGCAACACCCCCTTTGCCTTTCCTGCCACTACCTCATCACAAACATTATCGGCTATAGCAACAAAATACCCAAGAGTCCCCAAGGATGCAAAAACAACACCATAATATGGGAAAACATACCCCCTCTTGCCAAAAAATACCTCAACAACTACATAAAAAAAACAAAAAACCCCTCCAAAGCATATACCAACTCCTCACGCAACCACACAAAACAAAAGCCACCTTCAACACCCATATTTTAGACCTCAACAACAAACACATAAACGATCAACCAGCACTCCTCCAAGCACTTGCACACCAAGTCCACCAATCCCCCATATTCAAACAAAAACTCTTCAACTATCTAGAAACCTCCAAAAGATCCCAACATCGCCATTGCCGCCGCCAACAGCGCCACCATCCTAGCCACTGCAGACATCAAACTCAACAACGTCAATTGGCAAGGCATCCGTAAACCTGGCGCTAACCTGGATCAAGCCTTTCTGGCACATACCAACTTCTCAGGAAATACTGTCGCAATGTAAGCCTGAGACAAGCCTACTTAGAAAATACTATATGGAACAACGCTCAAGTACAAGGAATTGATTTTGGTGAATATCCCTATTTGCAACATACTGCTACAGTAACCTCTGTGAGTTGGTCCCCAGACGGGAAAAAGCTAGCTCTGCGAGTTACGACCACACGGGTGCGCATCTGGGATGGTACCACAGGCAATATCATCAAGGGATGCACGGGGATTCGGATAAAGTGGTGTGCGTGCGTTGGTCCCCAGACGGGAAAAAGCTCGCCTCTGCGGTTACGACAAAACGGTGTGCATCTGGGATGGTACCACACAATCATCAAGCGGTACGCGCGCTATTGGTAATCCAGGAACCCCAACAAAAAAGCTCCCTCCAACACAACACGCCCATCTAGACCGAACTCATCAAACCACGCAACTCTCTAAACTCCCTGTCACCGCAAAAAACTCCCTCCAACACAACACCCATCTAACAACACAATCATCAACCACCAACGCAAAACTCCCTTCCCCACAAAAACTCTCCATACACACACCCATCTAACCACACAATCATCCACCCACCAACCGTTAATCCTATGTCACCAACACTCCCTCTCATACACAAAACCCATCTATGCAACCAAATCATCCGCGGCAAAAAAAAAAAAAAAAACATAATCCACTGGTAATGTGGGAAGCCTTCCAGGTTTTTTTAGAGGATTATGTATCTGGTACGTGTGTTCCTAGTTTAAATTTCGATAAGGCAGAGCAAACATAATACGAAAAGCAGTTTTATCATGGGCTGGTGCTGGGGATGAGTGCTTGTCTCCAAAAAAAAAAAAAAAAAAAAAAAAAAAAAAAAAAAAAAAAAACCCCCACAGCCATAGCCACATAGTCACTTCCTTAAATAGAGAAATCAGCAAGGAGGAGGGATTTATGATATTTGCATAGAGCCGAAAGATCAATCGCAATATGGCATTATCTTGGAGCTTAAAGTCGCAAGAAAAAAAAACAGAAAGGCTTCAAGAGGTGGCGGAGACTGCATTGACACACAAATTAAAACGTTGCGGGCTATAAGCGAGATTTGACACAAAGGGGCATTAAAAAGTTTGTTTTCATTGGGGTATCTTTTAATAAATCGGAGATGGAAATGTGCTATGAGATTGTAGGATAAGTAAAAGAAATGAAAAATGAAAATGCATCATGAGGAATAAAGGGTAACAAATCAGTACAAATGTGTATGCATGTGTTCTGCTTTTTTTTCACTTACACTAGGTTGCTTCGTAGCAAGTTTATTATCTTTGACCTATCATCCTTTACAACATACCTATGGCTTCATACATGTTTCCCATTGGCGTTTCTGATTTTGCAAGACTTATCAGACACAAAAATACTGATAAACAAGCCTATCTCTTTATAGATAAAACCTTGATGATCAAAGAGTTTATTGATGCAGGTGATGAAATCGCTTTGATTACCCGCCCGCGTAGATTTGGCAAAACGCTAAGCCTTTCCATGATGCAACACTTTTTTGCCAAAGAGGTGGATGGTATTCCTACAAAAGGGCTTTTTGAGGGCCTTGCTATTAGCAAACATCCCGAGGTGATGGCATTGCAAGGGCAGTTTCCTGTTATTTTTTTAACGTTGAAGGAGGTACGTGGTAAAAATTTTGAAGAGACTTATGCACGATTGAAAGGCATGATAGCTACCCTATTTGATCAGCATCAATATTTACTAGCGTCTGATAAAATGGAAGAGCATAACAAGGAAATCTTTAGGAAAATACTTGCAAAAAGTGCCTGTCAAGAAGAATATGAATCTTCTCTACGATTTCTTTCCTATATGCTTTTTCAGCATACAGGCAAAAAGGTCATGCTTCTCCTAGATGAATATGACACACCTTTACATGATGCCCATGTGCATGGTTATTATGAAGAGATGCGCAGCCTTATTGCCACGCTATTTAACAAAGCCTTTAAAGGCAATGACTACCTCCATAAAGGTTTGATTACCGGTATTTTACAAATTGTTAAATCCTCTCTTTTTTCTGAGCTGAACAATGTAAAGGTATACAGTATGATTTCCTCTTCAAGATATGCGAATTGCTTCGGTTTTACACCAGAAGAGACAGATTATTACTTAGATCAAGCAGGATTACCACAAAAAGCACATGAACTCAAAGAGATGTACAATGGCTATATTGTAGAAGGTTATACGCTGTACAACCCTCTTTCCATTATTATGTTTGCTGATCAAGCAACCAGCAACACGAAACCCATAGAAAAAAGTTTAGACTATTATTGGTTTGACAGTGGTGGTACAACCATTATCAGGGATCTCATTGCAAAAAACATCACGACATTAGAAAAAGATTTATCGCAACTGGTCAATAAAATACCCATACAAAGCCTTATCAATCCCAATGTCATTTTAGGTAAAAGCTTGAAGACAGACCGCTCTTCTTTTTGGAGTCTCATGCTTTTATCTGGCTATTTAAAAATAGAAAACAAGCAGTTCATCAAACCTGGCATGTATACCTATACACTCTCTTTTACCAATGAGGAAATACGTGTCAGCATGGAAAATATTATAGAAGAAGCAGTATCCAATAATGAACAAGGGCAATATTATCAAGCGATGCAGGATTTGGTCACTGGCAATGTGGAAGCTTTCCAGGTTTTTTTAGAGGATTATCTGGTACGTGTGCCTAGTTTTTTAGATAAGGGAGGCAAACATTACGAGCAGTTCTACCATGGGCTGGTACTGGGGATGAGTGCTTGTTTAAGCCATAGTCATATAGTCACTTCCAATAGAATCAGCGGAGGAGGCATTTATGATATTTGCATAGAGCCGAAAGATCAATCGCAATATGGCATTATTTTAGAGCTTAAAGTCGCAGCAAAAACAGAAAGGCTCCAAGAGGTGGCGGATACTGCATTGGCACAAATTAAAACGTTGGCCTATAAGCGAGATTTGGCAACGAAAGGCATTAAGAAGTTTGTTCTCATGGGGGTATCTTTCAATAAATCGGAGATGGAGATACGCTATGAGGTTGTAGAGTAAGTAAAAAAAGAAAAATGAATAGCGAAAAATGAAAAATAAAGACAATGTTGCCTTTTTTGCTATACCATCATGTAAAGAGGTTTACAAAAATGTACATTAGGAAATGAAAAACAAAAAATAGATCTATTACAACAATATTTTTTTATGATGGGGTGTGAAAAAAGCTTTTTTGTGCTATAGTTACAAAATCATAAAAATTAAAACCACTTTTAAAGCACGCTGTTAAATTTTCGGAAGCCAAGTGAACTCAGCATTTAGTTTATTAGAAATTGTTAGGAAAAAATGGGATCACCTTTGCAACACGTCTAATAAGATGAAACATAGGATTTGTAATTAGATTTTCTTATTTTCGTCCACTTTTAAAATAAATGATAATGAAATCTACAGAAGATATTGATAATAATGATTTGCTTCTGGTCGCAGCATCAGGTGAAATAGAAAAAGTCAGGGAGTTGGTTGATCGAGGAGCGGACCTGCATGCGAAAGATAATGACAATTTCACTGCATTGCATGGGGCTGCTATACAAGGTCATGAAAAAGTGGTTGCCCTATTGCTTGATCGGGGAGCGGACCTGCATGCGCAAACCAATAAAAACTTCACTGCATTGTATGGGGCTACTGGTATGGGTCATGAAAAAGTGGTTGCCCTATTGCTTGATCGGGGAGCGGACCTGCATGCGCAAACCAATGAGAAAATGACTGTATTGCATTTGGCTGCTATACAAGGTCATGAAAAGGTGGTTGCCCTATTGCTTGATCGGGGAGCGGACCTGCATGCGGAAACCAATAAAAAAAAGACTGCATTGCATTTGGCTGCTAGCGAAGGTGATGTTAAAGTGGTTAAGCTATTGCTTGATCGGGGAGCGGATCTGCATGCGAAAGACGATTTTGGCCATACTGCATTGCATTGGGCTGCTAGCGAAGGTCATGAAAAGGTGGTTGCCCTATTGCTTGATCTGGGAGCAGATTTGCATGCGCAAGACAATCAGAAAAGTACTGTATTACATGCCGCTGCGCTGGGAGGTAATACAAAGGTAGTTGCATTATTGCTTGATCGAGGAGCGGACCTGCATGCGCAAGACAATGAGAAAAGTACTGCATTGCATGTGGCTGCTATACAAGGTCATGAAAAGGTCGTTAAGCTATTGCTTGATCGAGGAGCAGATCTGCATGCAAGAGACAATGAAAATTTAACCGCATTGTATAGAGCTGCTATACAAGGTCATGAAAAGGTGGTTGCACTCTTGCTTGATCGAGGAGCAGATCTGCATGCGAAAGACCTTAAAAATGTGACTGCATTGCATTGGGCTGCTATGGAAGGTCATGAAAAGGTGGTTGCCCTATTGCTTGATCTGGGAGCAGATTTGCATGCGCAAGACAATCAGAAAAGTACTGTATTACATGCCGCTGCGCTGGGAGGTAATACAAAGGTAGTTGCATTATTGCTTGATCGAGGAGCGGACCTGCATGCGAAAGATAATGACAATTTCACTGCATTGCATGTGGCTGCTATACAAGGTCATGAAAAGGTGGTTACCCTATTGCTTGATCGGGGAGCGGATCTGCATGCAAGAGACAATGAAAATTTAACCGCATTGTATAGAGCTGCTATACAAGGTCATGAAAAGGTGGTTGCCCTATTGCTTGATCGAGGAGCAGATCTGCATGCGAAAGACCTTAAAAATGTGACTGCATTGCATTTGGCTGCTATGGAAGGTCATGAAAAGGTGGTTGCCCTATTGCTTGATCGGGGAGCGGACCTGCATGCGGAAACCAATAAAAAAACTGCATTGCATTTGGCTGCTATGGAAGGTCATGAAAAGGTGGTTGCCCTATTGCTTGATCGGGGAGCGGATCTGCATGCGAAAGACGGCTCTGATACTACTGCATTGTATGTGGCTGCTAGCGAAGGTCATGAAAAGGTCGTTAAGCTATTGCTTGATCGAGGAGCGGACCTGCATGCGAAAGACGGCTCTGATACTACTGCATTGTATGTGGCTACTAGCGAAGGTCATGAAAAGGTCGTTAAGCTATTGCTTGATCGAGGAGCGGACCTGCATGCGAAAGATAATGACAATTTCACTGCATTGCATGTGGCTGCTATACAAGGTCATGAAAAGGTGGTTACCCTATTGCTTGATCGGGGAGCGGACCTGCATGCGCAAACCAATAAAAAAACTGCATTGTATGGGGCTTCTATGAAAGGTCATGAAAAAGTGGTTGCCCTATTGCTTGATCGGGGAGCGGACCTGCATGCGCAAACCAATGAGAAAATGACTGTATTGCATGTGGCTGCTATACAAGGTCATGAAAAGGTGGTTGCCCTATTGCTTGATCGGGGAGCGGATCTGCATGCAAGAGACAATGAAAATTTAACCGCATTGTATAGAGCTGCTATGGAAGGTCATGAAAAATTGGTTGCGTTATTGCTTGATCGAGGAGCGGATCTGCATGCGAAATGCAATGACAAATTGACTGTGTTGCATGAGGTTGCTGGTATGGGTCATGTTAAGGTCGTTAAGCTATTGCTTGATCGAGGAGCGGACCTGCATGCTAAAGACGATTTTGGCAATACTGCATTGCATGTGGCTGCTATACAAGGTCATGAAAAGGTGGTTACCCTATTGCTTGATCGGGGAGCGGATCTGCATGCGAAAGGCAATGATAAATTGACTGTGTTGTATGGGGCTGCTGGTATGGGTCATGAAAAAGTGGTTGCCCTATTGCTTGATCGGGGAGCGGACCTGCATGCGAAAGATAATGACAATTTCACTGCATTGCATGTGGCTGCTATACAAGGTCATGAAAAGGTGGTTGCCCTATTACTTGATCGGGGAGCGGACCTGCATGCGAAAACCAATAAAAAAAAGACTGCATTGCATGAGGCTGCTAGCAAAGGTGATGTTAAGGTCGTTAAGCTATTACTTGATCGAGGAGCGGATCTGCATGCGAAAGACGATTTTGGCCATACTGCATTGCATGTGGCTGCTAGCGAAGGTCATGAAAAGATAGTTGCCCTATTGCTTGATCGGGGAGCCGATCTGCATGCGAAAGATATTTTTGAAAAGACTGCATTGCATGAGGCTACTGTCAAAGGTCATGAAAAGGTGGTTGCCTTATTGCTTGATCGGGGAGCGGACCTGCATGCGAAAGATAATGACAATTTCAGTGCATTGCATGTGGCTGCTATGAAAGGTGATGAAAAAGTGGCTGCCCTATTGCTTGATCGAGGAGCAAATCCGCATGCGAAAGACAATTTTGGCTATACTGCATTGCATGTGGCTGCTTGGCATGGTCATGTTGAGGTGGTTGTGGTATTGCTTGAGCGAGGAGCGGATTTGCATACGAAAGGCAAATTTGGTCATACTGCATTGCATGGGGCTTCTATGGCAGGTCATGAAAAGGTCGTTAAGCTATTGCTTGATCGAGGAGCGGATCTGCATGCGAAAGACAATTCTGGCTACACTGCATTGGATAAGGCTACTAGCGAAGGTCATGAAAAGGTCGTTAAGCTATTGCTTGATCGAGGAGCGGACCTGCATGCAAAAGACTCTGGTCACACTGCCTTGCATGCGGTTGCTATGCAAGGTCATGAAAAGGTGGTTGCCCTATTGCTTGATCGGGGAGCAAATCCGCATGCGAAAGATATTTTTGAAAAGACTGCCTTGCATGCGGCTGCTTTGCAAGGTCATGAAAAGGTGGTTGCGCTATTGCTTGATCGAGGAGCCGATCTGCATGCGAAAGGCAATGACAAATTGACTGCATTGCATGTAGCTGCTATACAAGGTCATGTTAAGGTCGTTAAGCTATTGCTTGATCGAGGAGCCGATCTGCATGCGAAAGACGATTCTGGCTACACTGCATTGGATAAGGCTACTAGCCAAGGTCATGTTAAGGTCGTTAAGCTATTATCTCAGCAGAAACTGTTGAAAGATAAAACAAAGAAAAATGGATTTTTTGCAAAAGTGATCCAGTTTTTCCGCAGGGGTATTTTTGATTAACTATATGACTTGTAAATCCAATTATTTGTGCCAACAAAAAAACATGAGGGATCCAGATCAGTACAAATGTGTATAGATGTATTGTGCTTCGGGTTCATTCATTTGGTTTTTATAAAAAAGCTGTAAAATGCAGCATGAATAGTGGAAAATAAAAATGAGCAGTAAAGGTAACAGATCAGTACAAATGTGTATACGTGTATTCTGTTTCGCTTCTTAGTTTTTTTATACCTGTAGAACCTACACGAACAAGAGCAAAAAAAGACAATGTTTTTTTTGCTGTACCATCATGCCAAGCCGTGTACAAAAATGCATACTACCAACAAAAAAACGTTACCAGCAACCTAACGAGATGCTTTTTTTCTGCTACGCAAAAACAGGATGAACAAGAGTATAGCAAACAACAGCAACAGGGTAGTAACAGCTATGTACATTGTGGTCTTGTTGTTTGTAGGTTTGATTTCAGATGTTTTCGCTTGCTGTTTTGTATGAGGGGATGTTTGGGTTTGCAGGGTGGATGTAGGTTTGTTTGTTGTTTGGGGCTTAGGGTTTGTTTGTTTTTTTGGCTTTGCTATGTTTTTTAGGGGTTCTTCATTTTTTTTTTTAAATATTTTTTTAGCTTATTGAAATTACGTTTTATGCCCTCGATGAATTTTTTCCATAGTGATGTTGGTTCCTTATTGTCACCAGCAACTCCTGTATGGGTGTCACTTGTTTTAGTATTATCGGGGTTGATTTCTTCTTTTTTATTGTTGTTATTCTGTTGTTGGGTCTTGTCTGCAGGGATTAATTCTTTACCATCAGTGCCACTTGTTGGAGGGATGTCATTGGGGTCGGTTTCTTTTTTTGGTTTATCTGCTAGTGTTTTTTCTCCAGATGCAGAGGTTTTTTGTTGTTGTAAAGAAGGATCATTATCCATGTTTTTCGGATTAGGCTGAGGTTGTACCGCGGTTTCTACCTTTTTGCTACTTGGTTTATTATTATTTCCACTTCCTATCTTGGGGTCACTTGTTTTATCATTATTGCCACCACCAACTCCTGTATCGGTGCCACTTGTTGTATTATTATCATTCTTATTTTCCTTACTTCCTATCTTGCTGTCACTTGTTTTAGTAGGGAGAATGGGCACTGATGTATCTTTGTTTTTTGCAAGTAGATTTTTTGCCTGATATACCACAAAGCCCAAAATAGCTACAATCACTGGGATGGCTACTTTGAGAGAAATGTTTTTTTGCTTGGTATCATTATTATTTGTGTTAGTATTTGCGCCTATTTGCGTGTTATTGTTATTATCGTTATTATTATTTGTGCTACTAACGTCGGGGGTGGTAGAGGTTAATGTGTTATTTGTATTAAGTGTTTCTGCCTCTGTGTTACTTGTTTTATCATTGTTTTTTGGGTCGGATTGTGGATTATGATTATCATCATTTCCTATCTCTTTGACACTTTTTGTATCATCATTTTTCTTAGTATCATTTGGGACTATTAGCGTGTTATTGTTATTATTATTTGTGCCACTAACGTCGGGGGTGGTAGAGGTGAATGGATTGACCAATGTACCACTATCGGTGCCAGTTAATGTGTTATTTGTATTAAGAGTTTCTGCCCCTGTGTTACTTGTTTCATCATTGTTTTCGAGGTCAGATTGCAGATTTTTATTTTCTTGTTCGGATTGTACTTCTTTTGTAGTATCATCATTTTGAGTATTATTGATGTTTTCGGGGTCAGATTGCGGATTATTATTTTCTTGTTTTGCTATAGGGATTAGGAATGTATTGTTGTTTGCGGATTGTACTTCTTTTGTAGTATCATCATTTTGAGTATTATTGTTGTTTTCGGGGTCAGATTGCGGATTATGATTATCATCCTTTTCTTGGTCGGGTACATTGTTGTTGTTTTCGGGGTCAGATTGAGTGTTATTGTTGTTTGTTTCAACTATATTTTGAGTATTATTGTTTGATAGTACCACTTGGTCGCGTACATTTGATTTGGGAGGTGTGTTTTCTTTTGTATCTGATTCGTTAGTGTTTTCTGCCTTTTTGTCAGTAACTTTTTTGATACTTTCTTGTATAGCTTGATAGGCCTTTTTCCAACTTTCACCTTTGTCCAAAGGATCTATGATGTGGATATTTTTGTATTGAAGTATTTTTTCTAGTATTGCGAGTTGTTTGGATTCTGTTTTTTGTTGCCATATTGTCTGCCAATTGTTTGGATGATTTTTTTTGATGTTTGTTAACTGGGTTTCTTTTTCTTCTGCAATGTTTTCTATTAAAATTATAATATCGTCTTTTGCGCTATTTAGCACATCATCATTTTCGTCGCAGTTTTCTAACAGCTCTTCTGCTTTTGTTATAAAAAAATGCACTTTTTGTATATCTAGATTAGTTTTATATAATATACCTAAGTCTTCTATAAACTTTGTTTGATGAGCCTTATTACTTATTGTGCTATATTCTATACAGTAAAATACTGCGGATAGCTTGTTTTTTTCATTCATTGTTTGTACTGCTGATATGAGCGGAGGGACTTTTGTCTTGAACGCATGATCGACTCCACCCAGTGGAGGAAAATCTATGAATGATAATTGCTCATCGTATGTGTATATGGCTGGAAACGTGGTGCATATTTGAGTACTGTTCAAACCTATGGGTACAACCTCTTTGTCATCTTTTTTTTCAGTGACGACAACTACCTGTTGGTTTCCTGTTTTTTGAAGTTGTACATTAATATCTATTAGCTTTATTTTGCCACTTTTAATATCTTTTAGTTTCCCTTTAGTTAAACCATGCCCAAGGGCATAATTAGCAATAGTGCTTTTGCCTGATCCCCAAGAACCTAAAACGGGTATATATTGTTTATTCTCTTCTAGACTGTCTATGAAATCATTGAGATTTTCTTTAAATTTTTTAAAATCTTTTATTTCCTTGCCCGATAAAGCAGTGATCTCAAAACCAGAATCTTTCGGATCAATTGTGTTTTCGTCGTTCTTACTTTGAGCGGCAAATGTATCATGCCATGTTAGCAACACTACTAATGTTATGGATATAATGGTTGAGGTTATTTTTTTTATATGCAACATGACTTTATGGGTAAAATTTATTAAAACGACAGCTAAATGTATACAACATATTTTATTTTTAAAAATAAATAAATAAATAAATAAATAAATAAATAAATATTGAGCTTTTAGGGTCTCTTGGGCGAGTGGGGTTTATTGGTTGTCTTTTTTTTCATCATCCTGGTGGTTATTTTCTTCTATGTATTTTTTGATAAGGTCCAGCGATTTCTGAATTTGTTCTCGTATGAATAGTTTGTTGATAAGGGTACGGTTATTATGGAAATAGTGCATACGTTGTTTTGTTTTTTTATTTTGAAGATGGTGGGTAATTTCGTTTAACTGCTGTTTGCTTTGGGCTATGTTTTTCTTCAAATGGGATATTTGGTCTTTGATGTTGATGACCTCTTTCTTTTTTGCTAGTTGCAAAAGTTCTTCTTCTTTTTGCTTGAGCTGTTTTGTTTGTATTGCTATTTCAGAAGCATTTTTTTGTCTTGCTTCGACATAAAAGGAGATGGTTACTTTTGTAAGATTTGCTTTTTTTATGGTGTTTACAAGAGCCACAATACCAAAAGTAGCAATAACTGTATCTAGGTTTTCGGATTTTGGATTTTCTTTGGGTGTATCTTTTTTCTCATGTGAAGATTGATTAGAAAGCAAGAATCCGCTGGAGACAATTGCTGCTGTTAAGGACATTGTTTTCCAGTCAATGGGCTTGGTGTAATCGGCTATAAAGAGTCCTCCTTTTGCATCTTTTTTATGTATGGTTTCTGTATAGTTTTTTTTATTTTTGATTTGATAGTCAATATAGGGAAGGTCTTTGTAAGTGATTTGGTGTGTTTCAGCACAAAACAAATTGGAGAAATATAGCTCTTGTTCCTTGTGCAAAACTTTTTCTTTACTGTTTAATTTTTGTATATGCAACTTCTGGGTATCGATCGCTTGTTGTAGGTTATCGTATTGTGCTTGTAACACATTGGGAGGAGGTAGGTCGATTCCTTCTTTCACACGTGCTTGATGCTCTTGCATACGTTGTATGCTTTGTGTATCATGATGGATGGATAGTCGTGTAACATACACATTCTCCACCAGTTTTCTTATGGTAGATATTTCCTTATCATATACTGGTGTGAGTGTTCCCACAACATCTATGCCAGGGATATTTAGGGAGAAGGAGTCTTTGGCAATGGATTGCCCTGGTTGGATTTTTTTCTGAATGGCTTGATAGGCTACTTGCCAGCTTTTACCTTTGTCCAAAGGATCTACAATGTAGATGTTTGCGGATTTTACTACGCTATTGAGGAGCAGCATCTCTTTTAATGCTGGTTTTTGTTCCCACAGTTTCTGCCAATTGTCTGGATGATTTTTTTGGGTGTTTTTTAACTGGGTTTCTTTTTCTTGTGCAGCTTCTTCTATTAAATCTATAACATCCTCTTTTTCCATTTCTATAGCTTTGTTGATTAAAAAATGCACTTGATCCATATGGTCTAGCATGGATGGAAAAAATACCAAGAGCTGGTGCAACATGTCTATAAACACCTTACATCCTTTAGATGCTAATTCTTCATATGCAACAACAACAAGCAGGATTTGTACGCTTGTTGCATTTTCTAACATGCTGCGTATCATCAATATATTGAATAATTTTTGTTCTATCCCTTTTGTATCCTCAAAACCAGGACAATCCAAAAGCAGGACATCGTCTATGTAGGTGGGGTATAATGCGGGTATCACTGTACAAGATTTAGCACTTAGTATACCTATGGAAGCAATATTGTGTGCCTCTTTTTTTTTAGTGATGACAACTACCTTTTGGTTTCCTGCTTTTTTAAGTTGTACATCAATACCTATAGGCTTTATTTTGCCACTTTTAATATCTTTTAGTTTCACTTTAGTTAAACCATGCCCAAGGGCATAATTAGCAATAGTGCTTTTGCCTGCTCCTGTATTGCCTACGACCAACCAGATATCTCCTTGTGGTTGTTTTTTAAACGTAATAGGATGGCTATCAACGATGGTCCAATACTCTTTGGCGCAAAAGATTGGTTTCTCCTTGGTTGTTTTAACGTAGTATATGTCGGCGGGATTGTTATCATTGTTGTTACTGCACTGCGCAGCGGATGCTACGTCAAGAAATGCAGCGAAGGTGCAGACCAGCAAGATTGTTTTTTTTATTGAGAACATGTTTTTGACAATAAAATAGTGTTGAGGCAATATACAGATTTATTCGCAATACAAAAATTTTATAAAATATTTTTTACAGAAGTATCTTGGTCTTTTTGTATATAAGTCTACCTGTTTTTTTTAATGGAAGAGGGTGGTTTACTATTCTTTTTTTCATTGCAAAACAGTTGTCTTCGTAGCAAGTTTATTATCTTTGTCTTATCATCCTTTACAACATACCTATGGCTTCATACATGTTTCCCATTGGCATAGACAATTTTGCCTCTCTGATACAAGATACCAATACAAAAAAACAGCACTATCTCTTTGTAGATAAAACGTTGATGATCAAGGAATTTATTGATGCTGGAGATAAAATTGCCCTTATCACCCGCCCGCGTAGATTTGGCAAAACGCTAAGCCTTTCCATGATGCAACACTTTTTTGCCAAAGAGGTGGAGGGTATTCCTACAAAAGGGCTTTTTGAGGGACTTGCTATCAGCAAACATCCGGAAGTGATGGCGTTGCAAGGGCAGTTTCCGGTTATTTTTTTGACGTTGAAGGAGGTACGTGGTAAAAATTTTGAAGAGGCTTATGCACTCATTAAAAACCTTGTCAGAAATGTATTTGAAGAGCATAAATATTTGCAACTTTCTGATAAGCTAAGTGAAGAACAAAAGGCATTGATTAAAAAATATCTCGATAAAACAGCCTCTTACGAAGATTATAAAGAATTTCTCTACATTTTATCTAAATATATACATTTTCATACAGGCAAAAAGGTCATGCTTCTCCTAGATGAATATGACACACCTTTGCATGATGCCCATGTGCATGGTTATTATGAAGAGATGCGCAGCCTTATTGCCACGCTATTTAACAAAGCTTTTAAAGGCAATGACTACCTACATAAAGGTTTGATTACCGGTATTTTAAAAATTGTTAAATCCTCTCTTTTTTCTGAATTAAATAATGTAGAAGTGTATAGTTGTTTCTCCTCTCCTCTTTATGCGGATGCTTTTGGTTTTACACCCGCAGAGACAGATGACTTTTTAGATCGAGCAGGGCTACCGCAAAAAGCACATGAACTTAAAGAGATGTACAATGGTTATCAGATAGAAGAGTACATATTGTACAATCCTTTTTCTATTGTATCATTCACGAAAAACGCCTCTATTTACCAAAAAAAAGGCGCACCTATGGAGAAGGCGCTTGTGCCTTATTGGGTTAACAGTGGTAGCACGGACATTATCAAGGATCTCATTGCCCATAACACCGAGGAATTAGCGCAAGATCTTGATAAGCTATTGCATCGGGCAACCATTGCCATACGCATCAATCCAGATATTATTTTGGGTAAAAGCCTAAAGTCTGACCGCACTTCTTTTTGGAGTCTTATGTTGCTTGCAGGTTATATGCGCATTGAAAAAACAGCTATGGGCAATTTTGGTGAAGAGGTCTATACCCTCTCTTTTGTGAATGAAGAAGTGCGGGAAAGCATGAGGAAAATTGTTGTAAATGCGGTAACGAATGGCAGAAAAGATCATTATTACAATGGTATGGATGCTTTGATAAGAGGTGATGTCTCTGCTTTTCAAACTTTTTTGGAGGATTACCTCCAGTGTGTACCTAGTTTTTTCGATAAGGCAGGCAAACATTACGAGCAGTTCTACCATGGGCTGGTACTGGGGATGAGTGCTTGTCTAAGCCGTAGCCATATAGTCACTTCCAATAGAATCAGCGGAGGAGGGATTTATGATATTTGCATAGAGCCGAAAGATCAATCGCAATATGGCATTATCTTGGAGCTTAAAGTCGCAGCAAAAACAGAAAGGCTTCAAGAGGTGGCGGATACTGCATTGGCACAAATTAAAACGTTGGGCTATAAGCGAGATTTGACACAAAGGGGCATTAAAAAGTTTGTTCTCATGGGGGTATCTTTCAATAAATCGGAGATGGAGATACGTCATGAACTTGTGGGGTAGATGGAAAATCTGTGATGAACCATGATCTGATTTTGCCGTAGAGCGATTTCTAATTTTTATGTTTTTATAAAAAAACTGTAAAGTAAAGGGCTTATCTCTCTTTGCTAAATTTTATACTATTGGTAATGAAAACACAAAAACATATTCTTTTTTTAATCGGTATGCTTGTCGCAAGTTTGCCCTATCTTGATGCTACTCAAAATAATCATGATAACAAAGCAAAACATATTGACGACAGTGTGCATCAACAAAACCTCTTTTTTGCAGAGCTACCCAAAGCAAAGCAAATCGCATTACTACAAGGCTATCTAAAAAGAAATAACTTCGATATGCCATACATGATACAGCACATCATTTTTTCTTTTGTTTTCATGCCACCGCTCAATTCCCGTGGCGCTCGTTATCAAGGTAAAAATTTTGTGGGGTTGAATCTTTCAGGTCGTGATTTTACCCATGCAAACCTAGAAGGGGCAGATTGTAGCAAAACCAATTTAACTGGTTGTACTTTCAAGAGCACGAATGTGACAGATACCCTCTTTGATGGTGCTATCCTTACCGATGCGACATGTGACTACCAAGCACACTTTCAAGACAATATGAAAGCAAATAAGATCCGTAGAGGAGAGT
The DNA here is from genome assembly GCA_942492555.1 of uncultured Bacteroidota bacterium. GTDB lineage: Bacteria > Bacteroidota > Bacteroidia > Cytophagales > Amoebophilaceae > JBCCVH01. The sequence continues at coordinate 357,128 of CALOEX010000003.1, read as the reverse complement.
GGTATGTAAAAAATCTTCCCAATGATCTAAAAAGCATTGCCAAAGTCTATCCACAACTTAAAAAAGATACAGACAAAGTTGAACTATTGCATATTGCTTGTAGCTTAGCCCGTTTACCTTATGATGATCAATTTCCAGAATTTTATATCAAAGTTGCGTACTGGTCTTGCAAGTTATGGCGTCTTAAAAATAGATTGGTTAAGGATTTGGGTGATCAGTTGGTTTGTTCTTTGGATGATAGTAAGCAATTGTACTATCCGTTAAGCCGTGAAGCAGAAGACGTTTGCTGGCAAACCAAGTATCCCCAAGATAAAATCACCTGTACGCAAGCGGTCAATATATCACAAGGCAAACCTGATTTTGATGGTTACCTCAAGCAATTTAGGGATGGTCTTGAACAATATAAAGTGCAATCAAAAAATAATAATGGCTTTGATTGGTACAAAGAAACCATTGAAAAAAATATCCAAGGACTTGCCAAGGCCTACCCAAAAGTAGATAATAAATCTCTACAAAAAGAGATGGTAGAAACGGCCTATAAATTATCAAAAAGCTATGAGCTCCAACATGCGGATCTACTTTTTCATTTTTTATATCACCAAAATCTGCTCATACGCATCGGAGGAACGGTTGGAGTAGGGGCCAAAAATGATATACACTACAACCCAACTTTGGTGTTACAACACATGAAAAAACATAGTTACACACATATTTTTAGGTTGGAGTAGGGGCCAAAAATGACACACGAGAAAATGAATAATGAATAGTGAATAATGAACAATTAATGGTAACAGATCAGTACAAATGTGTATGCATATGTTCTGCTTTTTTTTCACTTACACTAGGTTGCTTCGTAGCAAGTTTATTATCTTTGGCCTATCATCCTTTACAACATATCTATGACCCAACCCATGTTTCCTATTGGCGTTTCTGATTTTGCAAAGCTAATAAGGTATCAAGATCCTGCTGGCGAGCATTATCTTTTTATAGATAAAACGTTGATGATCAAAGAGTTTATTTATGCAGGTGATGAAATCGCTTTGATTACCCGCCCGCGTAGATTTGGCAAAACGCTAAGCCTTTCCATGATGCAACACTTTTTTGCCAAAGAGGTGGATGGCATTCCTACAAAAGGGCTTTTTGAGGGGCTTGCTATTAGCAAACATCCCGAGGTGATGGCATTGCAAGGGCAGTTTCCGGTTATTTTTTTGACGTTGAAGGAGGTACGTGGTAAAAATTTTGAAGAGGCTTATGCACGATTGAAAAGAATGATAGCTACCTTATTCGATCAGCATCAATATTTACTAGCGTCTGATAAAATGGAAGAGAATAACAAGGAAATCTTTAGGAAAATACTATGGGAGAAAGCAACGCAAGCATATTATGAATCTTCGTTGCAATTTCTTTCCCATATGCTTTTTCAGTATACAGGCAAAAAGGTCATGCTCCTCCTTGACGAATATGACACACCTTTACATGATGCCCATGTGCATGGTTATTATGAAGAGATGCGCAGCCTTATTGCCACGCTATTTAACAAAGCTTTTAAAGGCAATGACTACCTACATAAAGGTTTGATTACCGGTATTTTACAAATTGTTAAATCCTCTCTTTTTTCTGAGCTGAACAATGTAAAGGTATACAGTATGATTTCCTCTTCAAGATATGCGAATTGCTTCGGGTTTACACCAGAAGAGACAGATCATTACTTAGATCAAGCAGGATTACCACAAAAAGCACATGAACTCAAAGAGATGTACAATGGCTATATTGTAGAAGGTTATACGCTGTACAACCCTCTTTCCATTATTATGTTTGCTGATCAAGCAACCAGCAACACGAAACCGATAGAAAAAAGTTTAGACTATTATTGGGTTGACAGTGGTGGTACAACCATTATCAGAGATCTCATTGCAAAAAACATCACGACATTAGAAAAAGATTTATCGCAACTGGTCAATAAAATACCCATACAAAGCCTTATCAATCCCAATGTCATTTTAGGTAAAAGCCTGAAGACAGACCGCTCTTCTTTTTGGAGTCTCATGCTTTTATCTGGCTACCTAAAAATAGAAAACAAGCAGTTCATCAAACCTGGTATGTATACCTATACACTCTCTTTTACCAATGAGGAAATACGTGTCAGCATGGAAAATATTATAGAAGAAGCAGTATCCAATAATGAACAAGGGCAATATTATCAAGCGATGCAGGATTTGGTCACTGGCAATGTGGAAGCCTTCCAGTTTTTTTTAGAGGATTATCTGGTACGTGTGCCTAGCTTTTTAGATAAGGGAGGCAAACATTATGAACAGTTCTACCATGGGCTGGTACTGGGGATGAGTGCTTGTCTCAGCCATAGCCACATGGTCACTTCCAATAGAATCAGCGGAGGAGGCATTTATGATATTTGCATAGAGCCAAAAGATCAATCGCAATATGGCATTATTTTAGAGCTTAAAGTCGCAGCAAAAACAGAAAGGCTCCAAGAGGTGGCGGATAGTGCATTGGCACAGATTAAAACGTTGGACTATAAGCGAGATTTGACAACGAAAGGTGTTAAGAAGTTTATTCTCATGGGGGTATCTTTCAATAAATCGGAGATGGAAATGTGCCATGAGATTGTAGGGTAAGTAAAAGAAATGAAAAATGAATAGCGAATAATGAGAAATGCATCATGAGGAATAAAGGGTAACAGATCAGTACAAAAGTGTATGCATGTGTTCTGTTTTTTTCACTTACACTAGGTAGCTTCGTAGCAAGTTTATTATCTTTGACCTATCATCCTTTACAACATACCTATGGCTTCATACATGTTTCCCATTGGCGTTTCTGATTTTGCAAGACTTATCAGACACAAAAATACCGATAAACAAGCCTATCTCTTTATAGATAAAACCTTGATGATCAAAGAGTTTATCGATGCAGGTGATGAAATCGCTTTGATTACCCGCCCGCGTAGATTTGGCAAAACGCTAAGCCTTTCCATGATGCAACACTTTTTTGCCAAAGAGGTGGATGGCATTCCTACAAAAGGGCTTTTTGAGGGGCTTGCTATTAGCAAACATCCCGAGGTGATGGCGTTACAAGGACAGTTTCCGGTTATTTTTTTGACGTTGAAGGAGGTACGTGGTAAAAATTTTGAAGAGGCTTATGCACGATTGAAAGGCATGATAGCTACCCTATTTGATCAGCATCAATATTTACTAGCGTCTGATAAAATGGAAGAGAATAACAAGGAAATCTTTAGGAAAATACTATGGGAGAAAGCAACGCAAGCATATTATGAATCTTCGTTGCAATTTCTTTCCCATATGCTTTTTCAGCATACAGGCAAAAAGGTCATGCTTCTCCTAGATGAATATGACACACCTTTACATGATGCCCATGTGCATGGTTATTATGAAGAGATGCGCAGCCTTATTGCCACGCTATTTAACAAAGCTTTTAAAGGCAATGACTACCTACATAAAGGTTTGATTACCGGTATTTTAAAAATTGTTAAATCCTCTCTTTTTTCCGAATTAAATAATGTAGAAGTGTATAGTTGTTTCTCTTCTCCTCTTTATGCGGATGCTTTTGGTTTTACACCTGCAGAGACAGACGATTTTTTAGACAGAGCTGGGCTACCGCAAAAAGCACATGAACTTAAAGAGATGTACAATGGTTATCAGATAGAAGAGTACATATTGTACAATCCTTTTTCTATTGTGTCATTCACGAAAAACGCTTCTATTTACCAGAAAAAAGGCGCACCTATGGAGAAGGCGCTTGTGCCTTATTGGGTTAACAGTGGTAGCACGGACATTATCAAGGATCTCATTGCCCATAACACCGAGGAATTAGCGCAAGATCTTGATAAACTATTGCATCGGGAAACCATTGCCATACGCATCAATCCAGATATTATTTTGGGTAAAAGCCTAAAGTCTGACCGCACTTCTTTTTGGAGTCTTATGTTGCTTGCAGGTTATATGCGCATTGAAAAAACAGCTATGGGCAATTTTGGGGAAGAAGTCTATACCCTCTCTTTTGTGAATGAAGAAGTGCGGGAAAGCATGAGGAAAATTGTTGTCAATGCGGTAACGAATGGCAGAAAAGATCATTATTACAATGGTATGGATGCTTTGATAAGAGGTGATGTCTCTGCTTTTCAAACTTTTTTAGAGGATTATCTGGTACGTGTGCCTAGTTTTTTCGATAAGGCTGGCAAACATTATGAGCAGTTTTATCATGGGCTGGTGCTGGGGATGAGTGCTTGTCTCAGCCGTAGCCATATAGTCACTTCCAATAGAATCAGTGGAGGAGGCATTTATGATATTTGCATAGAGCCAAAAGATCAATCGCAATATGGCATTATTTTAGAGCTTAAAGTTGCAGCAAAAACAGAAAGGCTTCAAGAGGTGGCGGAGACTGCATTGGCACAAATTAAAACGTTGGGCTATAAGCGAGATTTGACACAAAGGGGCATTAAAAAGTTTGTTCTCATGGGGGTATCTTTCAATAAATCGGAGATGGAAATGCGCTATGAGATTGTAGGGTAAGTAAAAGAAATGAAAAATGCATCATGAGGAATAAAGGTTAACAGATCGGTACAAATGTGTATGCATATGTTCTGTTTTTTTTCACTTACACTAGGTAGCTTCGTAGCAAGTTTATTATCTTTGACCTATCATCCTTTACAACATACCTATGGCTTCATACATGTTTCCCATTGGCGTTTCTGATTTTGCAAGACTTATCAGACACAAAAATACTGATAAACAAGCCTATCTCTTTATAGATAAAACCTTGATGATCAAAGAGTTTATCGATGCAGGTGATGAAATCGCTTTGATTACCCGCCCGCGTAGATTTGGCAAAACGCTAAGCCTTTCCATGATGCAACACTTTTTTGCCAAAGAGGTGGATGGCATTCCTACAAAAGGGCTTTTTGAGGGGCTTGCTATTAGCAAACATCCCGAGGTGATGGCATTGCAAGGACAGTTTCCGGTTATTTTTTTGACGTTGAAGGAGGTACGTGGTAAAAATTTTGAAGAGGCTTATGCACGATTGAAAGGCATGATAGCTACCCTATTTGATCAGCATCAATATTTACTAGCGTCTGATAAAATGGAAGAGCATAACAAGGAAATCTTTAGGAAAATACTTGCAAAAAGTGCCTGTCAAGAAGAATATGAATCTTCTCTACGATTTCTTTCCCATATGCTTTTTCAGCATACAGGCAAAAAGGTCATGCTTCTCCTAGATGAATATGACACACCTTTACATGATGCCCATGTGCATGGTTATTATGAAGAGATGCGCAGCCTTATTTCCACGCTATTTAACAAAGCTTTTAAAGGCAATGACTACCTACATAAAGGTTTGATTACCGGTATTTTAAAAATTGTTAAATCCTCTCTTTTTTCTGAATTAAATAATGTAGAAGTGTATAGTTGTTTCTCTTCTCCTCTTTATGCGGATGCTTTTGGTTTTACACCTGCAGAGACAGACGATTTTTTAGACAGAGCTGGGCTACCGCAAAAAGCACATGAACTTAAAGAGATGTACAATGGTTATCAGATAGAAGAGTACATATTGTACAATCCTTTTTCTATTGTGTCATTCACGAAAAACGCTTCTATTTACCAAAAAAAAGGCGCACCTATGGAGAAGGCGCTTGTGCCTTATTGGGTTAACAGTGGTAGCACGGACATTATCAAGGATCTCATTGCCCATAACACCGAGGAATTAGCGCAAGATCTTGATAAACTATTGCATCGGGAAACCATTGCCATACGCATCAATCCAGATATTATTTTGGGTAAAAGCCTAAAGTCTGACCGCACTTCTTTTTGGAGTCTTATGTTGCTTGCAGGTTATATGCGCATTGAAAAAACAGCTATGGGCAATTTTGGGGAAGAGGTCTATACCCTCTCTTTTGTGAATGAAGAAGTGCGGGAAAGCATGAGGAAAATTGTTGTCAATGCGGTAACGAATGGCAGAAAAGATCATTATTACAATGGTATGGATGCTTTGATAAGAGGTGATGTCCCTGCTTTTCAAACTTTTTTAGAAGATTACCTCCAGTGTGTGCCTAGTTTTTTCGATAAGGCAGGCAAACATTATGAGCAGTTCTACCATGGGCTGGTCCTGGGGATGAGTGCTTGTCTCAGCCGTAGCCATATAGTCACTTCCAATAGAATCAGTGGAGGAGGTATTTATGATATTTGCATAGAGCCAAAAGATCAATCGCAATATGGTATTATCTTGGAGCTTAAAGTCGCAGCAAAAACAGAAAGGCTTCAAGAGGTGGCGGAGACTGCATTGACACAAATTAAAACGTTGGGCTATAAGCGAGATTTGACACAAAGGGGCATTAAGAAGTTTATTCTCATGGGGGTATCTTTCAATAAATCGGAGATGGAGATACGTCATGAACTTGTGGGGTAGATGGAAAATCTGTGATGAACCATGATCTGATTTTGCCGTAGAGCGATTTCTAATTTTTATGTTTTTATAAAAAAACTGTAAAATAAAGGGCTTATCTCTCTTTGCTAAATTTTATACTATTGGTAATGAAAACACAAAAACGTATTCTTTTTTTAATCGGTATGCTTGTCGCAAGTTTGCCCTATCTTGATGCTACTCAAAATAATCATGATAACAAAATAAGACATATTGACGACAGTACGCATCAACAAAACCTCTTTTTTGCAGAGCTACCCAAAGCAAAGCAAAACGCATTACTACAAGGATATCTAAAAAAAAATAACCTTGACATGCCATACCTGATACAGCACATCATTTTTCCTTTTGTTTTCATGCCACCGCTCAATTCCCGTGGCGCTCGTTATCAAGGTAAAAATTTTGTGGGGTTGAATCTTTCAGGTCGTGATTTTACCCATGCAAACCTAGAAAGGGTAGATTGTAGCAAAGCCATTTTAATGGGTTCTGTTTTCAAGAGTACAAATGTAACAGATACCCTCTTTGATGGTGCTATCCTTACCCATACGACATGTGATTACCAAGCACATTTTCAAGATAATGCTAAAGATAGTAAATTTGATGAATTGGCCGAAGGTAAGTGGTCCAAAAAAAATATTCCTAATGATCTAAAAAGCATTGCCAAGGTCTATCCGCAACTTAAGCAAGATGCAGACAAAGCTGAGCTATTGCATATTGCTTGTAGCTTAGCCCGCTTGCCTTATGATAATCCAAATCCAGAATTTTATATCAAAGTTGCGTACTGGTCTTGCCAGTTATGGCGTCTTAAAAATAGATTGGCTAAGGATTTGGGCGGTCAACTGGTTTGTTCTTTGGGTGAGGATACTGAATATTGGAATCTCAATGATGAAGCAAGCGAATATTGCTGGCAAACCGATTATCCACAAGATAAAATCACCTGCACACAGGTTGTCAATCTACCACAAGACAAACCTGATTTTGCTGGTTACCTCAAGCAATTTAGGGATGGTCTTGAACAATATAAAGTGCAATCACAATTTTCTTGGGGTTTTTATTGGTACAAAGAAACCATTGAAAAAAATATCCAAGGACTCGCCAAGGCCTATCCAAAAGTAGAGGATAAATCGCTACAAAAAGAGATGGTAAAAACAGCTTATAAATTATCGAAAAGTTATGAACTCCAACATCTAGATTTTCTTTTTCATTTTTTATATCACCAAAATATGCTCATACGCATCAGAGGAACGGTTGGAGTAGAGATCAAAAATGACATATACTACAACTCAAATGTGTATGCATCTGTTGAGTTGCAGTAGAGGGCACAAAGGACACACCAGAAAATGAATAAGGAATAGCGAAAAACTCATCATGAAGACAATGTTGTATTTTTTGCTATACAATCATGTAAATCAGTTTACAAAAATGTAATACATACCCTACATACTACCAATAGAAAAACGATACAATAAAATAGTGATAAAATTTTTGTTACTTATTTTTCTTGAGATTATTTTTTTTCCTTTGGTAAAAAACTTTCCAGATAATGCATCCAAGAACGTTTTCTTTCTTGCATGCTATTCAATATCTTGTAGTGCAGTCTATTAAGTTTTTTCCTGTGATTGTCAAGCGTATCGTTGTACGCATCAATCTTAGCACCCAAAACCCCTTTACCATAACATCTTATTATATACTCACATTCCGCTTGTGCTAAAATGCACAAATAAGATGCTTCTTTTAGTGTTTTTAGTGATGTAGCATCACGCTCGCTCAGGCTCCTATGATAGAGATTCTCTGCTCTCCTATAATAATTTTGTGATAGATTAACATTATAATGCCATGAGAAATCCAATGGCTTATCTTTATTGGGAAGACTTGTTCCATGCATCATCGAGCAAAACAACATACACAAACAACATAGCAAAAAGCTACTTTTTCTTGTCATAATTTTCATATTCAATCTAAATAAAACATGGATAACTTTCACTGAAACATAAACTGTAAAATACTTACAGCCATCTATACCCCTCTATGAATAATATACATAAATATTTGATAAATAAAAAATATTTATAGCCTAGCCCCTTAATCTATTTTTATACAAATAGACATCTCACACTTAATATAAGTGTGACATTATCAACAGAAAAACTCGTTGCATGATTAAAAATCACATCACCCCTAATTTTAGGATTTACACATGTTAAACCTATCAAAAAAAAATCCCTAAACACATAGAAAAAAACGCAAAAACCCTATATTTATATAGAAGGGTTTCGCAATAAATTTGTTCAGAAGATTTTTGTTGTATAAATTTGCATACCTAATCCGGTTTATTCATAACCTAAAACATTGTACCAATATGATAAGTTTTATTATAAAATTGTTTTTAGTCAGCACAGGAACCATTTATCTAGCTGATAACACCATAGAAGACAACACCTTCCTCAAAGATCGCATCGTGCATCCTGTCCGGAAATCTTTCGATAACTATTTCCATAAAATAGGTGAAAAAATAGCATCATTAGGAAAAGACATAGAGAAGATCTAGCGCTGAGAAAAAAAGTCTGTTTAGACTGTTCGAGAGCTTAAAAAGTAGCGTAAGGAAATGTGTTCAAAAAAGAAGTTTTACAAACATATTATCGAGTTGAAACAGCTCAAAGAGAATCATAAAACACTTTCACAACCTGTTTCTATTTCTTTTAAAAATAACAGAAAGTGTATCAGATAGCAGTACAGATATGGATATAGTTGGTTGAAAAATTCATATGCTCAGTTTTGTTACAGGAACTAATTTGTCTCTCTGTATACTTTTGTATAGATTTGTATACATCAACATAAAACATTTGCTTTTAGTTCTATGTTTCTTTTTTACGATGTTTTGATTAACCGAACCTATGGCGCACATCAATTTATTACCTAGTAATCTTATCAGTTTAATAGCCGCTGGCGAAGTAATACAGCGTCCTGCTTCCGTAGTAAAAGAACTTTTAGAAAATGCCCTAGACGCAAATGCAAGAAATGTGCAAATTTTTTTTGAAGATGGAGGCAAAACGTTAATACAAGTAGTAGATGATGGCTGTGGAATGGACTACGAAGATGCTAAACTTTGTATTGAACGTCATGCAACATCAAAAATAACCAGCAAAGAAGACCTTTTTCGCATAGGGAGTTACGGATTTCGTGGTGAGGCTATGAATGCCATTGCAACAGTAGGAGAAATGGAGATTATGACACGAAGAACAGAAGATGAAGTAGGCATTCGCCTAATGGTTGAAGAATCAAAAATAAAAAAAGAAGAAGCAGTAGTCATGCCCGCAGGAACGCAAATTATAATACGTTACCTTTTTAAAAATTTACCAGGACGTCGCAACTTTTTAAAATCACATGCCATAGAAAGCAAACATATTATAGATGAATTTCAGCGTGTAGCACTAGCAAGACCAGATATAGCTTTTTCCCTATACCAAAACAGTACCCTTGTTTACCAACTACCAGCATCTAAACTATATCTACGTATTATCCATCTTTTTGGAAAAAATTACCAAAAACAGCTTATACCATGTGAGGAAGAAATAGAAAACTTAGCTATTCATGGATATATCGGCACACCATACCAAGCTAAAAAAACACGTGGAGGACAGTTTTTTTTCGTGAACAACAGGTTTATCAGAAGTAGCTACCTACAACATGCCGTTAAAAAAGCATTCGAAACCCTAATCCCAGAAGATAGTTTTCCCTTTTACGTACTCTATATCAACGTACCTTTAAATCAGGTTGACGTAAATGTTCACCCCAATAAAACAGAAGTTAAATTTGAAGAAGAAAAACTCCTCTATGCACTTATTGCTACCAGTTTACGCAAAGCACTAGCACAACATCATGGCATGCATACCATCAATTTCGACAAAACAGAAACACAATCCATTTTTGATAGCACTAAATTATCCCATCCAAACCTACAACCCATAGATCTTTCAAAAGAAAACAGCGAAGAAGAAAACGCACAATCCATGCTCCCCATCGACACAAAACACCTAACACACCATATACCCTCTTTGTTTTTACAAAATCAAACAGAAAAACAACACAATACGCCCGTTCACACCCATAACCAACCCATAAACACAAACATCCAAAAAAAAAACACAAATACCCCTTCCAACATACAACAACCCCTACAACCAGCCAACACCCCCATAGCACAGATATCTCCCATAAAATTACAACTACATCAAAAATACATTTGCACACAAACAAAATCAGGATTATTGATAGTACATCAACATAGAGCCTATGAACGCATTCTTTATGAACGCAATATCAGATTATTACAAGCACATGAAGGCCACAGCCAAAAACTACTATTTCCCTATACCCTACACCTACAACCTGCAGACATCACCCTACTACAAGCCTGCCAATCCATACTATACCAACTTGGCTTTCGTTTTACCATAGAAAAACACAGCGTGGTAATCATGGGACACCCCGTTGACTTCTTAGGCAGAAACACACCCAGAGAACACCTATTAGACGAACTGTTAGAACAGTATAAAAAACAAGTAGAAATATCACTTCCAGAACAAGAAAAATGGGCAATAGCCTTAGCAAGACGCAGTAACATAACAGAGCAAGCAACACTATTACCAGAAGAAATGGAAAGTATCATCAACCAGTTATTCTCTTGTAAAAACACCTCCTACACCCTAGATGGCAAATCGATTTGGCGCATTATACCCATAGAAAAAGTAGATGAAATAGTCAACATAGGTGAATTTTAACGCAGGAAGCAATATTAGCTCATTTCCCCATGCTTTGTGACCCCGACAAGAATTGAACTTGTATCTAAAGTTTAGGAAACTTCCGTTCTATCCGTTGAACTACGGGGCCATATAAGAAGCTTTACCCTTAGATTGTGCCAACAGTCTATACACTGTATTTTTCAACTCTTCAATACCCTCTCCCTCCACAGCACTACAGCACACAACTGGCAAAGCATAATGCTGTGCAAGACGCTCTTTTTCCGCCATGCAAAAAACATGTGGGTCCTGAGCTTCTAAAGACGTCATATTCTGCACATACTGTGTCATTGCCAAATCCTTTTTATTCAAAACAAGCATACTAGGTACTTTATCTGCACCTATTTCATGCAAAACCTCCTGCACAACTTGAATGTGATGTACATAATTAGGATGGGAAAAATCAACAACATGAAGCAAAAAATCAGCTTCACGCACCTCAGCAAGCGTAGATTTAAAACATTCTATCAAAGAGTGAGGCAACTTATGAATAAAACCCACCGTATCCGCTAACAAAAAAGATTGGTTTTTAATCCTGATTTTCCGCACAGTAGGACTCAACGTAGCAAAAAGTTGATCTGCAACCAAAACATCCTCCTTAGAAAGAACCCGCATCAACGAAGATTTACCTGCATTTGTATAGCCTACCAATGTTATATTTGTTTTCTCCCTACGCTCTTTACGTTGTGTTTTGCTAACCTGTTCAATTTTTACAAGTTTTTGCTTTAAAACACGAATCCGCTCCTGTGCTATACGGCGATCTGTTTCCAGTTCCTTCTCACCAGGACCACGCATGGAGGCACTCCCTCCTTTTTGTCGAGATAAGTGAGACCACATACCTATCAACCGTGGTAGCAAATATTGATAATAAGCCAATTCTACTTGTGTTTTTGATTGTAGCGTACGAGCATGCATAGCAAAGATATGCAATATCAAATGACTGCGATCCCAAACTTCACACCGCCACGCCTCTTCTAAATTTTTTGTTTGCAGAGGAGTCAACTCATCATCAAATATAATACGTTCTACTTTATGCTCACCAATAAACGTTTTTATTTCCTCCATTTTACCAATGCGTATCATCGTACTAGTAGATGGATGATCTAATTTTTGTATAAACTGCTTAACAATTTGCATACCACCTGTATCTGCAAGCAAGGCGAGTTCTCTAAGATGCTCCTCTGTCTCCCCTTTTTTTTGCCCAAGATGTGTTAAACCTACCAAAATAATTTTGGGTGGTTGTGGTGTAATATCAAAAAATTTTTGTTTTTTCACCGTGGCGTTTATTTAAATTTTTACTGGAAAAGCTCACTAAAAGCAAATCTTTCACGCCCCTAAAGTAGAAAATATGTACCACTTTTGCAACGAAGTGATTCTTTTTCAAAGAGATCGTTTCTTAACAGTAAAAAATGCAGATTGTTTTATGCTTCTATCAAAGCTCTCCATATTGCATTGGATTTAATATTGTCTTTTGTTTCCTCTATCTTCTTTTGAGTTTTTTCTTGTAATTTTTGCAATGTAGAAATCTCTTTCTCATGATAAGGAAACACTTGTTGTATGCTGTTGCCAATACGTACAAGAAGATTGCCCATCCATACACGAACATTTTCTGCAAGATATTTATCTGCAAAGGTCAAGATATAACTAGATGCTCTTTTCTTTTTTAGTTGCATTTTTTCTTCTTCTTCTTGCTTTTCTTTTTTCAATGCCTCTTGCTTTTCTTTTTCTTGCTTTGCTTTTTCCAATGCCTCTTGCTCTTGTTTTTCCTTATACTTTGCCCATTTAGCTATTACATAAAAGAAGAGATATGGGAAACATGAACAGATAATCATATCCATAATCCAGTAAGAAGTTTCATGTGTTTTTCCTATGCATTGTCCATAAATAGCTTTGAGCCAAAGAGGTGTTTTGTTACTTATTTTGAGGTATTCATCTAGCAGTTTGACAATAGGTGTAAGAAGTAAGTCTGCGAAAAACATGTTGAGTCCATATTTATTGCTGTTGCTCTCACTTTCATTATTATTGTTGTTATTATTGTTGTTATTATTGTTGTTATTATTGTTGTTATTATTGTTGTTATTATTGTTGTTATTATTGTTGTTATTATTGTTGTTATTATTACCACCTCGAATCCTTTTGAAAAATGCTGTCACATAATTTTTTAATGTTTTAGGAGGGTTCTGCTTATTTCCGAGCTGTAGCAATGGAGCATCTACAAAACCTCTATGCAACCAACCTTTGAGCCAAGTAGGCAAATTACTATCCTCGTTTTTTGCAAGTTTTTGCAAATACACCGCAGGCTTATACATATTTATTTCCTGTAGTAAACCAAGTCCTACAAAGCCTGACAACCCAGCACCTATATTGACTAGAGTGGGATTGAAAAATTTATTAATGTTATTGTTGGGATTAACTTTATTAAATATTCCAGAAGCAAATTTCAAACCAACAAAACTTTTGACACTATTTTTAGCAACTTCTCTTGGGCTTTTATTCAAAGCAAAGTAAACGGCCAATCCTACCAAAATAGTGCTTCCCAAAACTTCTTTTGGGTGTTGTATACACCACTTAAGGCTTTCTTTCCAGGAGCTTGTTTTTTTAGCAGGTTGTGATGCTTGCACAGGAACTTGTGAAACAACTATTGGTGTAGATACTACTGGTGCAGTTCTATATTGCCGTAACCTTTGAAAGAGTGCACGAAATAAATTACCTTGAACCTCTCCTGCACTACCTCCTTTTTCCATGATATTTTGTAAAGTATTTACATCTACTTTGTTTTGTAGAATAGTTTGGGCAACTGTTGGCATAGAAGGCTTAAGCTGTTGTATTGGAAGAGATGTTTTTGTTTTTAAAGCTGTGTTGACAAATTTGAACACACCTACAACTACACCTAGGGTAACACCTGCAACAATACCAACCTTGATTACCTGTTTCAAATTGAATTTTTCCTTGTTGAAATTTTGATTTACTTGTGAATTTCCTTTGCAATCAAAAATATTCCATGTTGCTTTTTTTTCTTTATTTTTTATTGAGTTAATTTGCGAAGCTTCTTCTTTAGGCTTTTGTTGTTGCATCTGAAGCTGGTTTTCATTTGCAAGTAGTGCTGTCCCCATTTGCGACAAAAAAAGTAGTAAAAGCAATTGTGGAAGTACCTTTTGTAGTGGATAACTTTTTTTCATAGCTTTGTGTATTTGAATTTTTGATATTGTCTTTTTACAAAGAAAATACAGGGCAAATTTACACTTTTTTTCAAAGAAATAGTACCTTTTCACATAATAAAAGAAAAGGGGAAAAATAAAACCTTCATTTTCCTTTTTTCCTTCAAAACACCTGACTTTGTAGTAAGTTCATTCCCTTACCTAAACACAATTTGCACAAAACAAAAAAATAACCAACACAACACGCACACAGATAAAAACACTAAACTACAAAAAAGATTTAGCAACAAAAACCATTAAAAAATTTATTTCCAGAGACCTCCCTTCCATAAACCACAAATGAAAATAAACCATAAAATGGTAGAGTAACCATATGATATAATCCCTGAAACAAATTCTTTTCTTGCTATACAATAAAGACAATCTGTTTACAATAACTACCACACCCCCTGCACACTACAAAAACGTTATCATAACTAGTAAAATGACTTTTTTATCCTCTTTTTCATACTTTTTTTATGTTTACAAAAAAAACATTTCCCCAACCTTTGTCATCTTGTCAGAAAAAAATTACACACATAGTCAAAAAAACATCCAAACCTTAATAAAAATTCCACCATTCCTCACACCCAAACAACCCACCAAAACCTCCCCATCTCCATAACATTCAAAAAAATACCCATTAAAACCATTTTCCAAAAAACTTTCATAATTGACTTGCATACCTTATTATTAAACATACCAAGCATGTACAAAATGACACCAAAACAACCCATAAAAAAACAATGGCACACATCTTGCAATATTTAAAAAAACCTTAAACAAAAAACACAAACACAACCATTATGGTAACAAAAAAAAACCTAACCCCACAACAAGTAATAACAGAACTCAATAAATACATCATCGGCCAAGAAGACGCCAAAAAAACAGTAGCAATAGCACTCCGAGACCGCTGGCGTAGAAGCAACGTACAAGGAGACATACGAGACGAAATCGTCCCCAGCAACATCCTCATGAAAGGCCCAACAGGAACAGGAAAAAGCGAATTAGGACGACGCATGGCCAAAATCTGCGCCGTACCATTCGTCAAAGTCGAAGCCACACAATACACAGAAACAGGATACGTAGGCAAAGACGTCAAAGACATCATCGGAGCCCTAGCAGAAAATGCCGTAAACATCGTAAAAAGAGAAAAAAGAAAACACCTCAAACACAAAATAGAAGACCTTGTAGACAAAATCATACTAGACATACTCATCCCATCCATAAAAACCAAAGCAAAAAAAGAAGAAAAAACCACCCCCGAAAACAACGAAGAAACACGAGAAATATTCCTCCAAAAAATAAAAAAAGGCGACCTCGATAACCGATTCATCGAACTAGAAATGCAAGAACAACCCAACAGCATCGGACTCATTAGCGGTGGAGCACTCGATGAAACAATGCTAACATCATTCAACACCATGATGAGCAAAATCATCCCCATAAAAACCAGCATCCAAAAAGTCAAAATCAAAGAAGCAAAAAAACTCCTCTTCGACTCAGAACTCGAAAGACATATGGACATCAAAGCCATCCATAAAGAAGCCATCACCAAAGCAGAAGAAGGAATCGTATTCCTAGATGAAGTAGATAAAATCATCGGATCCCCAGGAGAAAAAGGAGGACCAGAAGTAAGCAGAAAAGGCGTACAAAACAACCTCCTTCCCATTATAGAAGGAACTGTCGTCAACACAAAAATAGGACGGATCAAAACAGATCACATCCTCTTCATCGCAGCAGGAGCCTTCCACAACAACAAACCCACAGACCTCATGCCAGAATTTCAAGGAAGATTCCCCGCACGCGTAGAACTCAATAGCCTTACAGAAGAAAACTACGCAGCCATATTAGAAAACCCAGACAACTCGCTCACAAAACAACAACAAGCACTACTACAAGTAGAAAACGTAAAACTCACATTCACAAAAAAAAGCATCAAAGCAATGGCAAAAGCCACACATATCCTCAATCAAGAAGGAGAAGACATAGGCGCACGTAGACTACGCACCGTCATGATGCAAGTCCTCAACGACATCTTATTCGACGTACCAGAAAAAATCAACCCAGGAAGCGAAATTACCATAGACGACCAATACGTCAACAAAAAACTAGAGAAACTCATCAAAGAAAAAACAAGCACAGACTACATCATCTAACAAGTACACATAACCCAAAAAAATGAAAATAGGCATCATTTCAGATACACATGGACACCTGCCCCAAGAAATATACCACTACTTCAAAAACTGTGACGAAATATGGCATGCAGGAGACATCGGCACCACAGAAGTAGCAGAAAAACTCAGCAATTTCAAACCCAGTCAAATCGTATACGGCAATATCGATAATCCCACACTACGCAAGCTATATCCACATACCCACACCTTTGAACGACAAGGAATACGCATATGCCTCACACACATTGCAGGATCTCCCCCCAAATACAACCCACATACACGTAAAATCATCCAAGCATACAACCCCCACATGCTCATATGTGGACACACACACATCCTACACATAGAAAGAGACAAACAAGGACTCCTATACATCAACCCAGGAGCAGCTGGCAACTATGGCATACATCAAATACAAACAATTATACGCTTTGACATCATCAACAGCAAACCCGCCAATATGGAAGCAATCGAAATAGGAAAAAGAAATATAAGCTAACACAACAACCCATCATCTTTGCACCTGTAGTTTAATGGATAAAATCTCGGATTTCGGCTCCGATGCTGAGGGTTCGAATCCCTCCAGGTGTACAAAACTATATAAAACCGCCAAACTGCTCAAAACCTAACCATTACATATTACGCACAATATCCTGAACCCCCTTAATGTCCTTCAACCGATCCATAAAAAAATTCATCTCACGCACATCCTTAATCAACACCTTAATGTCCGCATGAGCCGTACCATTATTATTCCTATGAAAAAACAAAGATTGCACGTGAAAAATATTAATAGCACCCAAAATCGCAGAAGCCATCATTTTATCTTCCAAAAAATACACAAAAAAAGTAACCTCCACAGGTGATGGATTATACCACTCCGTTTCCACAATACGACCCCCATAACGAGCCAAAATATTTTTACCCGTCTCACAAAGTGCTGTATGAACACGTATCTTACGATTCCTTAACATTTCACCAAAAATATTCTGGCCAGGAACAGGCTTGCAACAAGACGCAATCTCATACTCATCACGATTCGTCTGCTTAATCAAAAACACCTTTTTCTTATCAAAAAAAGGCTTATCCCCAACTACAGGACACTGCTTCAAAACATGCACAAAACGCCTTACAACATCATCAATCTTAATATGATCATCCGCAATGCCAAGCAACAAATGAGTAATCGTCTTCTCTCCAACAAAATCCCTCAAATGTTCCAATATTTCAGCATCAACAGACACACCATATGATTGTAATATATTATCAAGCATCACCTTACCCCTAGCAGCATCCTTTTCACGCTTCTCCCTAAAAAACTCCTGCACAATACACAAACCCTTATACGTCTTCACCAACTGCATTGCCTGAACTGTTGGTTTAATATTCAAATCAATTTCAACCCGCACCTCATCATGATTTTCCAAAACATGACTAATAGGCACCAACTCATCATTCACAAAGGCACGACACACATACAAGCCATTTTTTCCCAACTGATTAATCGCAAAATCCAATACTGTAGATCCCTTAAACAAATGCATCGTCTTACAATCCTCCGTAAAAACATATATTTCATCATTTTTAGAAAAACCAGACTCCAATTGATCCAACATACTCACAGAATCAGAACCAACCTGAGCAAGACGAGAAATTTCATCCAACCAATTATCAAAACCAGTTTCAGGATCCCTTTGCTCAATAGCACTATCTGGCTTATATCGCCAATGAGCTGCAATACCATAAGTAGCAATACGATCCATACGCTTGGTTCTAATCTGCACCTCCACCCATTCTTGTTTTTGATTCAAAACAGTAATATGCAACGATTCATAACCATTCGATTTAGGAATACTAACCCAATCTTTCTTTCTATTATTATTAGGAATATATAAACTCGTTACAATACCATACACCTGCCAACAAGTCACTTTTTCCTGATTAGTATCCAAAATAATACGCACTGCCATCAAATCATAAATCTCCTCAAACGAAACATTTTTATTCTCCATCTTCTCAGAAATCGAAAAAATAGATTTTGCACGCTTATGATAACAAAAAAGTAACCCATGCTTTTTCAACTCCTGCTCAATAGGAGCAAAAAAATCATCAAGCTCCTGTTCCCTCTGCCTCAACGTCTTTGCAAGCTTTTGAGAAATCGCATGATACCTATCCGGCTCAACCGTTTTCAAATACAAATCCTCCAACTCCGTCTTCACCTTATTTAAACCCAAACGATTTGCAATCGGCACATACAACTTCTTCGTTTCCGTAGCAATACGTAACTGTTGAGACTTATACATAAAATCCAAGGAACGCATATTATCCAAACGATCCGCCAACTTAATCAAAATAATGCGCTTATCTCTATGCAAACTCTTCAAAAAATCCTGAAAAATACATGCTTGCTTAGGCTCAAACCAAGGTAACTCCTTCTTTATCTTCGTCAAACCCTCCACAATAACCGCTACTTCATCCCCAAACTCCTTTGCAATATCCTCCAAAGTAACACTCGTATCCTCAGGAACATCATGCAACAAAGCCGCAATAACAGCCACCGCATCTTGCACATGCAACTCTTCAAGCACAATCCTAGCCACATTTAAAGGATGTACAATGTAAGAATCTCCAGACTTCCTAAACGTATTATCATGAGCTGTATAAGCAACAATAAACGCCTTGTCAATCTCTTTCTTCACATCTTCACCCATTTCCTTAGGCAATACATCACAAAGTGCTTGATATTGCTTCAAAATTTCTCTATTAGTTACAATAGCATCCATTTTAGTTTATTTTTTGATCAATATGTTTAGACAAATATACATTTTTGGTTTTTTATAAACAAACAAATACGTATATCATTATTTAGAATCAACAAATATTCTAGACATAACAACGAAAAAACAACCCCATCACCATCAAAAACCAAAATAAACATTCCTAATAATTTACAAACTTTTTTACAAATTTCTTACAAATCATACACATTTAAACAAACATCCTATAAAAACCCAAAATACACATACATTACACAATAACAACAACAAAACATATGCAAGAAAAAATACTTCACTACATCTGGCAACAACAACTCTTCAGCAAAAAAAACCTACAAACACACACAGGACAAACACTCACCATCCTCTCCCCAGGATACCTCAACCCAAACGAAGGACCAGACTTCCTAAACGCAACAATACAAATAAACAACCAAACCCATTACGGAAACATAGAAATACACCACACCACAGACGACTGGCAAAAACACAAACACCACCAAAACAACCACTACAAAAACGTCATACTACACATAGTATGGCAAACACCAAACACAGACCAAACCCCAGAAAACATCCCCACCTTCTGCCTAGCACAATACATACAACCCAACATCCTCGCACACTACCACGAACTCATGACACAACAACACCCCATCCCTTGCCACAAACACCTCAGCCCCGCCCAAATACCACAATGGAAACAAATGCTCAAAAAAGCCCTACTACAACGACTAAACAACAAACACAACTTCATAGAAACACTCCTAAAAAACACCAAAAACAACTCCAATACCACCACCTACCACCTCCTCGCCTACGCCTTCGGCTTCAACATCAACAGCCAAGCCTTCCTCACACTCAGCCACAAAGTTCCCTACCACATCATACAACAACAAAAAAACAACCTAGCACACATCGAAGCACTACTATTCGGACAAGCAGGACTCCTCAACAACACAAACACAACCCCCTACATAAAAACCCTACAAACACACCACCAAAAACTCACAAAAAAATACAAACTACCACCCCCCATGCCCACAACCACATGGAAAAAATCACGTATACGCCCAGCAAACACACCCACCCTACGCATAGCACAAATGGCACAATTCCTCTATAAACAACAAAACCTCTTCACCTACTTCCTAAACACACCCTACACAAAAATCAAACAAAAACTAAGCAAAAATCCATCTCCATATTGGAAAACACACTACCACTTTGGAAAAAAAGCAAACAAAAAAATACCCTCCATAGGCACACAAAGCATCAATACCATCATCATCAACACACTCATACCCCTACTCATCACCTACGGAAAAATACACAACGAAAACTTCCACATAAACCACGCACTAGCACTACTACAAAAAACACCCCCAGAAAAAAACACCATCACCAAATACTGGACATCCCTACAACTACCCATTAAAAACGCCTTCGACAGCCAAGGAAGCATCTCCCTATACAAAAACTACTGCGCAAAAAAACAATGCCTAAAATGCTTCATTGGTATTAACATCCTCAAAAAACAACAACCAACCCTCAACCTTCCCGCACAAAAAGCCCCTCCACAAAATCATGACCATCAAAATACACAAGATCCCCAACCTGCTCACCCAACCCCACATACTTAATAGGAATACCCAACTCACTAGCAAGACCAATCAAAACACCCCCCTTTGCAACACCATCCAACTTGGTCACCACCAAACCCGTAATGCCCAAATCCTTATCAAAAAGCCTCGCTTGTTGCCATGCATTCTGCCCTGTACTACCATCCAACACCAACAACACCTCCTGAGGAGCACCCGACAACCGCTTTCCAATCACACGCTTCACCTTCGCCAACTCATTCATCAACCCAACCTTATTATGCAAACGACCAGCCGTATCCACCAACAAAACATCCATATCCTGCAACAACGCCTTATCAACAGCATCATACACAACAGAACCAGGATCCTTATGCATACCATGACTCACCACAGACACCCCAAGACGCTCACCCCAAACCAAAAGTTGTTCAACCGCCGCTGCACGAAAAGTATCCCCAGCACACAACATCACACGCTTCCCCTCCTGTTGAAACAAATACCCCAACTTAGCAATCGTCGTTGTCTTTCCCACACCATTTACCCCAATCACAAGCACTACATAAGGCTTTCTAGCCACAGAAACATCCACAGAAAAACGCTCCTCCACCCTCAACAACATTTTTATCTCATGCTTCAAAATAGAAACCGCACCCTCAAAATCTACTTTATCCACCTCTTCCTTCAATTTTTTAATAAGTTTATCCGCCGTCTCAACACCCATATCCGTAGTAATCAACAACTCCTCAATCTCCTCCAAAAGATCCTTATCCAACTTCGGACGCCCCATAAACAAACGCTTCAACGACCCCCAAAAACCTAAACTCTTCTTTACATGACCTTCTCCTATAGGTTTCCTCACCTTCTCCTGTGATACATTCTTCTTAGAAGACCCCTTAAAAAAATCAAAAAAACCCATAAAACCCAATAAAAAAGATCAAAAACATCAAAAGAAGACAATTTATACTCCTCATAAAAAGCCTGTAACAACTACTTCTTACCTCTCGCAGACAAAAAATCCTTCACTTTTTCAGAAGGCATAAAAACCTCCTCAAAAACATATGCCCCCGTCTTAGAAGACTTCACAGGCATAATAAGCTTACACATAGACTTCCTTTTATCACTTTTCACTTTACCTATCGCTTTCTTTGCCATAATTATTTAGTTTCTTTAAAAACAGTATACCTCCTCAGAATAGGATTATACTTCCTAAGCTCCAAACGACCAGGAGAATTTTTCTTATTCTTCTGCGTATGATACCGAAACATCCCCGGTTGACCCGTTCCTTTATGTTCTGTGCATTCCAAAATAACCTGCACACGATTACCTTTACTTTTTTTTGCCATGATTCAATAGTATAAACAAAAGTTTCAAAAAACAATACAATTACAAATGCTTTACAAATTGCGCAATATGAGGCGTCAACGTACCCTTTTTACAAGCCTTCTTCAATGTATGATACAACCCATTCTTATTAATAGTACGAATCGCCTTCGTACAAACCTGCAACATAATCCATACATTCAACTCGCTAAAAAAGAAATACTTCTTCTGCAAATTAGGATAAAACCTACGATGTGTCTTATTATTCGCCTTAGAAACCAAGTTTCCACCCATCAAACGCTTCCCCGTAATATCACAAATATTTGCCATAACCTAAAATTACATTAATACAATTCAATACACAAACATATCACTTTTTCCCCTATCAACCAAAAAACAAAAAAATCTTACCATATTTGAAGACCTAAAACATCCAAACACAAAAAATGAAAACAACACACTATACCCCAGCAGAACACACCTCCCTACCAACCGAACCAGGCATATACAAATTCCACAACCAACAAGACACCATCATCTACATAGGAAAAGCAAAAAACATCAGAAAAAGAGTCAGCAACTACTTCAACAACACAAAAACCCTACACATCAAAACACACAGAATGATCACCAACATCCACACCATCACCTGCACCATCGTCAACAACGAACACGACGCACTCATCCTAGAAAACAACCTCATCAAACAACACCAACCACGCTACAACATACTACTCAAAGACGGAAAAACATACCCATACCTATGCATCACACAAGAACCCTTCCCACAACTCCTCACCACCCGCAAAAAAACACCCTCCTTAGGACAATACTACGGCCCCTTCATCAGCACAAAACACCTAGAAAAAATAGAAAAACTCATCCGATACCTATACCCCATACGCAGATGTCACTATAAACTAACACCTAATACCATAAACGCCAACAAATACAAAGTATGCCTCGAATACCACATCGGCAACTGCTTAGGACCATGCACAAAATTACAAACCCAAGAAGCATACAACAAAATGATCCAACAAGTAACACACATACTCAAAGGCAACTTCCAAACCATCAAACAACTACTAAAACAAGAAATGCTCACAGCTGCAAAAACACATCAATACCAAAAAGCACAACAATACAAAGAAAAAATCCAAGCCATTCAAGACTATCAAGCACACTCCATCCTGGCACAACCCCGCCTCGGCACCCTAGATATCCTCGTAACCCTAACACACAATCCACACACCTTCGTAAGCTACTTCCACATCAAAAAAGGCATCGCAACATTCACACAAACCCTCACCCTACAAAAAAAACTCGAAGAAACAGACGAAGACATCCCCTCCATAGCACTCCTACACTTCCGACAAAAAACGGATAGCACCGCCAAAACCATCCTCACCAACACCCCCATAACAACCCCCCCCAACAACACCAAAGTAATCATCCCCAAAACAGGAGACAAATACAAACTCATACAGCTCGCCCTCAAAAACGCATACCTCGCACAAAAAGAACACCAAAACAAAACAACAAAACAACAAAACAACAACATCCTACAACTCCTACAAAAAGACCTCAACCTCAAAAAACCTCCACAACACATCGAATGCTTCGACAACTCCAACCTACAAGGCACAAACCCCGTCGCCGGCATGGTATGCTACAAAAACGGTAAACCCTCAAAAAAAGACTACCGACACTTCCACATCAAAACCGTCATCGGACCAGACGACTTTGCCTCTATGAGAGAAATCATACAACGACGTTACCAACACCTCATCACAGAAAATAAACCCCTCCCAAACCTCATCATCATAGACGGAGGCAAAGGACAACTCAGCGCAGCCTATACCACCTTACAAAACCTAGCCCTTCACGAAAAAATAGAAATCATTGCCATCGCAAAAAAACAAGAATTCATCTACACCCCCAACAACCCAGCCCCCATCATCATCAGCAAAAAATCCCCCTCTCTAAAACTCCTGCAACACATCCGAAATAACACCCACGACTTCGCCATCCAATTTCACAGAAAAACACGCAAAAAAAATACCCTCAAAAGCCAACTCCAAACAATACCCACCTTTGGACCCAAAACAATCCAAAAACTCCTCACCACCTTTCACTCCATACAAAACATCAAACAAACCCCCACAGAAAACCTCATCAACACCATTGGACAAAAAAAAACACAACTACTACTAACACACCTACACAACACCCCCAAAACCCCATAAAAAACACACTACATACAACACCATTTCACACTTACATAATAAAACATTATATTTATCCTCCTAAAAACAAACCATTGAACCATGAATCAAGCATATTCAGCAAAAAGCATCCAAGTACTCGAATTCCCAGCATGCGTACGAAAACGCCCCGGCATGTACATCGGAGGCACAGATACCAAAGGACTACATCACCTTGTTTATGAAGTAGTAGACAATGCCATCGATGAAGCCACTGTAGGATATTGTACAAAAATTGACGTAAAAATACACCCCAACAACCTCATCAGCGTAGAAGATAATGGACGAGGAATACCCGTAGATATCCACCCCACAGAAAACCGTTCCGCACTAGAAGTCATCATGACAACCCTACACGCAGGAGGAAAATTCGACAAAGACAGCTATGCCCAAGGAACAAGTGGCCTACATGGCGTAGGCGTATCCTGTGTAAACGCACTTGCCATATCACTCGAAGCCATCGTACACAAAAATGGTAACACCTACAAACAAACATACAGCAAAGGCATACCCACACACCCAGTACAAGAAATAGAACCCACAGAAAAAACAGGAACATGCATCACCTTTCAACCCGACCCCACCATCTTTGAAACCACCCACTACGAATACACAACCATTGCTACCAGACTACGAGAACTCTCCTTCCTCAACCCAGGACTCATCATCACACTAACAGATCTACGTGACACTAATGAACAAAACAACCCATCAATAGAAACCTTCCACGCAGAAAAAGGAATAGAAGAATTCGTACAATACCTAGACGCAAACAGAGAATCCATACTTCCACACCCCATCTCCATACAAAGCAACAAAAACGGCATTTTCGTATATACCGCTATCACTTACAACACAGGACACAAAGAAAACATATACTCCTACGCCAACAACATCAAAACATTCGAAGGAGGAACCCATCTCACTGGACTCAAAAAAGGCATTGCCAGAGCTCTCAAAACCTATGGAGACAAAGAAGGAATCTTCGAAAAAGCAAAACTAACCCCCATTGGCGACGACTTCCGAGAAGGAGCCACCATCGTCATCTCCGTAAAACTTCCAGATCCACAATTCTCAGGACAAGAAAAAACACGCCTCACCAACACAGAAGTAGCATCCACCGTAGAAACAATCATCTTCGAAACACTCACACACTACCTGGAAGAAAACCCTCGAGAAGCACGACTCCTCATGGAAAAAGTCTCCCTAGCAACACAAGCACGACAAGCAGCTAAACGCGCACGTGATCTCATACAAGGAAAAAAAGCCTTAACAGCAGGTTCCCTACCAGGTACACTTGCAGACTGCTCAGAAAAAAATCCTGCACTTAGAGAAATATTTCTCCTAGAAGGAAATTCAGCAGGAGGCAATGCTAAACAAGCACGCAGAAGAGACATACAAGCTATACTGCCACTAAGAGGAAAAATTTTAAACATAGAAAAATCACAAGAACACAAAATATATGAAAGCGAACAAATAAGAAACATCATCACCGCATTAGGCATCAATTTTGAAGAAACAGAAGAAGGTCGCATCGTAAACCTACAAAAACTACGTTATCACAAAATCATCATCATGACAGACGCTGATGTAGACGGTAGCCACATACGCACACTCATCCTTACCCTATTTTTCCGATACATGCCCGAACTCATTGAAAAAGGATATATATACATAGCCTTACCACCCCTTTTCCTTGTACAAAAAGCAACTACCAAACGCTATTGTTGGACAGAACAAGAACGAGACAACCACATCAAAGAACTTGAAAACACAAAAGGTAAAGGAGATATAATAGTACAACGCTACAAAGGTATTGGTGAAATGAATCCAGAACAACTATGGGAAACAACCCTAAACCCAGAAAATAGAATCCTTAAACAAGTAACCATTACCTCAGATGTAGAAGCAGATCGCCTCTTTTCCATCCTCATGGGAGATAGCATACCACCACGTAGAGCACTCATAGAAAAATACGCAAAAAGCATTGCAACAGAAGATCTTGCCTAGCTCTTCCCCCCACAAAAAACAAAAAAAGCATGAAAAAAATATTTAAAAAAATACTGCAATTCTTTCTCCACGGAATCTTCGTAATCGTACCCTTCATACTCACCATCTTCTTCGTCATCTACCCACTCAACGTACTAAGCTCTTGGATTGCCAATTTCATGAACGCCTTTGCAGGATTCTTC
Organism: uncultured Bacteroidota bacterium; assembly: GCA_942492555.1. Classification (GTDB taxonomy): domain Bacteria; phylum Bacteroidota; class Bacteroidia; order Cytophagales; family Amoebophilaceae; genus JBCCVH01. The sequence continues at coordinate 330,339 of CALOEX010000003.1, read as the reverse complement.
CTAACAGAAGAAGAATTCAACACACCTAAAAGCAACTTTTTATTACTACTTACAAAATATACAAACCCAACAGCAATGCAAACCATCAACCAGATAGCTCGTGTGAAATATATGAACATTTTTTGCGTTGCACTCCTCATCACATTCTTCGGTATACTCGCCTCTAGTCTATCCATACAAAAAGGGGTTAAAATCCTAGAAAAAATGGTCTTAAAAATTCCTGGCATCAGCTTCTTATACGTATACGCAAAAGAATTCGTAGCTACATTCGTAGGCAAATTTGACAAACCTGTACTCGTGACCACTAACAAAACACTAAGCATACAAAAAATAGGATTTATCATCCAGGAAAACATCCATAATCTCAATGTAAACGAAGGAAAAATCGCAGTATACATCCCACATTCCTACGCCCTATCAGGCGAACTATACTTCTTACCCAAAGAAGACGTCATCCCCCTAAACATCACATCCGCAGAAGCCTGGAAAATAGTCCTCTCAGGCGGTATTGCAGAAATAAAACCACGCCACAAAATAAAAGACTAGCACAACATACCATCCATAAAAAACCATTTACAGTAGAAAAAAGAAAAAAATGATTATAATTGCCCTTTCATAAAAAATAAAAAAGATGCCACCAATTGAAATAGTAATTCTAATAGGAATTTGTCTAGTTTTTGTTTTATTTATACTAATTCCAGGACAGAAAAAAAACAAAAAAGAAAAAATTTTTCTACAAAATATACAGGTAGGTGATAAGATCATAACTACAGGAGGTATTCATGGGATTGTACTAGACATAAACGAAGAATGTGTAGTCCTTCAAATGGAAGATGGACATTCACGCATCCTGCTTTCAAAAAAATTCATTGAAATTGAAGAAACCATGACCATATACCCAAAACATCAACCTGAAAATACAGAAACAAAAAAAAGCAAGAAAAAATAACCATTAAACGCACCCTAGCATTCTTGCAAAAATAAAAAAAACATACTAGTATTTACCTCAGATAAAAGAGCAGATCTTGGTTAGAGTATGAGCAAAAGAAAATAATCCATTCAGTTTAAAAACACAAAATAAGATGGTAACACCTCTTTTTTTTCAACATTTATCAACATGCATGCAAACCACATGCAACAACAGAAACAATAATGACAACCATTAAAAAACAGCCCCAACAAAAAACAAACTTCAAACCCCACAAAAAAGTAACAGAAACCCACATAGGCATTGTTGACCATGTAGATCCCAATCACGCCTACATTATCCTCACAGACAATACCAACAACCTCCGAGATATAAAAATCCATCAAAAAGATCTCCTCAATGCCATCCATGAAGACACTGTTGAAATCCAAATATTCCCAAGCACAAAAGAAAGAAAACAAGGTAAAGTCATCAAAATCATCAGCAGAAAGCACCATACCATTATAGGACGCATCGAGCAAATAAAACAAAACCACCTCCTCTGCATACCAGACAAAAAACGTCTATACCCATTAATCATCCCAGAAACACACCAAAACTGCCAACCGAATGACAAAGTCACCATACAAATACTCAACTACAACCACACACATGCCAAATACACAGGCAAAATCATAAATATACTTGGTAAAAGCGGAGAATATTCCACTGAAAACAAAGCACTCAGCATACAATACAACCTAGATAAAACATTTGATACCACCATAGAACAACAGGTACACCAACTAGAAGAAACCCTACCAAACCACGAAATAAAAAAGCGCAGAAACTTCACCAACATCACAACCTTTACCATAGATCCAGAAACAGCACAAGACTTTGACGATGCTATTTCCATACAAACACACCCCAACGGTACACATGAAATAGGTATACACATAGCAGATGTTACCCACTATGTTACACCAGACTCCCCACTAGACATAGAAGCACAAAAACGAAGCACCTCAACCTACCTCGTAGACAAAGTCATCCCCATGTTACCAGAGCGACTATCCAACCACCTATGCTCCCTTAAACCAAAAGAAGCAAGACTCACCTTCTCTGTTGTCCTCACTTTTAAAGACACCGACATCATCGATACTTGGATAGGAGAAACCATCATTTATTCCCAAAAAAGATTCACATACGACGAAGCACATCAAATTATGCAACAGAAACAAGGGACTTTTCACAAAGAGCTATTCCTACTCGATAGCATTGCAAAAAAACTACGAAAAAAACGCCTAGAACAAAACGCCATTGATTTTGCTTCCGACAACACAAAAATTTTCATTGACCCAGTCACCAACACCGTTCAAATCAAAACAATCACCAGCACAACAACACACCAACTCATCGAAGAATACATGCTCCTAGCAAACCGCATCATTGCAGAAACCATCACCAGTCATCACAAACAAAACAAAAGCAAAACACCTTTTATATACCGTACACACGAACAACCCAAACCAGAAAAAATAGAAAATTTTAAACAATTCATACAAAGTCTAGGATATACCTTCGACAATAACCAACCAATACAAAAAAACCTCAATGACATCCTCCAAAAAAGTAAAGACACCATACATCAAGACGCCGTACACACACTTGCAATCCGCACCATGGAACAAGCAAGATATACCACAGACCCCTTAGGACACTTCGGCTTAGGCTTTAAACACTACACCCATTTCACATCCCCCATCCGACGCTATCCAGACATCATCATACATCGACTTGTCAAACACTTTCTCAGTCAAACACAGCCACCACAAAAAAACTACGAAGCCATTGCTAAACACAGCTCCCAACAAGAAAGAATCGCCACAGAAGCAGAGCGAGCATCCATTAATTTACACCAAGTCATATACATGCAAAAGCACATAAACAAAACCTTCAAAGGAGTTATCTCTGGTGTAACAGCTTGGGGTCTCTACGTAGAGATCATTGAAAACAAATGCGAAGGACTTATTCATATTTCAGATCTCACAGATGATTACTACATTTTTGAACAAACAACACTGTCACTAAAAGGGCAACGAACCAAAAAGACCTACCGTTTAGGAGACTCCATTACAATCCGCGTCAAAGCATGCGATATCCAAAGAAAAAACGTAGATTTTCTCCTAGTGTAAAAATACACAAACAACAAAACAACATTTGCAAAAAAACTTTACCATGAGTACACAAAAAACATATTATACAAAACAAGGCCTCCAAGAACTAAAAGAGAAAATAAACATTCTAGAAAAACAAGAACGTCCACAGCTCGTAAAAAAAATGCGTGATGCAAGAAGCAAAGGAGACTTGAAAGAAAATGCAGAATACCATGCCTCAAAAGAAGAAATAGCACTTATTGACATGCGCATCAACTCGTTAAAAAAAGAACTAGCATCTGCACAAATCATTGACACAACACAAATAGACACTTCTAAAGTATCTATCCTAACCACTGTAACCTTAAAAAACCAAACAACAGGAAGACAACTTACCTACCAACTTGTATCTTCTTCAGAAGTAGATATTCAAAAAGGAAAAATATCCATTGACTCCCCCATTGCCAAAGGATTACTTGGTAAGAAAAAAGGAGAAAAAACAACCATTTCAATACCTGCAGGAGACATTACTTTTGAAATTGTTGACATTACTCTGTAAGCATCCCACAAAAAAACGCAATACTCCATATACTGGTTCAAAACTATTAAGGCGCTTCCTCCGTGACAATAAATCCATCGGATTGCGTGTTCCAAAAATACGCATACAACCCCTTTTTATTCAACAGTTCGTGATGGGTACCATCTTCAACAATACGTCCGTTTTTGATAACAACAATACGGTCCACTTCTAGTAATGTACTAAGTCGGTGCGCAATAATCAACGTTGTTTTCCCTTCACAAAACTCATTTAAAACACTTTGCATACTCTTTTCCGTAATAGCATCCATATTAGAAGTCGCTTCATCCAAAAGTACAACCTTAGGATTTTTCAAAAGTAACCTAGCAACGCCAAACCGCTGTCTCTCTCCGCCTGAAGGTGCGATACTACCCTTGCCCACTACGGTATCATATCCCTCTTGCATCGAAGAGATAAAATCGTGTATCGCTGCTTTTTTTGTTGCTTGCATGATGGTTTCATCATCGATTTCCTCCTCACTATACTGAAGATTTTCACGCAAGGATCTTTGTAAAAGCGTTATTTCTTGCGGTATAAGCCCTATTTGTTTGCGTAACGAATCTTGTGTTACATCTTGTATATTTTGACCATCAATGCGAATAGCCCCATCTTGGATATCATAGAGACGCAATAAAAGTTTAATGAGTGTTGATTTACCACTACCTGCATAACCAACAATACCCACTTTTTGTCCTGGGGGAATATCCAGGCTAAAATTATTGAAAAAAGGTGCTTCATTTTCTGAAAAAGCAAAAGTAACACGCTCAAATTGAATATGTCCTTCTTGTAATACAATCTCTTTTGCATTTGGCTTATCCTGTACTTTAGTAGATTCACACTCAAGTGTTAAAACTTGTCTTATCTTGCCCACCTGTTTAGAAAATTGCAATAAATCAGGCAAATCATCCCAAACCAAAGAAACAACTGTTTCGTTCAAATAGAGTATACCTAAAAGCTGACCAATAGAAATCAAGCTAAGAGACACTTGTTTTAAAAGGTAAGAAACACTTAGCCCTTGCAATGCAATATAGCCAAACCCTAATGCTATAAACATTTTCAAATAGGTGTTTTCAACTTTTTTTTCTGTTTTCAATGTTGTTGTCAATAGCCCATCTAATGCTTGCGTTTCTTTTTTTTTGCTAGAAAAAAGTTTGATCGTTAAAATACCCACCACCATATCCATAATTCTAGCAATAACTTTAGAACGTTTTTTTGTCCATTTGCCAGTGAGCATATTAATGCGTTTATTGAAAAAAGAAACCACACAAATAAGGAAGATAACATATACTATCAAACAAATTCCTGCAAAAGTTGATATACACATCAAACTGATGATAGCGACAAAAAAAGTTAAAACAAATGAAGTAATTTTAAATAAAAGACTATCTAGAATTTCTGGAATTGTATTTGCTAAAAGATGTAAATTGTTTGATAAGGCACCTGGCGGATTTTCTTGATAAAACTGATAGCTTTGATCCAATAATTTGCTGACTTGATTCTGGTATATTTTTTTCGAAAGGCTAGGTATTGTCCTAATAGAATAAAAATAGTCTTGTACCCGTGAATTGACCTCTAAAATACCCTGCCATAAAAAAAGAAGAAACAAAGGCCATTGCAGTGCATCAAATAACATTGCATTATGGGAAGCATTTTTTGTAATATCTGCAATCCTTTCTATGGTTTTGGGTAAAGAATACGCAAGTATAATAGATTCAAAAGCAACCAGAAAAAAAATTAATATTAAATAAGAACGAAAAGGTCTTGTAATTTTGGCAAGGTATTGAAAAAGTTGCTGTAAAGTAACGGATTCTTTTTTTTCTTTTTTCATATAGTACTAGAGTTCAATAGTAAACAAATAACCCACACAACCTTCTTTATATGAAGTAGTGTCAAACATAGAAATGTTATTACCCCAAACTGTCATTTGTCTCTTGTTGAGAACATATTGTACTTTCTGTACCATAGAATAAAATTTTAAATCGTTGAATTTTTTTATGCAATGCTAACACACAATGCACACACTTGCCAGCATATAACCAGAAGTGTGCAGTGACCCTAGAAGGACTCGAACCTTCTACCTATTGCTTAGAAGGCAATCGCTCTATCCATATGAGCTATAGGGCCGGTTTTACATGTAAAAATGGTCGGGATGGCAGGATTCGAACCTACGACCCCCTGCTCCCAAAGCAGGTGCGCTAGCCAAACTGCGCTACATCCCGAAGCGGAGAGAGAGGGATTCGAACCCTCGATACAGATTGTAGTCTATATAACGATTTAGCAAACCGCCGCCTTCAGCCACTCGGCCATCTCTCCAATACACGTCTAAAACACCATCAAAGATACTTTTTTCTTTTTGAAATTTGTGTAAAATACATTTTTTCACAAATATAATATCGCAGATAATCATCTTTTTCAATTTTAACCAAAAATAAATAGTATGATCTTACAAGAGATAATAAACCCTAGTTTATAACTTATAACCTATATCAACAAGTATTCATTACACTTAACTTAAAAGAAAAAGAGATCCTGCCTAAAAGAAGATCATTCTTCTCTTTCTTTTTTGGAAAAACCGAGAGCATTTATTTAACGCTGACCAGCATCCAAATTTAGTTGTGAGTTAATAGACATTCTCACTCCAAATTTAATTGATAATTGTTGAGGAATCAAACCACAATGATGTAAAGACTTATTCCCTTTCTCTTCTATCCGTCTTGTTGCTAAATAAATTAAACTATACCTAGACAACCCTTTACTTTTTGCAATTCTTTTTTGGTGTTGACAACAATAAACAATTTATCTTTTTCATACAAAACAGTACTCCCACTAGCAGGAAAATAACGCTTTTCTCGATATATAAGTGCAATAAAGGTATTTTCAGGTAGCCCAATATCGACAATAGCCTTTTTATTCGCAGGAGAATCAGTAGGAATTTCCAGCTGAATAAGAATTTTTTTCACATCCTCATCCACAGCAAGCAACTGTTGCTTATGTGTCAAGCCAGGTCTAGGCTTGATATTAAGATGTAATCGTTTAGCAAGTGGATGTAAAGTAGATCCCTGTACAAAAACAGAAATAAGCACAACTACAAAAACAAGGTGAAAAAGCCTATCTGCTATCAATGGATCAATATCTTTATTCCCATATAAATAAGTAGCAAATACAATGGGGACAGCACCTCTTAGTCCTACCCAGGAAATGAACATTTTTTCTTTCCTTTTAAAAGAAGAGAGACTAAGTGTGCCAAAAACACTTAAAGGACGTATAAAAAACATCAACAACAGAGCAATAGACAATCCCAAAGGAGCAATGTCCAGAAGCGTTTTCATATCTACCAATAAACCAAGTGCTATAAACATAGCAATTTCAAGTAACCAACCAAACCCTTCATAAAATTTAAGGATACTTTGGCGATGTATAAAATCACGATTACCAAGAATAATACCAGCAATATATATGGCCAAATAACCACTTCCATGTGCAATATTTACCAAAGCATACGGAAAAAAAATCATCGCAATTGTTAAGGGAGCATATAAAGATTTATCAGGAAGATTTACCTTATTGATAAACATCCACATAAAAAATCCGGTTAAAACACCTCCTACAGCCCCTAAAACCATCTCTAAAGCAAACAAAGGAATACCCATCAACAAATTTGCAGAAGCACTATGAATGAAATTTAAAAGCAGTGTCATTAAAAAATAAACCATCACATCATTGCTCCCAGACTCCAATTCCAACAAAGGTCCCAAATGAGCCTTCAACTTTATCTTATGGGCTCGCAAAATAGAAAACACTGCAGCTGCATCTGTCGAAGACAAAATAGCACCTATCAAAATACTTTTTGTAAAATCAAGGGGAACATCAAATAGGCGTGCTAATTGATACAATCCAAACCCTGTGCACAAAGCTGTTATCAACGTTCCTAACAAAGAAAGAGCTACTCCTGATTTCCAAATGGGATAAATGTGTTTCTTTTGTGTGTTGATACCTCCTGAAAAAAGAATAAACGCTAAGGCTACAACACCTAGAAACTTTGCAACGCTAACTGTTTCCTCTTTATGGTTCGCATAGGTTGCACCCATAAAATACTGAATGAACATCTTTGCTACAATACCAACAACAATAAAAACAAGAAGACTTGGGAAACCTAGTTTATAAGAAATTTTACTGCCTACAATACTAACGCCAAGAAGTATGGCAATCACCATAATATTCACGTTAATAAAATCTACCATATCTTTTTCTTTAAATCAAAAGGGCTACAAAACTACACATAAGCAACCAAAATTTACAAAAAAGTTCACACTTGTACAAATTTTTGTATTATACAATACTAATACTTCTATTTTTGTATTTTCTATAGACATAAAATATACATAAAATAAACATATTGGGACAAAAAATAATTTTTTTAACAGAAAAAACACCTCTTGTATACAAAAAAAAGACTCTACACAGAACAAGCCACACACCTTTTCACAAAGTTTTTATGGTAATATGTAACGCTTCTATCAATCGATCAATATCCTCTTGTGTATTATATATTGCCAAAGAAACACGTACCATTCCCTCAACACCAAAATCCTTCATCAACGTATGAGCACAATGCTTACCTGTACGAACAGCAATACCCAAAGCATCGAGCTTAATACCAATATCCAATGAATGTAAGCCCTCTATAGTAAAAGATATAATGCCTGCTCTTTCTGAAAAATCTCCCCAAATCTTTAGTCCAGGAATCATTTGTAGTTGTTCTATAGCATATTCAAGCAAACTACTTTCATACGATTGAATATAAGGAGATGTCAAATGTTGCATAAATGTAAACGCAGCACCCAAACCCGCAATGCCCGCAAGATGTAGCGTTCCTGCTTCAAAAACTTGAGGACCACGCTCATACACTATTTTTTTAGAAGTTATATTGCGCACAATACCCCCACCAAGTTGATAAGGCAACATGGCATCCATCATTTTTTTTCTTATATACAACACGCCAAGCCCTGTGGGACCATACATTTTATGACTAGAAAAAGCTAAAAAATCACATGCTAAAGTCTGCACATTAATGGGTAAATGTGCTATAGACTGCGCTGCATCCACCACTACCACAGCACCATGTTCATGAGCCAGCCTAGTAATTTCATGAATAGGATTCACCACTCCTAACACATTTGAAACATGCGTAATTGCCACAATTTTTGTACGAGAACCCAAGAGTTTTGCATAAGCATCCATATCAAGATCTCCAGATAATGTCAATGGTATCTTTTTTAAAATACCTCCTTTTCTCTCTGCCAACATACGCCAAGGCAACCAATTACTCGTATGCTCCATTGCAGACACCAAAATCTCATCTCCTTCTTCTATATGGTTTTCACCATAGCCATACATTACACAATTAATAGATGCTGTAGTTCCAGGCGTAAAAACAATTTCATTTGGACTATATGCATGAATCCATTTAGCAACCTTCGCTCGAATTTTCTCTACTACAAATTCAGAACTCCTTGCCAATTGATGAACGCCCCTATTTATATTACCATTCACCTGACGATAATAATTCACAATAGCATCAATCACCAAGTGAGGCTTTTGCGTTGTAGCAGCATTATCCAAATACACCAAAGAATGCCTGCCCACTTTTTGCTCAAGAATAGGAAATTGATTACGTACAGCATAAAAGCTCATAACAGTTTTTTTAACGATTGTAGAAAAGTACAAACATACAACTTATATATATAGATACGACAAATTTTCTAAAACTACAAATTTTAAAATGCTATATACCCAAATATAAAAAATCTACTGATGGCGATCGTTTACTTAGTAAACATTTGTAATTTCATTTAAAAACTGTAAATATGTAACATGAGAAAAATAAAAAAATTAAAAAAGTTTTGTAGCATCACTATTATCATACTATGCATAATAACAAAAACATTACACGCCAGCACCTTTAATTTGTCTAAAAACGAAATAAAACATCCTATACACAGCCAACAAGACCTCCTACAAACCATCCAAAAACTCACTAAAGAACTCAATGAGGAAAAGGCAAAAAATGACATGCTGATAAAACAACTTTATAAAGAAAAGAACAACACCATTCAATTTATAAAAACAACACGAAATCAAAAATACCAGTTACAAAAAGACAACCAACAACTCAAACAAGCATTCAAAACCAAAAACTTAGCCTCTTTAGACCTTACAAATCAAAATTTTTCAGGTTGCGACTTCTCACATTTCAATCTACAAAACGCTAATCTCACCAATGCCACACTGCCCCAAACACTAGCAAATGCCAACCTAAAAAATGCCAACTTCACAGCATGCAAATTCAAATACACAAATCTACAAGAGACAGACTTCAACGGTACTATACTTACAAACACCATATGCGACTATCGTGTCTATTTTCGGTACAAAGCCCAAGAAAACACGCTCTATGGAGGAACTTGGTATCGACAAAACCTTTATACAGACATAAAAAATATTGCCAGGGTTTATCCACAACTCACCAAAGATAAAGAAAAAGCAATATGCTTACATATCTCTTCTGGTATAACACACCTCACAGAAGACAACATATATCCAGACTTTTACATCAATGTTGCTTATTGGTCCTGCAAACTGCTACGTCTTATATGCAGTCTAGAAAAAAAATTAAGCAATCAACTAACATGTGCACTCGATAACAAAAATTTGATAGAATACACGCTGAGCCGTGAAGCACAAGAATATTGTTGGCATGTAACACTACCAAAAAACAACAACCAAACTACCAACAACACATCCAATCCACCTATCATCGAGACATATCTACAACAATTTAGAAATGGACTCATACAATACAAGGTAAAATCAAAAGAACACTGGGGATTTATATGGTATAAAAACAACATTGAAAAAAGCCTTGAGGGACTTGTGAAAGTCTATTCTAGACTAGAAAAAAACTTAGAAAAAAAAGTTTTACAAATAGCAGAAGCTCTCTCAAAAAGCTATACACTCCAACATTTTGAACTGCTTTTTTATTACCTCCACTACCAACAAAAACTTATAAAGCTCAAAAAGGAACTAGCTCCTAATCTCAAGCAATACATCCACTACAACGAAATATGCTCCCACAGAATAATTCCAAACACTAACAATGCTCCTATCACATTACCAAATTCACTTGCTCGACTCTCTAAAACAAAACTCCATCTAACAAATCAGGACGATACAAAAAAGCAAAAGCAGTCCCAAAAACTAACCCAGTAATACACTGCACTACATTTATTGTCTCACAGAAGAATGGGATCACCGATGAGAAAAACAATAAGACACCGACCAATAAGGGAATGAAAAACCAAAAAATCTTGTGGCTCCCATAGATAAGACTAATGGCTACAACTGTAGCAACCCCTCCAACAGACCCTGCAGTCACATAATCAAGAGAGCCAAAAACATAGCTCATATAATTGCCCAAAAACATACCCAACAAATACGTGACAAAAAAAACAATTTTACCTATCAAGTGGTTTTGCAAAAGTACTTGCCCAAAAATTACAAAAACCCCCATTGTCACAAAAAAGTGGGAAAAATTCCAATGAACGAACCCACACGTCAAAAAACGATAATACTCCTCCTTTTCAAAAATAGCGTAATGACTTCCCACAAGTGCATCATAATAGTACTTTTGCATCCAACAAGAAAAAGTAGCTAAGCCAGTCAACAAAAAACATACAAGAATATCTTTTTTACATTTTTTAAGCATGTGAAAAACCACATCAGTAAGATCTATAAACATATATATACATTATAAAAATAGATAGTAGCGAATCTTTTATACCCTAAAGATTAATCGATTGTTTTTCAACCATCTTGTTCAACATCAAAATTATGTACTATTGCCACAGAAGCAATACGATCTTGAGCTCTCAAACGCAATAAACGCACACCCTGCGTAGCTCTATTCATCACACGTACAGCAGATAAATTTGTACGCAACGTAATACCAGAAGCATTCAATACAATCAACTCATCTTTATTTGTCACCGCTTTAATAGCGATTAGTTTCCCTGTTTTAGGTGTAACTTGAATGGTTTTAATTCCTTTGCCACCTCTTCTTGTAATGCGATAATCTTGAATAGCAGACCTTTTGCTGTAACCTTTTTCCGAAAGTACAAGCAACGTAGCCTCTTTATCTTCTTCAGGAACACTTACCATACCAATAACTTTATCACTACCATCTGCTAAGGTTACACCACGCACACCTGTAGCTGCACGCCCCATTGCACGCACCTGATCTTGTGCAAAACGAATAGCTTTGCCAGACTGTAAGCCGATCACAATAAAGTGATTTTTTTCCGCAAGACATACTTCTACCAAACGATCACCTTCTTTAAAAGTAATAGCACGAATACCACGACGCATAGGACGTTTAAAAGCCTCTAAAGCAACTTTTTTTATAACGCCTTGCTCTGTAACAAACGTCACATATTTATCTTGAATAAATGCAGGGTCCTCAAAACCTTTCACCTTCAAAATACTACAAATCACATCCCCCGACTCAATCTCTAAAATATTTTGCACTGCACGCCCCTGAGTCCCTTTACTACCCTGTGGCAACATATATACCTGTTGCCAAAAAACTTTACCATAAGCAGTGAAAATCAACAAATAATCATGTGCATCTGCAACAAATAACTGATCTAAAAAGTCTTCTTTTTTAGATCCTACCCCTTTGGAACCAATACCTCCACGATTTTGTATACGATAAGTTGTTAATGGAATCGAACGAATATAGCCTTGCTTGGAAAGTGTAATGACCATAGGCTGATTGGGAATGAGATCTTTCATTTCCATATCTGTAACATTCACCTCTACCATTGTACGACGCTTATCTCCAAAACGCTTACACAAATTATCAAGATCTTCTTTAAGAAGATCCATACGTTTGTCCCTATCGCCAAGAATTTCACGCAAACGAACTAGCAACGCCTCAATATCTTTATATTGCTGTATTATTTTTTCACTTTCAAGCCCTGTTAAACGTTGTAAACGCATGTCTAAAATAGCTTTTGCCTGCAACTCACTCAAGTTATATACTTGCATTAAACCCAGTCTAGCAGCTGGTGCATCCGCAGATTTTTTGATAAGATTAACAATATCATTCACATGCTCCACTACTATTAAATAGCCTTCTAATAAATGTTTTTGTTGCAATGCCTTACGTTCTTGCCACTCTGTACGCTTTACAATCACCTCATGCCTATGCTCTACATAATAATGAATAAGATCTTTCATATTGAGCAAGCGAGGCGTTCCATCCACCAATGCCACATTATTAACACTAAAGGCTGTTTGCAATTCAGTAAACTGATATAACATATTCAACACCACACTTGCAATAGCATCACGCTTAAGCTCATACACTACACGAATACCTTCCCGATCAGACTCATCACGCAATTCAGCAATACCTTTAATCACTTCATTTTGAATCAACTCTGCAGTACGTTGAATCATCACAGACTTATTGACCATATATGGAATCTCTGTAACAATAATCTGTTGACGACCATTTGACATTGTCTCAATTGTAGCTTTACCACGCAACACAATGCGACCACGACCTGTTGAAAAAGCATCTCGAACACCTTTGATACCATATATAATGCCCCCTGTAGGAAAATCAGGTGCTTCCATATGCTCCATAATCTCATCGATGGTAATATCATTATTATCTATATACGCCTTAATAGCATTTACTGTTTCAACAAGATTATGTGATGCCATCTTCGTAGCCATTCCCACAGCAATACCAACACTACCATTTACAATCAAATTGGGCAATGGACCAGACAACACTTCCGGCTCTTTCAAAGAATTATCAAAATTAGGTTGATAATTCACTACCTCATCACTCAAATCTGCTAAAAGCCCCTCTTCGGCAAGATGCATCAACCGTGCTTCCGTATAACGCATTGCTGCAGGATCATCACCATCAATTGAACCAAAGTTACCTTGACCATTGATCAACGGGTAACGCATAGACCAAAACTGTGCAAGTCGCACAAGCGACAAATAAATAGAACTATCACCATAAGGATGGTATTTACCCATCACCTCACCAACAATACGTACTGCTTTTTTAAAAGGTTTATCATGCGTGAGACCCATATAGTGTAATGCTACAAAAATTCTACGCAAAACAGGTTTTAAACCATCTTTAACATTAGGTAATGCCCGATGCGTAATAACAAAAACAGCGTATTTCAAATAGGACGTTTTTGTTTCATCTTCAATTCCTACAGGAATAATTTGCGTATTAGAGAGTTTTTCAACTTCTTTATTTTCTTCATTTTCAGTATTCATACAAATATCGCTAAAAAATCAATCTGCTGTTAGCACAGGGACAAATGTAGGTTTTTTTTTAATCTTTATCCCTCTTAGCACAATATACAGGTACAACTCACCAGCATCTAGACAAGAAGCTTATAGAACTTGAGCGCAAAAGATCAAAACTACACTCTAAGCAATATACACTTAGTACTTCTTTTTGCTTTCCAAATAAAAACCAACTTAATATAGAGTTGTATAAATTTAACATAAAGAATAAAATGTCAAATGGTTATGTTAATTTACAGAATAGCTTATTTAACATCATCCTGCTCTTGCAGTATTTTTGCAACGAGCGCCGGGTCAACACCTGCTTTGCGCATTTTTTCTGCCATGGCTTGTTTGCCTTTTTCTATTCCTTTTTCCATACCCTCTGCAAGACCTTCTTGTTTACCTTTTTTGATACCTTCTGTGAGGCCTTCTTGTTTAGCGTAAAGTAAAGCAGAGAGATTGTCTCTCTCTCTCTTTTGGACTTGATCATAGGTATTGAGTTCTTCTTCTGTCCAACTAAACCTTTCCAGCTCATCAAAAGCCTTTTTGATAACAATGTCTCTCCCTGTAAGCTTTGCCAAATCTGTATGGCTCATGGCAGGAGCTTTGTACAAAAAGTGATAGAATTTTTCTTCTAAAGAAAGTTTGCTGATGTCTTCTGGGCATTGCTGCCCAAATTTAGGCAGTTCTACAAAAGTAAAACTCATATACTTCATGTCATGGGCAAGTGTAACTTTATCCAGAATAACATGTTCACTTTTATAATGTTCCTTTTTAGGGAAAAGAATGTGGTTGGTAAAGGCTAAAAAAATGACCTCTTTTAGGTCATGGTATTTTTCCCCTACTTCTGCTTGATCTACATAGGCTTTAGACGCGTAGAAAAGCGCTCTTTTTTCAAAGCCTTCGGTACGTGCTATCTGCATTTCTACAATGTATTGACAGCCGTCTTCGTCTTTACAGAGTACATCTACAATGCTTTGCTTTTGGGAGGCAATTTCTGGGTCTTGTGCTGTTTTTAGAAAAATTACATCTTGAATAGCATGATGCAGTTGATTTTTAAGCACGGCATTGAGCATGGAGATGAGAATCTCTTTGTTTTTTTCTTGCCCAAATATGCGTTTAAAAGCAAAATCGTTTTGAGGATTGAGGTATTTACTTGTGATCATATGCAAATATATTGTTTTTTGAACAAAATGTTAAAGGGTTATAGTGTAACTTTGCACTTTTTTTAAAAACGAATACAAAAGTAATAGAACAAGCCTTTACATCATTAGGCTTTGAACACTCAACTATTAGGTTAGATTTAAGGGGGGAATACCTATTCTTTTAGCATGACATGGGCATTATGAGCAGATTTAAACACAAACGCTTTTTCTATCCATATCTATATTAGAGCTATTTTTGCACTATACCTACCTTGAATAGATAAAAGCATGTCAAACAACATTTTTATCCAAAGGTATTTAATGTGTCTAATGTGTATATATTTGTCCTGTATTACTATTTTGTCAACTATTTTTTTATGATAACTAATTATCGAGATTTATTACAACCGGTAGATTTGTTTGCATTGTTAAGTAAATTATCAGAAGAGAACCAATTAGCTACATATGTAGTAGGGGGGTTCGTCCGAGATATCCTGTCTAATAAAAATTGTAAAGATATTGACATTGTATGTATAGGAGATGGTATGATACTAGCAGAAGCTTTTGCTAGTCATATTCCCCAAGCACATGTTACAACATTTAAAAACTTTGGCACTGCCATGGTCATGTGGGAAAACTTCCAAGTCGAGTTCGTCAATGCACGCAAAGAATCCTATGCAAAATCCTCAAGAAATCCAATAGTAGTACCCGGATCTTTAGAAGATGATATTATGCGTCGTGATTTTACAGTGAATACACTAGCTATTTCTTTAAACAAAAACTCTTTTGGTGAACTCATAGATATGTGTGGAGGCATGGAAGATTTGAAAAAAAAATGTATTCGTACACCCCTAGAACCTAATCGTACCCTTTCAGATGATCCTTTACGTATTTTGCGAGGTATTCGTTTTGCTGTACAACTAGGCTACAGCATCGCTCCACTCACTTTACAAAGTATGAAAGAACAGGCAAAGCGCATACACATTGTATCCAAAGAGCGTATTTGCACCGAATTTAATAAAATACTACTCTCGCCTGCTCCCGTGTTAGGTCTTCGTTTATTGGATAATATAGGATTATTACAGCTGATTCTACCAGAGCTAGAACAGTTAAAAGGAATAGAAAAAATAAATGGCATGTCACATAAAGATAATTTTATACATACATTACAAGTAGTAGAAAATTTGGTTAACACCCTTGAAAAAGATCACCCACAACGCCTTTGGCTCATATGGGCAGCTATTCTACACGATATTGCCAAACCTATGACAAAACAGTTTGATGAAAAAATAGGATTTTCTTTTCATGGTCACGAAAAGCTAGGAGCAAAGATGGTTCCGGGTATTTTTAAGCGGTTTGGATTGCCCATGCGCAATGAGATGCGTTACGTACAAAAATTGGTGCGACTACATTTAAGGCATATCCCCTTGATGGAAGAAGAGGTAACAGATGCAGCTATTCGTCGCTTTTTGTATGATGTAGGAGATATATTACAAGATCTTATCTTGTTATGCCGTGCTGATATCACCTCTGGAAACACAAAAAAAGTCATGCGTTACCTAGAAAATTTTGACAAACTTGCACAAAGAATGCAAGCAGTAGAAGAAAAAGATAGCATTCGTAATTTTAAACCCATCATTACAGGCGATATTATCATGAAAACCTTCAATTTAAAACCTTGTCACCAAATAGGCATCATTAAAAACGAAGTTAAAGAAGCAATTTTAGAAGGGAAAATACCCAATGAACACCAACCTGCCTATGATTATATGGTTACCTTTGCCAAAAATTTAGGGTTATCCCCCACACAAACATAAAAAAGCTTCAAAGCTTTCCTATTTATATCTAGGTAAAAAACCTACATGCTAAAAATTTGCAAAAAAATAAATAATGCAATATGGTAAAATATGGAACAGAATAATGAACAAACTGCAAAAGCTTTAAAACTTTTGCAACAACATTGGGGATACACACACTTTCGTACCTTGCAAAAAGAGATTATATCACAAGTTTTACAAAAAAAAGACGTACTGGCCCTCATGCCTACAGGAGGGGGAAAATCCATTTGTTTTCAAATTCCCGCATTGATGCAACCCGGCATTACACTTGTGATAACACCGCTCATCGCCCTGATGGAAGATCAAGTATATCAATTAAAACAACGTGATATAAAAGCAGTTGCCATACATGCAGGCTTGACAAAAGAAGAAGTTAACCATACTTTAGACCTCGCCCTCTATGGTAAAATAAAACTGTTATACCTCTCTCCAGAACGTTTGAAAAGCACCTCTTTCTTAGAGCGTTTACAACATATGAAAGTTTCATTACTCGCCATCGATGAAGCACATTGCATTTCACAATGGGGATATGATTTTAGACCTGCTTATTTAGCAATTGCAGATGTAAAAAAATTTTTTCCAAACGTTGCAACAATTGCAGTAACAGCTACAGCAACACAAGAAGTACAGCAAGACATTAAGAAAAAACTGGCTATGCAACATGCCATCATTTTAAAAAAAAGCTTTGCACGAGAAAATCTGTCCTATGTTGTACGCCAAAGTACCCATAAAGAACGCACATTATTAAGCATTTTACAAAAAACATCTGGGAGTACCATCATTTATGCCAATACACGCATAGAAACAGAACACTTATCCCATCTTTTAAACAAAAATAACATCACTGCCGACTATTACCATGCAGGTTTAGATACAGATACCCGTACTTTAAAACAACAAGCATGGATTAAAGAAGCCAAACGAGTCATGATTGCCACCAATGCATTTGGTATGGGCATAGATAAACCCAATGTACGTTTCGTATTGCATACAACCCCCCCCAACACACTAGAAGCCTACTATCAAGAAGCAGGAAGAGCAGGGAGAGATGGTCTGATGTCTTATGCTATTCTGTTGTATGATGAAGTAGATTTTAACAGATTACTAAAAAAAGTAGAAGAAAGCCATCTAAGCCCAGAAAGACTAAAAGCATTATATCAGTCCCTAGCAAACCATTATCAAATAGCAGTAGGAAGTCACGCAGGAGTTACATATGAGATCGATGTGGAGCATTTTGCCATTACCTATGGCTTTAGTCCCTCTCAGGTAAAGACAGGGATGAAACAATTGGAGGTTGCAGGACTCATACAACTTAATGAACAAAGACAAGCTGCACAAGTGCATATTATTTTATCTGGTAACCAACTGTATGCTTTTCAGATGACAAATCCAACAGATGACATTTTGTTAAAAGCCCTAATAGATTTTTATGATCCTTTTGAAATTTTGAAAAATATATCGTTGAAACGGTTGGCAGAAGCGTGTAAAAAAAATGTCAAACAGATTAACAAACAGCTGAAATCATTGGCACAAATGGGTGTTTTGAAATATAAAGCCGAAGGGAAACCCAGTTTATTAACATTTTTAACACCACGTTATACAACAGATCAACTACCTCTAGCAAAACATGAAAAAAGACAAGACATTTTAAGAAAAAAAGTTAAGGAAGTCATTGATTACACAAAACACAAACATCGGTGTCGCTCCCAAATACTATTAGAATACTTTGGGGAAATTTCTTACAAAACATGTGGCATATGTGATATTTGTTTGCTAAAAAAAAGAACTGAAAAAGATGATCATGCAGATTACAAAAAATTTTGCCCTTTGATTTTAGACCATCTAACACAAGGAAAGCTACCTGTACACATCTTAATCGATAAGATTGATACCAATGAAAGCATAGCAATTAGTAAAGTAATACAGACCATGCTTGAAAAAAATGAAGTAACATATGATGATGCTTTACATTTGTGTAAAGTCGAGAATAGAAAAAAAACAACTTAGTAAATGAATAAAAGTGAAGCAGAACACACGCATACACATTTGTACCTATCTGTTACTGTTTATTTCTTATTATTCGTTATTCATTTCAAAAAGTTTATATAAAAATTTTTTCATAAAGGAAAACTAAGAAAATAGCGAAAAATTAAGAGCGAATAGGGAGAGTTTATCAAGAGTTTTGTAAAATGCCCTTATCCTACTTAGGTTTTCATATAACAAAAGTAATATGAAAACAATTTTAGACCTTAATATATCCAAAATTTTGCAAAATTAAAAATATATGTTTATACATAAATATGAACATATTATATATGATAGTGTTCACTATCCCAAGCTTCATAAGCATACTGTTCACTACGTTAAGCTACTTCTTCATAGAAAGAAAAAACCTAAAATATCAAAAAGGAAACAACACCCCACCTTTTGAAAAGCAAATGCCTTTTATCTCTTTCACCTCCATACCCCCTACCACCAACCCTACAGCCAGTACCCCAGATGATGATGATGAGCGAAGGGAAGGAGAAGAAAGAGCAGAAGGTCAAACACACTCCACTCCTAAGGGCAAACCAAGAAAAGCATGGCGCCTCAAATTTTCTCGCATCAACGTAGGAGAAGAACCCAAAGGCAAAAAAAAGCAAAGTGACACCCCTACAGAACATACACTAAACCAAAGGAAACTATTTCGCATTTTCATCATCGTTTACTACATCGCAAAACACCTTAAAAACAAACAAAGAACAAAAAATACAAAAAAAAGAAAATGCACAAGCACCAGAAACTACACAGGCATCCGCAACTCATATCGCTATGAAATCGACCAAAGCCAAACCAACACAACCGCTTATAGCATTCTGTGGCACATTACCATTGATCATAAACAGGTAGCAACCTATATCCAAAAAATGAGAGGATCACCTACATGCTTTAAAGAAGTACAAAGCCATAGCACCTTTCCACCATGGCTTCTGCAAAACACAACATTTATAACACTGATGCATGGCATCTTAAAACCACAAGATTTTACAACCAGATAGATATAGTCTAGAGGGAGAAGCTTTGCACTATAATGTGCTAATACCTGTTTTACCTAAACAAGCCAACATTAATTGTATTTAAGCATCTAAATTTCCTTTTTTATACACATTCCTATTGCTACGCTATGTCCGGCCTCTAGCATAGTAGCGGAGCTACTATGCTAGAGGCCGGACACCTATGCTACTTTTTAATGGATACACAATCATAATAAACGAAACCAGACGCATACACTTTTGTACCGATCTGTTACCCTTTTCTCCTCATGATGCATTTTTCATTATTCATTTTCTTTTTCGTGTGTCATTTTTGGCCCCTACTCCAATTTGCCTTCTCTATTACATACAATAGAGGAGTTATAGTGTATGTCATTTTTGGTCCCTACTCCAACCGTTCCTCCGATGCGTATGAGCCGATTTTGATTATATAAAAAATGAAAAAGTAGATCCGCATGTTGGAGTTCATAGCTTTTTGATAATTTATAGGCCGTTTCTAACATCTCTTTTTGTAGCGATTTATCCTCTACTTTTGGGTAGGCTTTGGCAATTCCTTGGATATTTTTTTCAATGTTTGACTTGTACCAATCAAAACCCCATTCTTTCTTTTTTGATTGCACTTTATATTGTTCAAGGCCATCCCTAAATTGCTTGAGGTAACCATCAAAATCAGGTTTGCCTTGTGATAGATTGACCGCTTGCGTACAGGTGATTTTATCTTGGGGATACTTGGTTTGCCAGCAGTATTCTCCTGCTTCACGACTTAACGGATAGTACAATTGCTTACTATCATCCAAAGAACAAACCAACTGATCACCCAAATCCTTAACCAATCTATTTTTAAGACGCCATAACTTGCAAGACCAGTATTCAACTTTGATATAAAATTCTGGAAATTGATCATCATAAGGTAAACGCGCTAAACCAGAAGCAATATGCAATAGTTCAACTTTTTCTGCATCTTTTTTAAGTTGTGGATAGACTTTGGCAATGCTTTTTAGATCCTTGGGAAGATTGTTTTGATACCACTGACCTCTATATATCTTATTTGCTTTCATATTATCTTGAAAGTGTGCTTGGTAGTCGCATGTCGTATGGGTAAGAGTAGCACCATCAAAGAGGGTATCTGTCACATTCGTGCTCTTGAAAGTACAACCAAGTTAAATTGGTTTTGCTACAATCTGCCCCTTCTAAGTTGGCATCAGTAAAATCACAACCTGAAAGATCTAACCTTGCAAAATTTTTACCTTGATATTGAGCGCCACGGGAATCGAGTGGTGGCATGAAAACAAAAGGAAAAATGATGGACTGTTGTATCACGTATGTTATGGGTATAGAGAGGTTATTTTTTCTTAAATAGCCTTGTAGTAATGCGATTTGTTTTGCTTTGGGTAGCTCTGCAAGAAAGAGGTTTTTTCGATGCGCACTGTCGTCAATATGTCTTATTTTGTTATCATGATTATTTTGAGTAGCATCAAGATAGGGCAAACTTGCGACAAGCATACCGATTAAAAAAAGAATACGTTTTTGTGTTTTCATTACCAATAGTATAAAATTTAGCAAAGAGAGATAAGCCCTTTATTTTACAGTTTTTTTATAAAAACATAAAAATTAGAAATCGCTCTACGGCAAAATCAGATCATGGTTCATCACAGATTTTCCATCTACCCCACAAGTTCATGACGTATTTCCATCTCCGATTTATTAAAAGATACCCCAATGAAAACAAACTTTTTAATGCCCCTTTGTGTCAAATCTCGCTTATGCCTTAGATTTCAACGATAATTATTAAGCTGTTTCCTTTAAGTGAGCAAGGTTCTATTAATGGCTTCTACTAGATTTGTTTACGTGTACCATTTTTCATCTTTGACCTTTTATTTCCAGAAGTCCATTTTATTTTGCGCCTTCGACCTTTTTTTGGAGATTCTAGCGACCCCAAATAAATTCCAAAAGCAATAAAACCTATTATAATTATAAATCCCATAAATAATGTGTTTTAGAATTTAATTTTTTACAAAAATTTGTAGCTTGATTGTTTTTACCTCAATTTTATTAAAATAAAATCTTTATCGAATTTTAATTTTTCCATCCAATTTTTTATTAAAGAAACACAACGTGAAGAAGTGATATTTACCTGAATAAAAAGTAAGTCATCATTTAAATCTTTTACTTTATTCCAATATTTCCCATCAAAAGATTTGTATTTATTTGAATTGTTACTATTAGAGTCAATTATATCTTTTAAACCACCCCATTTTAGAATAGTCCCCTCTCTACTAAATAAATCTAACTGATTGTCCAGAATAAAGTCAAAGTCAAAATCAGAGTCCTCTTTTAAGTAATTTAAAAACTTAATAAGAACCTCCCGCCATGATTTTACTTTAATCACATTATTATTATTAATAATAAGCTGGATTGGCTTGTTGCCTTCCGCCATTTCACCAGAGTCAGAATCTAAAGGTGAAAAAATGGACCTTTTTTCATCTCTCTGAGTGTTCCAGTTTGATTGATTTTTTAATTCATCAGGCAGTGGGAAAGCGTTAAGCAACCAATTAATCATATTGGTTTGGTGCTCTATTATGCTTTGCTCATTCCATGTATTTCTTTTTATAATATCTAATCGGTAATGAAGAGATGAGGTTTGAAGTTTCCTTTTCTTTTCTTCGAAAGGTTTGTTGCCAATTTCACTATTAAATTCTGTTAGTATTAAGTTACCTATATTATGTAGCAAATTTTTTTTAATTTCATCATGGTTCTCTCCTAATTCATCCCTCCAACTATCTTCCAATTTTTGTGGCATTATATGTTCGATAGTGATTTTTGGATTTCTAAAATCAACAGCAACTTTTGTGTTGTATTCTTCTATTTTTCCCAAAATGAGTTTTGAATATTTACTTAAGCCGTTGTAGAAGTTCATTGAAACTAAATTCTCTCTAAGCTCTTTATCATTTGGTAATCTTAACGTATAACCCATATTGGTAAGAAGCTCAAGCATATTTATGTTGCCTTTTGCTAATTCACTTATGTGTTTACTTAATGGAACAATATTTTTATTTTCCCCGTGAGCTAATTTTAATATTCTTTTTCTTACAAGATATATTTGTATTGACCTTAACGTAGATATTAAAGTTTCATCATGCAATTTAATTTCATTAACTGTATATTGGTTGTATTCCAATAAACCCAAAACAAACGGCTTGAAAGCTTCAGATGTTATATCGTGAAAAATATTCCTCAATAATTCTTTAATTTCCTTATCTCTATCTCTGTCAGATGTAATTGGATCAGTTACAGTCTCCGTAATAATCCATTTATAACATTTTACATATCTAATAATATCATTGATGAAGTCATTGGGCTTTTCAAAGTTGTCATCTACAAAATCTTTGAACCGTTGGTACAATTCTTTTGTGTTATTATCATTTACAACTTTTAATGAAGTTGCTTTTTTGTACTGCAAATAGTCTCGAAAGAATTTTGAAGTATTATCGTCAAAAACTTCTTCAATCTTTGGATGCCAGATATTCTCATATGTTTCAGATTGTTTTTCGCTATCCATTTTAAGTAAGACAAAATTCCTTACTAGGTCTGACAATGAAAGAGGTTTACCTAATGAGTTTAATGTTTCGAATATTATTTGTGGGTCTTCCCCTTTAAACGGTCTTTCGTCTAAGAATATTACAGCAACATTCATCTTTTGAATTGCTTTTATATAATGATCAAACTCAAAATTAACCCTTTTCTTGCTACTTAGTAGTCTTTTAAAATACTCATAAGCCTTTTGAATAACACCAGGGTTAGGTTTTGTTTTATTGACCAAAGCTTTATAAGATTCCCAATCTTTTGTGACTTGTTTTAACTTAATCTTGTCTTGAAAAGTTGATGAATTATTTGTTAAGTAGTTTTGATCTATATAATCAATCTTATCTTTTTCTTCTTTATCTTTTTCTTCTTTATCTTTTTCTTCTTTATCTTTTTCTTCTTTATCTTTTTCTTCTTTATCTTTTTCTTCCTCGGTATCACGCAAAGCAATTAAAAAAATTAATGTAGTTGTAAGTCTTTGCTGCCCATCGACAATAACAGATTTATTAGCAAACCCAGCTTTTTCTTCTTTTATTACCAACGTACCAAAGAAATGTTCTAATTTATCTTTTTGTTTGGTATCTAATTCCGAATTTATAATTCTAGTTATATCACTAAAGTATCTTTCGATTTCTGGTTTACCCCAAGCGTAAGCTCTTTGAAATGGTGGTATAAAAAAAGATGTTGCATTTTTAGCTAAGACATCATGTATGGAGTGGGTTTCTGTTTTCATATTACAAATATAAAAAATATATCCTATATAAAAAATCTGGGATAGTATCATAGTTATAAAATATAACAAAACAAAAGATTTTAGCATCTGGTAAAACTACTTTTCAATTTCAGACAAAAGCAACAAAAAGATGCAGAAATAAAAAACAACAATGAGCGTAGATTTTAATAAAAGAAAAAAGTTGCGCTAAAAAAGAAAATAAGAACCCATTATAGACATTTTGATCCATCAGTAGTGGTATTACTATTAAACTTTTTGCGTTAAATGACAGCGCTCTTTTAGGTCTTTTTAAAGGTATGGTTTTAACATGCAAAAAATCGGTAAATCATGTAAAAATTAAGTTATGAGAAAATACCTGTAATCAATAGAGAATGGACAAAATGCGGGCTTGACTCCCTGCTAAAGCATGAGAGTAGTTCACCAAAATGCCATTGGATAATTCAAGTCAAATTTGTATATTTGCATATAATTATAAGTAAATACCTTAACCCGCAAAATGATCTTGCTTTTAAACGCATCTTTGGCCAAGAAAAGAATAAAAAAATTCTTCTCGCTATGCTTAATGCTGTTCTTAGAAATCAACTGCATCATGATATTGAGGATGTTGTTTTTTTGAAAACAGAGCAAGACCCGGATATTGCCTCTCAAAAGCAAAGCATTTTAGATGTACTTTGTAGAGACGAAGATGGTTGTCAATACATTGTAGAAATGCAGATAGCACATACAGAAGGTTTTGAAAAAAGAGCTCTTTTTTATGCTTCTAAAGCTTATGTAAGTCAAGCAGAAGTAGGTAAAAAATATCATAATCTCAAGGAAGTCATTTTTTTAGCTTTTACCAACTATATTCTTTATTCCTAAAAAGGAACATTACAAAAGTGAACATGTTATTCTGGATAAAGTTACACTCGCCCATGACATGAAGTATATGAGTTTTACTTTTGTAGAATTACCTAAGTTCGGTGATCAATGCTCAAAAGACATTAACAAACTTTCATTAGAAGAAAAATTTTATTATTTTCTGCACAAAGCTCCCGCCATGAGTGATACAGATTTGGAAAAACTTACAGGGAAAGACATTATTATCAAAGAAGCTTTTGATGAGCTAGAAAGGTTTAGTTGGACAAAAGAAGAACTCAATGCCTATGAACAAGTCGAAAAAAGAGATAGAGACAATTTCTCTGCTCTGTGTTATGCTAAAGAAGAGGGTTTAAAGGAAGGCAAAAAGGAAGGAATAGCCGAAGGTATAGAAAAAGGCAAACAAGAAGGTCTTGCAGAGGGTATGGAAAAAACAATTGCTTTATTAAAAAAACAGGGTGTAGACAAAGCTTTAATAGAAGCACTAAAGAGAGAACTATCAAATGCATAAATAAAAATAGCATCATGACAAAAATCATTCATCAGCCACACGACAAACTTGTCAAGCAATTTCTACAAGACAAAAAAGTTGCCATAGATCTGCTTAAACATCATTTACCCCCCGAGTGTTTGGCAAAGTTAAATTTAGATACCCTTGAAATGTCATCAGAAACTGCAGTGAGTGAACATTGGAAAAGTTATCATAATGATATTGTACTACGTTGCAATACAAAAGATCAAAAAGAAGCTTATATCTATATCTTGGTGGAACATCAATCTACCCCTGATGTCTTTCTCCCCATTAGGATGCTACATTATAAATTAAATACCCTACATAAACTTATGGACCAATACAAAGAGGTTCAGAAACTGCCTAATATCATCGGGCTTGTTATTTACAATGGTAAAGAGGTATATCCTTACGCTACGGATATCTATTCCTGTTTTGAAGACCAAGAGCTTGCCAAAACAGATATCACACAGCCCATGCTGATGGTTGACTTAGCTCACCTGCAAGAGCAAGAAACACTTTCAGGGCATGATGGTGTGATGAAACTTTTACTAAAAATAAGCAGAGAACGGGACTTTATCACAAAACTACAAAAGCATATGAGGGATTATCCTCTTATTTTTGTAAATTTGTCTGAACAACAAGCAAAAATCGTCTACGAATATACATTGTTTGTAGGCAAAGGAACTCCAAAAAATGCAGAAGATATGAAAAAAATAATGAAAGAAGTCTATGGTCAAGATAGATCAGAGAAAATTTTCACCCTGATGGATTACTATCAAGAAGAAGCTAAAAAGCAGGGTATGCTAAAAGGTAAGTTAGAAGGAATTAAACAAACTATTGCTTTGTTGGAAAAGCAAAAAGTCGATCCGTCATTGATAGAAGCCTTAAAAAAAGATTTACAAAAAATTATGACAGAGAAAGCATAAAGCTTTGGCAACTATGATAGTCAAAGTGCTTCACTATATATGAGGATAGATTGGATTCAGAATCTACGATGAGACATCACATGAATTAATGAGTGGTGACACAGTTGGCTGAACATACTCCTCTCTGCATGCCAATTGATCGCTTGATTTGTATCTCTTTTTCTAACCATAAACCATAGCCACTTTTGTTGTTGCTCCAGTGTATGAGATCGCTCGCATAAATACCTGTATGTTCACAGCAAACAAGGGTATTGGCGGGTGTTATCTTCATCTTCCGTAGCTGTTTTTGAAAAGCTTTGAGGGCTTCTGGTGTATTTTCAATACAATGTTCAAGCATCACTTTTTTGCTTTCTAAAACACATATGTCTAGTTTGCTTTTAGAGATGTCAATTCCTATAAAATAGGTATAATTGTTCATAATAGTGGAAATCAAGGGGGCAGGAGTATGGCAAGAGGACACGAGGGCATGAAAAACACGAAAAAAGAGCTAAAAATAGGGGGTATAGCCACAAAAAACGATAAATAAGCTCAAGAAATGTCTAAATTTAAATACAAATTATTCAATAGGCATAACGACCTACGGACAGGATTAGTTAGTGTTGGTTTAGAGCTCATTAAAGTTATTTATTTTTTTCAGGAATGAAATTCGTGGTGAATAAAATTGTTAACTTTTGTTTTTTGAACTAGAATATTCATTGCATCAGTAATATTCCCGATTTCATCAACTAGGAATCCTTTTACTCTCTCTGCAGGAAACATTCTCGCTTGAGTATTTTTAATTTTTTTAGAAATTCCTCATCGCTCATTTTTGAGCCATAAAGTCTACCAGTATACTTTCCTTTTGCTTTTGCAATCTCAATACCTTGTCTTTGTCTTTCTAACATATTCGTTCTTTCCATTTCCGCAACATTTCCAAGAACGCTAATAATCATTTTGAAAATTGGATTCGGCTTGTTGTCTACCATTGAAAACATCCCAATATTCTCAACGTAAAGATTTACATTATTTTTATTAAAAAATTCTGATACAGTCAAAATGTCTAAAATATTACGACCCATACGGTCAATTGAAGAAATATGAACCTCGTCAACTTTACCGTTAATTACATCGTTTGTTAATTTTTTACCTTGAGGTCTTTCAAAGAATGGAATAGCACCACTAATTTTATCAATGTATACAGATTCGAAATTATCTGAATTTGTCTGTTGTCTTTCCGTGTTTTGCTCTGCGGTTGAAACTCTTATATATTTTGCTTTTATAATTTTAATATTATTCTAAAGAAAATATAGTGTATATTTTTAGGGTGGCAAAATTATACACCTAAAAACCAGGTATTTATCTAAAATTAGTGTGTCATTTTAGGTCATAGTCTAACGTTTTAATTTGTGCCGGTGCAGTATCCGCCACCTCTTGGAGCCTTTCTGTTTTTGCTGAGACTTTAAGCTCTAAAATAATGCCATATTCCGATTTATTTTTTGGCTCTATGCAAATATCATAAATATCTCCTCCGCTGATTCTATTGGAAGTGACATGGCTACGGCTTAGACAAGCACTCATCCCCAGTACCAGCCCATGGTAGAACTGCTCATAATGTTTGCCTCCCTTATCCAAAAAACTAGGTACACACTGGAGGTAATCTTCTAAAAAAGTTTGAAAAGCAGAGACATCACCTCTTATCAAAGCATCCATACTATTGTAATATTGATCTTTTCTGCCATTCGTTACCGCATTTACAACAATTTTCCTCATGCTTTCCCGCACTTCTTCATTCACAAAAGAAAGCGTATAGACCTCTTCCCCAAAATTGCCCATAACTGTTTTTTCAATGCGCATATAACCTGCAAGCAACATAAGACTCCAAAAAGAAGTGCGGTCAGACTTTAAGCTTTTACCAAAAATAATATCTGGATTGATGCGTATGGCAATGGTTTCCCGATGCAATAGTTTATCAAGATCTTGCGCTAATTCCTCGGTGTTATGGGCAATGAGATCCTTGATAATGTCCGTGCTACCACTGTTAACCCAATAAGGCACAAGCGCCTTCTCCATAGGTGTGCCTTTTTTTGGTAAATAGAAGCGTTTTTGGTAAAGGATACAATAGAAAAAGGATTGTACAATACCTGGTCTTCTATCTGATAACCATTGTACATCTCTTTGAGTTCATGTGCTTTTTGCGGTAGCCCAGCTCGGTCTAAAAAGTCATCTGTCTCTGCGGGTGTAAAACCAAAAGCATCCGCATAAAGAGGAGAGGAGAAACAACTATACACTTCTACATTATTTAATTCAGAAAAAAGAGAAGATTTAACAATTTTTAAAATACCAGTAATCAAACCTTTATGTAGGTAGTCATTGCCTTTAAAGGCTTTGTTAAATAGCGTGGCAATAAGGCTGCGCATCTCTTCGTAATAGCCCCCGGTATAGGCATCATGTAAAGGTGTGTCATATTCATCTAGGAGAAGCATGACCTTTTGATTTGTGTGTTGAAAAAGAACACGAGAAAGAAATTGTAAAGATCCTTCATATTCTGCTTGTGTCGCTTTCTTAATTCTTATGCGATCTATCAACGCTTTGTCGTACTGGTCAATGTGAGTATCTATGAGATATTTAAATTGATTAAAGAGCAAAACGATTACTTCTTTTATGCGTGCATAAGCCTCTTCAAAATTTTTACCACGTACCTCCTTCAACGTTAAAAAGATAACAGGAAACTGCCCTTGCAATGCCATCACCTCGGGATGTTTGCTAATAGCAAGTCCCTCAAAAAGCCCTTTTGTAGGAATGCCATTCACCTCTTTGGCAAAAAAGTGTTGCATCATGGAAAGACTTAGTGTTTTGCCAAATCTACGCGGCCGAGTAATCAAAGCGATTTCATCACCTGCATCGATAAACTCTTTGATCATCAAGGTTTTATCTATAAAGAGATAGGCTTGTTCATCAGTATTTTTGTGTCTGATAAGTCTTGCAAAATCAGAAACACCTATAGGAAACATGTGTTGGGTCATAGGTATCCTGTAAAGGATGATAGGCAAAAGATAATAAACTTGCTACGAAGACAACTGTTTTGCAATGAAAAAAAGGAGTGTTTAGTAAACTCTGTCTAAGTAATTAACTTTTTAACTTGACTGTTTTAATATTAAACCTATAACCTATACATTATGAACAATTATAATTTTGATTTTTCATTTGTCAAAGTACAATTTTGTAAACTGCTTTATATGATTGTATAGTAAAAATGCAATATTGTCTTCATTTTTCATTTCTTTATACACATTCCTATTGCTACGCTACATCCAGGCTTTAGCATAGTAGCAAAGCTACCATATAAATTACATTATGGCTTGATTTTTGCAAAATCTCCTCAGTAAATTTACTATACTATATATGAACATCGAAAAATACACATTAGAAGCACAAAAAATCCTTGACGAAGCCAGTATGCTTACACAAAAGGAAGGTCAACAAATCATACACACTGCCCATCTATTGTATACAATGCTCGAAAACCCAAATCAAGTAATACGTTTTTTACTTAAAAACAGTGCTATTGACACAGCCACAGTACAAAAAGAAGTATATACAATCATCAAAAACTACCCCCAAACACAAAGCGATAAATATTATTTGTCATCTACCATGACAACATTGCTAGCAAAAGCATCTATTTTTGCACAAAATCTCAAAAATGAGCATGTTGCCCCAGAACACTTATTAATAGCCCTTTTAGACATTAAGGATAACACCGCTATGTTACTACATAAAAGAGGCATGGAAGCAGATAAATCCCTAAAGTTACTCGAAGGACTCATAGCTGTAAACAAAGAAGATAATCAAATGACAGAAGGACATGAAGCATTGAACAGATATACGATTAACCTAAATGAAGAAGCTAAAAAAGACAAAATAGATCCAATCATAGGACGGCAAGAAGAAATACGACGTGTAATAGAAGTACTTTCAAGACGTAGTAAAAACAACCCCATGCTTATTGGAGAACCCGGCGTAGGAAAAACAGCCATCGCTGAAGGATTGGCACAACAAATCATCAAAAAAGAGATACCAGAAAACATGCACAACAAAATAGTGCGTCGTTTAGATATGGGTCTCTTAATAGCAGGAGCAAAATACCAAGGCGAATTTGAAGAACGCCTTAAAAAGGTCATCCAAGAAGTTAAAACACAAGTAGACACCATTCTGTTTATCGATGAAATACATACACTTATAGGTACAGGAGGTGGCAATAGTGCCATGGATGCTGCCAATATTTTAAAGCCTGCTTTAGCACGAGGAGAATTGCATGTGATTGGTGCGACAACACTGGCAGAATATCAAAAATACATAGAAAAAGATAAAGCTTTTGAACGCCGTTTTCAACCTATTAAAATCAATGAACCCTCCCGAGAAGATGCTATTGCCATTTTGCGAGGACTAAAAAACAACTATGAGTTACACCATGGTATTCAAATTCAAGACAGTGCCATTGTAGCAGCTGTACACTTTTCCGATCGTTACATACCAGAGAGATTCTTACCAGACAAAGCTATTGACCTAATTGATATTGGTTGTGCAAAAATACGTATGGCCATTCATTCCAAACCAGAAGCATTGGATAATTTAGATCGCACTATACGCCAATTAGAAATAGAAAGAGAAGCCATGCGTCAAGAAAAAAACAAAAGTGAAGAAGAAAACCTCACCAAGAAAATAAGTAGCATCAAACAAGAGTATGATACTATGAAACAAAAATGGGAAAAAGAAAAAACATATATTGAAAAAATAACAAAAATCAAAGAACGCATCAAACAACTAGAAAAAGAAGCCATAGATGCCGAAAGAGAAGCCCATTATGGCAAAGTAGCAGAAATCCGTTATGGTCAGATTCCAGAAGCCGAAAAGCAGCTCACATCCCTACGTGCAGAAGCCAACCTCATCAAACAAGAAACACCTCTTGTAAAAGAATCTTTAGGCAAGGAGGACATTCTTGAAATTATTGCCAAACTCACAGGTATTCCTGTAAGCAAAATGCTCAAATCAGAAAAAAACAAAATGTTACATCTAGAAGAAATGCTTGCTCAACAAGTAGCAGGTCAGCCAGAAGCCATCCAAGTCGTTGCAGATGCCATTCGCAGAAGTCGTGCCAATCTGCAAAACCCAAACCAACCTATTGGCTCTTTTATATTTTTGGGGACTACAGGTGTTGGAAAAACCGCCTTAAGCAAAGCCATTGCAAGTATATTGTTCAATGACCCCAAAGCACTAGTACGCATCGATCTGTCGGAGTATCAAGAACGCCACACTGTTAGTCGTCTTATAGGTGCTCCTCCTGGTTATATTGGATATGAAGAAGGAGGCCAGCTTACAGAAGCAGTACGTCAGCGTCCTTATGCTGTTATTCTTTTTGATGAGATGGAAAAGGCACATGCTGATGTTTTTAATCTTTTATTACAAGTGCTAGATGAGGGGCGACTCACTGATAATAAGGGGCGTGTAGTGAATTTTAAAAATACGCTGATCATCATGACCTCTAATATAGGAGCTTATTTGATACAGGAAATTTTACAGGATTACACTCCGGAAAATGCAAAGCAGAAAATGCAGGAATGCCAAGAAGCGATTTTTATCCAGTTGAAAAAGCAAGTAGCTCCTGAATTTTTAAACCGTATTGATGATATTGTTGTTTTTAGACCTATTGACAAAAAAGCGTTGAGAGAGATTGTACAGATTAAAATTAGAGAATTACAACAGCAACTCGTGCAACAAAGCATTAAATTAGACATTGATAACCAAGTGCAAGATTATTTTGTTAAACATGGTTATGATCCTCAGTTTGGAGCAAGACCTCTGAACCGTCTTGTGCAAAAAACTTTGTTGAATGAACTTTCAAAGGCATTGTTTGCAGGTAGCATCACTAAAACTAAACCTATTAAAGCTATGTTAGACCAAAATGAGCATATCTATTTTACCAGTGGATAATAGATTTAGGGGCTGGCACACAATAATCGATAAATTGTGTGCAAAATCATGCATTTAAAGTATTGCAAAATTAATAAAATCAAGAAAAAAAAGCTAATAGAACACTTTATTGCAGGGACACCTGCACGTACTGTAGCCGAGTTAATTTCAGTGCATAGAAATACAGGTACAAAATTCTACCACGAACTGCGAGAAAAAATAGCTAAAAAACAACAGCAAAGAGCTGAAAAATTTGATGGCAAAATAGAAGTTGATGAGCGGGAGGACATCACAAAGGAAAAAGAGGGAGGGGAGCAAAAGGGAAAGTGCTAGTTTTTGGTATTTTAAAGAGATGGGTGGTGTTTACACATAGGATTGCTGGGAAGGTCATATATTGTGTGTAAAAAAGGGAAATTTGGATGCTTAAATACAATGAATGTTGGCTTTTTTAGGTAAAAAAACAGGTGAGTCTGTTCAGCCAACTGTGTCACCATTCATTAATTCATGTGATGTCTCATAGTAGATTCTGAATCCAATCTACTACTCAAATATAATAAAAAGTTGCGATAAAATTTTGCCCCAATTATGTATGGGACGCGTCCATTTTTTAGTTATATTCTCCTGTACCCAATATAGTAATTTCATCAATGACATATCTCCAGAAAAAACTCTTTTGGTCTTTGTTATTTTTCTAATTTGACTATGAAAGCTTTCTATAGTATTTGTTGTATACATGATTTTTCGTAATTCCGCAGGGTATTGAAAATAAGCAGATAATTCAGTCCAATCATTTTTCCACGATTCTACAATAAATCCATAACTATTTTTCCACTTTTTACCTAATTCGTCTAAATTGCTTAGTGCTAAATTTTCTGTAGATGCCTGATATACTGATTTCAAATCTTGCAAAAAAGCTTTACTATCTTTGGAGGTTATATGTTGCATGCTATTTCTGATTTTATGCACTACGCACTGCTGAATAACTGTATGGGGAAATACAGTGGCTATTGCTTCCTTAAATCCTTTCAAATTGTCAATACAACTGATCAATACATCTTCAATCCCTCTAGCAACTAAATCATTGAGTATACATAGCCAAAAAGAGGCACTTTCACTGTTGGCGATATACATACCTAATAGCTCTTTATATCCTTTAATATTCAATCCAATGATGGAATACACAGCTTTAGAAACAGTTTTGTTTTTTTCTCTTACTTTGAAAAAAGAGGCATCAAGGTGTTAGCACCTTGCAGTGTAATGCTTCTCCTTCTAGACTTTGTCTATCTGGTTGTAAAATCTTGTGGTTTTAGGATGCCTTGCATAAGTGTTATAAACGTTGTGTTTTGCAGAAGCCATGGTGGAAAGGTGCTATGGCTTTGTACTTCTTTAAAGCATGTAGGTGATCCTCTCATTTTTTGGATATAGGTTGCTACTTGTTTATGATCAATGGTAATGTGCCACAAAATGCTATAGGGGGTTGCGTTGTTTTGGCTTTGGTCTATTTCATATCGATATGAGTTGCGGATGCCTGCGTAGTTTGTAGTGTTTGTGCTTTTTCTTTTTGTTGTATTTTTTGTTCTTTGCTTGTTTTTGAGGTGCTTTGCGATGTAGTAAACGATGATGAATGTGCAGAATAGTTTCTTTTGGTTTAGTGTATGCTCTGTAGGGGTGTCACTTTGCTTTTTTTTGCCTTTGGGTTCTTCTCCTACGTTGATGCGAGAAAATTTGAGGCGCCATACTTTTGTTGGTTTATCCTTAGGCGTTGAAGTGGTGGGATGTGTTTGACCTTCTGCTCTTTCTTCTCCTTCTCTTCGTTCATCGTCATCATCTGGGTCGCCGGCTGTAGGGTTGGTGGTTTTTTGTGTAGGGGGTATGGAGGTGAAAGGGATAAAAGGCATTTGCTTTTCAAAAGGTGTGGTGTTGTTTTCTTTTTGATGGTTTAGGTTTTTTCTTTCTATGAAGAAGTAGCTTAAGGTAGTGAACAGTATGCTTATGAAGCTTGGGATAGTGAACACTAGCATATATAATTGGTCCATATTTAAGTATAAACATATATTTTTAACTTTGCAAAAAAACAAAACCATATTAATGGCATAGAAAACTTTTGAAACCAGGCAAAACGCCACTTGAGAAAGTTCAACGGAATCCCTAAGAAAAACTTTTATCTTTTTTTGAAAGAATGCGAATGGAGATTTAATATTGGGGGATCAAAAGAACTCTTAAGAGATCTGAAAAAGATCTTTCAAGAATGAATTTCATGTGCCAGCTCCTAAATTTATAAGCAAAAAGCATTGTAAAAAACAAAACTTAGGTATTGGCCTTAAAAAGTTAGGTTTAATCTATCAAACTGTGTCACATAAAAAACAATGGGGGAATTACAAGAGTGTCATGCCACTATACAGATACTATACTGAAAGTGTTGTATACGAACTTTAAAGGTTTGTTCGTTTTATTCTGTGTCTTTTTTTTCATTTTGTTGTTGGACATTTTGCTTGTTGCTATGTACGCTTTTTTGTTGTACGATAAGTTCTTTTTTAATGCTGGAACTTGTGCTTATTTCTTTTAAGAGCGCAGGCCAAATGTGTACAGTATTATCCTGGCTGGCAGAGGCGATTTTCGATCCATCTTGAGACCAACTCAAAGACCAAATAATTTGGGTATGTCCTTGGTATTTTTTAATGGCTTTACCAGTTGTTATGCTCCAGATATACACAGTGTTATCACTGCCTCCAGACGCTAGTAATGTGCTATTTTTAGGAGACCAGCCGATGGTGTTTACATAATTATGATGCCCTACAAATTCTTTGAGTAACTTGCCAGTTGCATTATCTAAAATGCGGATTTTTTTCAAAATGCCTAG
The DNA here is from genome assembly GCA_942492555.1 of uncultured Bacteroidota bacterium. Classification (GTDB taxonomy): domain Bacteria; phylum Bacteroidota; class Bacteroidia; order Cytophagales; family Amoebophilaceae; genus JBCCVH01. The sequence continues at coordinate 294,879 of CALOEX010000003.1, read as the reverse complement.
CGCAAGCATTTTCCCATTGGGAGACCATTGAATGACTCTAATATGTAAGGGGTTTTGATATCCGCTATATTTTTTGAGTAGCTTACCGTTTGTACCTTCTAAAATCCATACGATAGCATCATTGCCAGCAACAGCTATTGTTTTGCTGTCTGGTGACCAGTGGACTGATTTTATACAATGGTCACATTGATAGGTTGCAAGGAGATTTCCAGTGGTGCTATCCCAAATACAAGCTGTTTTATCCCAGCTACCAGAGACGATTTTTTTGCCGTCTGGGGACCAGTGGACTGATTTTATGTAGCTGTTGTGTCCTTTACATATTGCCAAGGTTTGTTTTGTGGTAACATTAAAAATATGCATGGTGCAATCATCACTGGCAGATGCGAGTTTTGTGGCATTTGGTGACCAGCTGATAGCGTTTACACAACTGAGGTGTTTTTTGTATTCTGTGCGTAAATTTTTGTTGATGCTATTCCAGATGTAAATGGTGTTGTGGCTGGCAGTCGCTAGTTGGTTACCATTACTGGCCCAAGCTACTGCAGATACACAGTTTGGGTGTTGTAGAAGGTTTGGTATCTTTTGAATGAATTGTTGAATGTCTTTTTTGATTTTTTTTATTTCTTTTTTGTGGTGCTGATTTGACTGTTGTAGTTGGTAGATGAGTTGTTGAATGGTTTTTTGAGATTTTTGTAAATCTGCTCTTGTTTCTCGGAAAGCATTTTCAACATTTTTAATGTTTTTTTGATGTGTCTGTATGGCTTTAGGATTGGGATTGTTTTTAGGGGCAGAAGCTTGTAGGTTTGAGTTGAAGCCTATTATCAGTATGCTACTGTAAAGAGTATACTTTTTTAGCGTAGCGAAAAATTTTTTTTGCAATGAGTTTTTATAAACCACAAATTTGTTCATTTTTGTTTATTTTGATTTTTTTATAAGTTTTTGCCAAATTGTAAATATGTTGTATGATCGCTTGCATGCCTCCTTTGCGTCTCATGCTCAATATTTTATGCAAACCTAATTGCTCAATAAAAAACAGGTTGCTATGCAAAATGTCATTTATGGTCTGCTCGGAAAAAACACGGAGTAATAGTGCTAATAGCCCTTTGGTGACCATGGAGTCACTATCTCCCTGTAAAGAAAGAGAATCATTGTGATAGGTAGGCACAATCCATACATGGGACAGGCAATCTGCTACTAGGTTCTCCTCTTTTTTTTCTTGGGGATCAAGTGGTGGTATTTCATTGCCAATTGCGATAATATAGTCAACCATTGCGTCATATTGACCTTTTAGCATTGTCATTTCTTCTATAATTGTTTGTTGTATAGACATTATTGTCATTTTCATAAACGTTAATTTTCAGGCAAAAGATCGGGGCGACGTTCTTGTGTACGCAAAAGTGACTGTTCATATTGCCATTCCGCTATTTTTCCTGCATGCCCAGAAAGCAGTACATCAGGTACTTGCATACCACGAAAATCAGCAGGCCGTGTGTACACAGGTGGTGCTACCAATCCATCTTGAAAAGAATCGGATAAAGCAGACATTTCATTGGACAACACATGGGGAATCAAACGAACAATGCTGTCTACTACGACAGCTACTGCTAGTTCGCCTCCAGAAAGGACATAGTTGCCAATGCTAATTTCCCGGGTTATAAAATGGGTGCGTACTCGCTCGTCTACACCTTTGTAATGTCCTGCTAAAAACAGTAAATTTTTTTTCAAGGAAAGCTCATTAGCTATGGATTGTGTAAAGAGTTCTCCATCTGGAGATAGATAAATAACTTCATCATAATCATGTTTTTTATGCAATTGCTCAAAGCAATCTACAATAGGCGGAGTCATCAAAACCATACCTCCTCCTCCTCCATAAGGGTAATCATCTACTTGACAATGTTTGCCTATGCCATGATCACGGAGGTCATGTACTTGGATTTTTACTAAGTTTTTATCAAGGGCTCTTTTGATAATAGAATGTGCAAAAGGACTTACCAACAAATCAGGACAACAAGTAACAATATCAATCCTCATAATGGTAAGATGTATTTGGTAGCGAGAGAGGGACTTGAACCCTCGACCTTTGGATTATGAGACCAACGCTCTAACCAACTGAGCTACCTCGCCATAAGTACCCCAAGATAAAACTTTTAAAGTGAAAATCGCGAATTTTTTTAAAAAGAGGTTGCTGTTAAGGGTAGTAATGTTTTGTAGAAGGGGCAAAGTGGTGATAAATAGGGGAGAAAACTATGTAAACCCTTGGATTTAATAAAAAATTCACAAACATACCCTATATTTACACCAGTGATATTAGCTGTAGATTACATACATATTAGAAAAAGCTTTACATCATTGTTCGTTCAATGCCATCCTCATGAAATTTAGAAAATTAATCATTGCACTCATTTTTATTGTTGTAGTTTTCTTTTCTTTCAACATTCTCTGCACATGGAAAGTAAAAAGTTTACAAGGAGCATATATGCAAAGAGAAAACAATAACAACTTAGAAGATGTCAACAAAGCGTTGGGGCAAGAGTATGGAGAAGGAAATCCAGTGTTTTCTACACCTTTTGGCGATTGGACGTATCATGATATTGAAAAAAAATCTCTTGCGTTTGGTCCTGATTTGCAGGGAGGACGTATCATTACAGTTGCTATGAAACAAAAGGAATTTTTACAGAGCATAGGTAAAACAGATAATACCACTTTTAAAACAGCTCTTGATGAGACTGAGGAAATTGTTGAAAAAGATGACACAAAATCGTTTTTAGACACTTTTTTAGAAAGACTAGAAAGTAAGGGAAAAACACTTGCCTACTATTTTGAAGCTACGAGCATTAAAAAAACAGACAGTAATACATATGTTAAAGAGTGGATTAAAAATCGGTATAAAACATGTTTAGAACAATGTGAAGCAACGCTTAGCAAACGTCTTAGACCTACAGATACTGAAAATGTTACTATTAGTAAAGGAGAAGATACTTTGGAAATACAGACTGACTTTCAGCAATCTGAAAAAGATCTTAAAGAGTGGATTTTGATACCGGGAAAATTAAATTTTCATGAATGCCCCAACCAAGAAAAAAGTGATTTATTATACAAAAAATTGGAAAAAGAGTTAAAAAAAGAATCAGAATCCGAGGCTAGCATTAACACGGATCAAGGAAGGTATTACTACAGTCCAAAAGACAAAGATGCTATCAAAAAGGTAGCCCAAAAAATCCTCAGCAAAAATCAAGCTATTTTCTTTTATAAAAATGCGGAGGAGAATGGTAAGTATATGTTTATTTTTGTAAAAACCCACAAAAATCCAGTGTATAGTAAAAATGGCTATAACATTGATAAGGCAAAAGTAGAAAAACTCTCTCCAGAAGAAAAAATACAAAATAAAGGTGATGCAAAAATAAATGTTACTCTGAATAAGGAAAGTGCTGAAAACTTCAAAAGATTTACGGGAGATGCCCCTGATGGCCTGAAACCAAGCGAAGCAAATCCTATTATTCTTGCTATAACACTCGATGATACTGTGTTGATGACTCCTAGATTAACGCAGGAGCTAAGCGGGGAGTTTTCTATTACAGGAGGATTTTCTTTTAGCGAAGCACGTAAGATTGCAGATACACTACAATCTGGTTCTATGCCTGTTTCTCTTAAGATTATAGCGGATAACACCATTAGTCCTTCTTTGGGTCAAGAAGCACGAAACCAAGGATTTTTTTCTATTTGGATTGCTTTGCTCCTTCTTTTTTTGTTAATGGGTGTTTATTATGCTAAGAGTGGCTTGTATGCTAATACGGGACTTGTGTTTAATATTGTTTTCATTTTGGGATTTATGGCACAGTTTGGTATTCCTTTGACACTTGCAGGCATAGCGGGGCTTTTATTGACACTAGGTATGGCAGTGGATGCTAATATTATTATTTTCAGTGGTGCAAGAGCAGCGTTAAAAACAGGTAAAAGTCCGCGAGAATCCCTCCGGGAAGGGTATAAAAATGCTTATAAATCGCTTTTGGGATCTAATGTTACCACATTTTTAGCAGGTTTGATATTGTTTTTTTTCGGTAGTGAAAATCCTACGATTCGAGAGTTTTCAAAGACGCTTCTCCTGGGACTCTTTACTTCATTTGTTGCAGCCGTTGTGCTTGTACAACTCTTTTTTGATTTGTTTTTTGCTTTTAGAGGTCCTCTGGGACATGTTAGTTTCTCTTTTAGGTTTACCAATTTGTTCCAAAATATACAAATAGACCTTTTAGGAAAACGCAAACGGGGTTATCTGCTTTCCTTTTTCTTTTTGGTGACAGGTCTGGGTCTTCTATTTTATAATGGTATGAATATCAGTACTGATTTTACAGGGGGTACACGCTATTGTATCTCTTTTGATACTAGTAAAAAAGTTGATGATGGGAAGGATATTACGGCTAGTGATTTAGAAAAAGCGCTTAAAGAAGAACTTCAAGGTAGCATACAAGTCAATGCAATCAATGGCAGAAGTAATCAAGGTAATCGCTTTAGTATTGTTACCAATGAAAAACAAGCCAGTAATGATGAACTTCATAAGAAAATTTATGACTTGTTGTATAAAATAACAGGAAAGACTTTTTCCGAAGCTAGTGAGCGAAAGGAGGGTGGGCAAAACATACCCAAAGATAGTTTTATTGTAGATAGTAAATCTACGATTGGGGGCAGTATGGCGAATGCTATGAAATCTAAATCTATTTTGGCTATTATACTTGCTCTACTGGGCATGCTTATTTTTATCTTTGCTACTTTTGGCGACTTTGGTTTCTCTTTGGCTACTTTAATTGCACTTTCCCATGATATTTTGGCGATTTTTGCTTCTATAGGATTTGCAAAGCTATTTGGGTTTCATTTTGAAATGGACCTTACACTCTATATTTGCTTACTTACTATTTTTGGTTATTCTATCAACGATACTATTCTTTTCTTTATTAGCCTTGTCAACCAAGTTCCGGATAAAGACACGAAAAATATAGGTCCTTATATTAACAAAACATTTGCAATAACGTTTGAGCGTATTTTTATGACGTCTTTCTCTACGGCTTTGCCACTGCTCATCATGTTGCTATTAGGAGGTATAGGCTTACAAGCATTCTCTTTTGCATTGCTAGCAGGTGTTTTCTGGGGTACTCTTTCCTCTATTCTTGCTCCTCCTCTTGCGTATGACATCAACAATGCCATTACGTTTATCAAAAGAAAATTTGGTAGGAAAAAAGTGGGTAAGCACAAAATGCTAGCTATGGTTGCTTGATGTAACAGTGTTGGGTATTTACTATCTTGTACGGATTTTTAAGAAAAAATAAAAATGGTTATGGTTATGTATATTCGCTTTTCATCTTTCTTTCTATGGCGCGTTTTACATCACGATCTTTAATGGTTGCTCGCTTGTCATATTTTTTTTTACCTTGTGCAAGTGCTATTTCTACTTTGATTTTATTGTTGTTTAAAAAGAGACGAATGGGTATGATTGTAAGTGTTTTCTCTGTTTTTTTCTTTTGTAGTTTGCGTAGTTCATGTTTTTTTAAGAGCATTTTGCGAGATCGGGTAGGGGATTGTTTATAATGGGGAGCTGGTGCATAAGGACCTATGTGCATTCCGCTTAGCCATAGTTCATTGTTGTAGAAATAACAGTGGGATCCTTTTAAATTGGCGTTGCGTAAACGTAATGACTTTACTTCAGCACCGTGTAAAACGATGCCGGCTGTGTATCTTTCTAAGATGTTATAAGAAAAAGACACTTGTTTATTTATAATGAGGTCACTGTTGTGAGATTTTATATTCATGTGTAATTGTGTTTTTGCTGATACAAAGATAGACTTTTAGATTAAAAGGCCATGCGGGGGTTTGGTATAATGGAGTTGCTTTTTTTTGTTTGTTTCATAAAATAACCCGCTATGGCAATCATGGCAGCGTTATCGGTACAGTAGATAGGGGCAGGCAGGTGTATTTGCCAGTGGTATTTGCTTGCTATATTGTATAACTGATTTCTTAATGCGCTGTTGCATGCTACTCCTCCTCCTAAAACAATGGTGTTTAGTTTAAGTTTTTCTGTTGCATATATTACTTTTTGCATGAGTATATCAATAAGTGTCTCTTGAATGCTAGCACATAAATCATCTCGATATTGCTCTAAAAAAGAAGGGTCTGCTTGTTGTTGTTTCTGTAAAAAATAGAGGAAGGATGTTTTGACACCACTAAAGGAAAAATCAAAACCCGCTACTTTTGTTCTGGGAAAAGAGAATTTTTTTGGGTTTCCTTGTCGTGCATGTTTGTCTATATATATGCCTCCTGGGTAGGGGAAACCCATCATTTTTGCTATTTTGTCAAAGGCTTCTCCTACGGCATCATCGAGTGTGCTTCCTAATAATATCATTTCTACTGGATTTTTTACATGTACAAGCTGTGTGTGTCCTCCGCTGATGATAAGCCCTAAAAAAGGGAAGGTTGGATATGGTGGCTCAATAAAATTGGCAAGGAGATGTGCTTTGGTGTGGTGTATGCCTATTAAAGGGATGTTTTTTGCTTTGGATAGTCCATGTGCAAAGGAGATACCAACTAAAAGAGACCCTAAAAGTCCAGGTCCTTGGGTAACGGCAATAAGGTTGATATCATTGATTGTTCGCTGGGTTGCTTGTAGTGTAGCTTCTAAAACAGGTATGATGTTTTCTTGATGTTGACGGGCAGCTAGTTCTGGAACAACGCCTCCATATTGTTCATGAATGAGTTGTGTTGTTGTTTTTTGTGCAAGTAATCTACGTTCTTGCATGATGGCTACCGAAGTTTCATCGCAAGATGATTCGATGCCTAGTATAATGGTATCGTTCATAGGGCCAATTTAATGGGATTTTTGAATCTAGGTTTGCGTTTTGTGGTATTTGCTGATGTTTTCTTCAATAAAAGCTAAAATGTTTTCGCATCCATAACCTGTTTTGGCAGAGGTGGGAAAACAGGGGATTATGTCCTTTTTGTCCTGGAGGTAATGCTGGTAATCATGTAAGTGTTTTTGGTATACTTTTTTTGCTTTGTCTATTTTAGTAAAGATGAGAGCAACGGGAACTTTTTTTTCTAATAGCCACTGTAGTGCATATAGGTCATTTTTTTGTGGGGGGTGTCGTGCATCTATTAATAAAAAGACATAATGGATATAGGGGTTGTGTGTGATAAATCCTTGTATCATATGCTCCCATTTTAACTTTGTGGTTTTGCTTTGCCTTGCCCAACCATATCCTGGTAAATCTGTGACACACCAGTTTTTATTGATGAGAAAATAGTTTATAGTGGATGTTTTTCCGGGGTTTGAAGATACTCTCGCAAGGTTTTTTCTATTGAATAATGCGTTGATTAAAGAGGATTTTCCTACGTTGGATCTTCCCATTAAAGCATAGAGAGGTTTGTTGGCAACAGGCATTTGAGCATGGTGGGTGGTGCTGGTGAGGAAAGTTGCTTGGTAGTGCATGGGATAGTAATAAAAATTTGTGGCTTTTTAAGGGTTAATCATGTGTTTAAAAAACTGTACATTGGATTTTTGATGTTATTTCTCTATGGGAAAAGTCGAATTTGTCCTCAAATGTAATAAAAAGTTATGATAAAATCTTTTTTAAAATCTCTTTGTTTTTCAATGTATGTGTTTTTGGAAGAAGGTGTTTAAATACCTGGTACTGGATAGCCAGGTTTTGTACGAAATAACACATAGGGGCTAATGAAAAGGAATAACAATACACTACAACCAAAGAATTTAAAACATGTTTTGCATATACATCGACGGTTTTGAGATAGGGTTTTCATGCATTGTAAGGGGCATAGACTTTTTTTGTGGATATGAAATTCTCTGCCGATGTATTGCATAATAAGGTTTTTGAGGTCTCTAGGAAAAAACTCTTTTTGATTATAGATGAATATGTAGCATTCTGTTAGTGCTTTGTATTTTTTTGTTGGAAGAGATACGACAACAAGAACTTCCTCTGTTTGGTTAGTTTTTTTTTCGTCATTATCTCCAAAGGTTTCTAGGGATAATTGTAGCTGGGGTGGGTTATTATTGTTGTTTTCTGTACTGTACATATTATTTACCCAAAAATAAAAAGCTATGTACAATAGGTAAAACCCAATTTTTTTCATAATAAATTTATTATAAGGAATAGGATACAATGTACATGTTTAGAATGAGAATTCCAAACATGTTATTGTATGGATTGTACATTTATAAAGCTCAAATGCAAGAGGATTATTTTTTTCTTTTTTATACAAACTACAGAATAAAAGGCTATATTCGCCTAATTGCAAATAACGTTTTTATTATGATAGAAATATTTCCAAAAAATAAAGAGGCACAAGAAGCCTTTTTAAGAAGATATGTAAAGAGACTGGGAGATTTACGCAAACGCTATTATCCTCGTGTTTTTGAAAAACAATCTGCCAAAAAAAGAGAAGTGGTTCAACGTGCAATTTTACGACAAAAATATGCTCATCCAACAGTTTTTAAACGTTCATTGGGTATGTTTCTTTCTTATAAAAAAAATAAATAACCATGGCAAATACTGTATCTGCATTGAAAAGGGTGCGCGCTAACAAAAAAAAGAGAGAAAAGAATAAATACCAAAACAAAACGACAAAAACAATTGTCAAAGGTCTTCTGAAAACATCTGAAAGAAAAGAAGGGGTGACAAAAGAACATCTTTCAAAAGAATTCAACAAAGCTGTTTCTATGCTTGATAAGCTTGTTAAGAGTGGTATTATCCATGCGAATAAAAGTGCCCGTAAAAAATCACAATTGGCGCGCCATATGAATAAGCTTTTAGTAAAATAAAAGTCGTTGTGTGTTCTCCTACATGTTTTTAGCATGTAGCATACGTCGTACTATGTAATACTATCTGGGGGTTGTATAGAAAATTTTTCCTAAAAGTGATAAGAAAGATTATTATGGTATCAAAAATATCAAAGAAAACTACATGGAGGTCTAGGTTTGGTTTTGTGATGACGGTGGCAGGTGCTTCTGTGGGTTTAGGTAATCTACAACGATTTCCTCAGCTTGTGGCTGAAAATGGCGGTGCTGCGTTTGTGGTGGTATATTTGTTGTGTGTGTTGCTTTTTGGATTTCCTCTTATGCTTGTGGAGATGTCTCTGGGTAAAGCAACAAAGTCAGATCCTATTCATGCTTTTGGCATTGCTAAGAAAAATAAGCATACATGGTGGAAATATGTAGGGGTTCTAGGTGTATTGGTGGCTTTTTGCATTTTGAGCTACTATGTTGTTTGTTGTGCTTGGACGTTGTCTTTTATGTTGAAAAATGTATCATCTGATTGTTTTATTTCTTTTGAAGCAGTAACAACAGAACCGATATCTCTTTTGCCTTTATTGCTTGTGTTTCATCTAGGAGTAACTTTTATTGTTTTGCGGGGTCTCAATAGTGGTGTAGAAAAGTTCAATATGATTGTCATGCCATTGCTATTTATTATACAGGGTATTTTAGTGGTACGTATATGTAGATTGCCAGGTAGCTGGGAGGGTATTACATATTATTGTGTTCCAGATTTTTCCTTGTTGAAAAAAGAGTCGTTATTAGTGGCTTTATCTCAGGCTTTTTTCTCTCTATGTATTGGGGAAGCTGTACTTCTAGTATATGGTAGCTATGCTACTAAAAAGACAAATTTAGTTTCTGTTGCTGGTTATATTGCGTTATTGGATACCATGGTGGCAGTGTTGGCGGGTTTTATTATCATTCCTGCTATGTTTATTACAGGTCAAGATCCTTCTCAAGGGGTGGGCCTTGTGTATAATACGCTTTTTGCGATTTTTAACAATATGGCTTATGGGCGTTTTTTCTTGGGAATGTACTTGGTTCTTTTAGCAATAGCGGGTTTTACTACCTGCATGAGTCTTTTGGATGTTACAAGTTTTGCAGTTTGTCGTTCTTTGGGTATATCGAAAACAAAAGCAACGTTGTTTGTGAGTTTTATGGCTTTGGTTTTTAGTATGCCAAGTCTGTATGGAAAGGGAGGATGTTCATGGTTGTCAAATTTATCTTTTTCGGGCAAAAGGGGATTTTATGATATTATGGATTTTTTATGGGGTAATGTGGCTATGTTGCTGTCTGGTTTTTTGACAACTTTGTTTGTAGGGTGGTTTGGTACACATAAAATGGTAGTGAGAGAGCTTTCACGTCATTCTGTTTTTTTCAAAAAAGTACATAGGTTGTGGTCTTTCTACATTAGATACATAGTGCTTCCTGTAATCATATGTGTTTTTGTTATGCTTTATGTATGGGATAGCTAAATTTCTGTTAAGAAGATTCGCTATTTTGTATGTTTTTAGAGGAATCCTTGCATACTGGTTTGTTGGTTGAAAAGTAACAGTATTGTGTGAATTATATTGTGTAAAGTATCTCTTTTTTTAGAAAGTTTTTTTTTAGGGAAAAAGTGTTATATTTGTACACTCCAATTCCATTAGGTAGGAGCAACGTAAGTTGTATGGAGTAACATGATCTTTGAAAGAAGCAGCAAGCGTTAAAGAGCGAACAAGTCATACAAATTAAAAATTATAGTATATAAGAGTTTGATCCTGGCTCAGGATGAACGCTGGCGGCAAGCCTAATACATGCAAGTCGAGGGGCAGCAGGACATTTCGGTGTCGCTGGCGACCGGCGAACGGGTGCGTAATGCATAAGTAATCTGCCTTGTACTGGAGGATAGCTTTTAGAAATAGAAATTAATACTCCATATTATCTTTTTTTCGCATGAAGAAAAGATGAAAGCTCAGGCGGTACAAGATGAGCTTATGTCCTATTAGCTAGTTGGTGAGGTAATAGCTCACCAAGGCGAAGATAGGTAGGGGGTCTTTGAGGATGTCCCCCCACACTGGTACTGAGACACGGACCAGACTCCTACGGGAGGCGAGTAAGGAATATTGGTCAATGGACGCAAGTCTGAACCAGCTATGCCGCGTGCAGGACGAAGGCCTTATGGTCGTAAACTGCTTTTATGTGAGAAAAATAAATCCCTGCGGGGACTAATGATGGTATCACATGAATAAGCACCGGCAAACTCCGTGCCAGCAGCCGCGGTAAGACGGAGGGTGCAAGCGTTATCCGGATTTACTGGGTTTAAAGGGTACGTAGGTGGCATTATAAGTCAATAATGAAAGCCAATAGCTCAACTATTGAAGTGTTATTGATACTGTAGTGCTTGAGTATAGTCGAGGTGAGTGGAATTTTACATGTAGCGGTGAAATGCATAGATATGTAAAAGAACACCAATAACGAAGGTAACTCACTAGGCTATTACTGACACTGAGGTACGAAAGCGTGGGGAGCAAACAGGATTAGATACCCTGGTAGTCCACGCTGTAAACGATGATCACTCGATATGCGCCCTTCGGGGTGCGTGTCCAAGCGAAAGCATTAAGTGATCCACCTGGGGAGTACGTTCGCAAGAATAAAACTTAAAGGAATTGACGGGGATCCGCACAAGCGGTGGAGCACGTGGTTTAATTCGATACTACGCGAGGAACCTTACCTAGGCTAGAATATATTTTGACGCATCCAGAAATGGGTGTTTCCGCAAGGACAATTTATAAGGTGCTGCATGGCTGTCGTCAGCTCGTGCCGTGAGGTGTTTGGTTAAGTCCTATAACGAGCGCAACCCTTATGCTTAGTTGCCAGCACGTAATGGTGGGAACTTTAGGCAAACTGCCTGCGAAAGCAGTGAGGAAGGAGAGGATTAAGTCAAGTCATCATGGCCCTTACGCCTAGGGCTACACACATGCTACAATGGCATGTACAGAGAGTCGCTACCTGGTAACAGGATGCTAATCTTTAAAACATGTCTCAGTTCGGATTGAGGTCTGCAACTCGACCTCATGAAGTCGGAATCGCTAGTAATCGCGTATCAGCAATGGCGCGGTGAATACGTTCTCGGGTCTTGTACACACTGCCCATCAAGCCATGGAAGTTGGGGGGACCTAAAGACAGTGACCGTAAAAGGAGCTGTTTAAGGTTAAACCAATAACTGGGGTTAAGTTGTAACAAGGTAGCCGTACCGGAAGGTGTGGCTGGAATATTTCTTTATAGAACTGTTTGCATCTGACTTGCTGTTTCTTTTTATCATGTTTTTCATAAAACATCTCTTTTTTTCACATTTCATAACTCTCCACATCAGAGTTGTTTCATGAATTGTGTCAATCTATTATCTATAGATTGAGGACTATCCCTATGTTTTCCTTCATAAATAAATACCTCAACCTCTATGTTTTTAGCTTCAGATAGCTTCTTCATATATTCTTGTGTATGTGTACAGGGAACTACTCGGTCTTTTTCACTGTAAATTATTAAAGTAGGCATGCTGATTCGATTCAATATGATTTCAGTATTGAAAGAAAAGAAAAAGATAGAATCAACCATTAACTTAGAAATCCAATAGGGTAAGTAAAACCACTCACACATTTTATCAATGACTATTGCATCAAGTTTTGGGAATGGTGACTTTAAAATCAGTCTTCTCGGCTTAAAAAAAGCACCAAGCCAAGAGGCTGCTACTGTCCCTAAAGAAATGCCCATGACAGTAATATTTTCTTCTTTATAACCAACGTGTAAAAGACAGTGGTAGGCAGCAATAACATCTTTATAAAAATCATATTCTTTTGCTAATCTACCTTCGCTAAATCCAAAGCCTCGATAGGAGGCAACAACTATATCACAATTATTTTTTTCCCCAAAATCCTGCATCCAATCATACATCCTAAAGGGTTCTGTATTGCTACCATGGTAGATAAGCATCACTTGGCGGGTATCCATATTTTTGTTTTTCTCTATGCGTTTTTTTTCATGATAAAGACCTCCTAAGACTGTGCCATCAAATGATTTATAATAAACAATTTTAGGGTTTTTGTCTAAACCATTTGCTAGGGAATACGGCTCCTGAAGCTGAAGTACGTTTTTTTTAATTTTAGGGGGCAACAAGACGATGTATTTTGTTATAAAATACCAGGTGACAAGTATGGTGGTATACACACAGAGAACAATAAAGAAGAGTATTGGTTGTTTATAAATATAGGCGAGTACAAAAGATAATATTATACTTATAATAAGGTTTATGAAAATTTTAGGGACGATTTTTTTCCATAGGTGTGTTTCTACTGTTTTCAAAAGAATTTGGATAGTTTTATTTACAGGTACGTGTTTTTCTTTTGATTTTACTTGTGTTGTAGAATCTATTTTATTTTTTGCAACAGTAGTAACATTGTGTCCTAGACAAATTGCACAAAATAAAAAAACACTTATTATAAACCTATTTTTTTTACGTATCATAAAACAAGGAAAAAGATACATGTTATATGTTATATATATAGTTTTTTTTACTTTTATGCAATTTGAAAATTTTAATACCTTGGATATCTTTGGTTACATAGCAAAAGAAGACGTTAAGTTTGTTGATAAATTGTTTTTTTTCCTCAAAAATACCTACATTCGTTCTTTGAAATGGAGATTGTAGCTCAGCTGGCAGAGCACTGGGTTGTGGTTCCAGAGGTCGTGGGTTCGAGACCCACCAGTCTCCCTTTTTTATAGAGGTTCTATAATAGAGTGGAGGTTTTTGATGTTCTTTTACTTTTTAGTTGTATGTTTACACGCAGAATGCTACGTATTAAAGCCATGCAAGGGCTTTATGCTTTTTACGTTAAACAGAAGGCAATGCTGGCAGAAAACCCAAATTTGAAAAATTTTCATGGAGAAAATTTTTCAAAGGATATCCGTAGCTTGCAAACAACCCATATACAATTGCTACAAATGTTGCTTTTTTGGGCAGATATGGATGAAGAGGAAAACAATGAGGCACACATTCCTGCAAAGAGTCATCTCAACCAGAACACCTGGTTCAGCCAATTACGCAACAATGCTTTTTTCCAGACCTTGGTACACCGCTATCATACTGAACCTTTAGACAAAGGGACATTACAAGTATGTTATTATGAGCATATCAGTCAAAACAAATCTGTAAAAAACTACAAGAATGAAGAGAGGCATGATGACATGAAAAAAGATACTGCTCTAGTGGAGAGGCTATGTAAAGTTGCTTTTGACAATGACTCGATACAATCTTTAATAGAAAGAAATTTTATGGAATGGGAAATCTATAAAGAGCTTTTTAAGTCTTTACTCTTTGCTTTTATTAGGCATTTCCCTCGTAAAAATGAAGAGGCATTCCAGATGTTGCATGCAGATAACATCTTTGCAAAAGAGCGTAATTTCTATCAAAAACTAGTTGGGCTTGTCTTGGAAAAAGATTGTAATATTGAGCAACTCTTGGCGGAAAAAATACATCACTGGTCTATTGATCGTGCTTTTTTGCTGGATTGTATACTGATCAAAATGGGGCTTGCCGAAGGTTTGTTATCAACGCCCAAATCTGTGATTATCAATGAGTATGTAGAAATGGCAAAAACGTATAGCACTCCTCAAAGTCACCAATTTATCCATGGTGTATTAGATCAGCTTATTGATGCTCCATAGATAATAGATTCCTGAAAAAATTTCTGTTCCTTTTTAATGCTTGTTTAAAGATATTGTATATCGTATACTTTTATAGAGACATAGAAAAAAAAAGGATGTTAGCAAGATATACAAAGATACAATACGCTCAGGGCGTGCTTCTAGTGTAATAATTTCGGTTTGTACATTTACTTTTACATTTTTGTAAAAAAAGTGCAACCATCCCAATTGGGCGGTTAGTTTAGTAGACATTTCCCTATCTATTTCTTCGTTTTTTGGGTTTAACTTTTGATTGTTGAAAGTTGTGCTATCTTGATACAGATAGCAAGTTTTTCCACTATTTTTTACGTTAGTTTGCCACCCTGCACTCTCTGTACAACAAAAATGGACAAATAATGTATCTTTCCAACCTTGAGGTGTAAAGGTGTATAATGTTTCATTGTCCAAACTGGAATCTGTAATAGCCATTGTAGGTCTGATGAAGGGTACAATAACACATAATAGTGCTGTGTAAAAGCATTGTTTTCTTTTCATGATTGACAATTAGTAAGTATATTTGATGTCGTAACACTATAAAAACATATATACAAATATATACAAAAATTGCGAAAAGCAATGAAAATTGGCGCATACACTACCAATAGTCTGTTTTTTTAGTGGTATATGTTAGTTAATATTGATTTTTTCTTATAGGACACATATATTTAAACAAAAATATGTATAGAAAGGCATACTGTTGCATAAAATAAAGTAGTCGAACGCAAAATTTTTGCTAAATACTTTCAAAAAGAAATTTTTTTATTATCTATAGAATAGATGCTCTCAAGAGCTTCATATTATATAACCTAGCTGGCTTTATTTTGCATAATTTTAATACATCTATAATAATTTTGGCAAAATTTGTTATTTTTATTTTAAAACAAGATATTTGCCCCATTTATATTTGAAATAAATGAGTAAAAAATTTTAGTTTAGTTTAAACAATACTATTATGACAGGAAATAACACTTTCGAAAAAGTAATAAATGCTTTAAAAATGAATTTTATTAAAGCAGAAAACATACAGGTACTTAAGCCTGTTATGTTGCAACAAGAAAAACACCAACATAACCGACTCATGATTTTGCATCGGGGAAAAGCATCTATTACGACACCAAATAGCAATATGTTATTACATCCTAATCAGATCTACTTTATCCCAGCAACAACTGTAGCCAATGTTACATATGGAGCACAGCCCATTGCTATAATAAATAAAGAAGACACAGATAAAGATATTAACAACTATTTACAAGTAGTCGATAAAGCTAATGCTTTTGCTGGAGCGGATACCATTATCACCATCATTGACTTTAATGTTGAAGCATATAATGCTATAGACTTTTTCTCTTTCATAGAGATACCCATTTTTGAAATAGAAGGAAATGAAGTAATGCATCTAATGATCCAAAAAATTTTAGAAGAAAATAAAAATAATCAGCTAGGAAAAATTCAATTGCTGAATAGCAACCTCATTAGCTTAATCATTAATATTTTACGCTATATAGTTGATAAAAAGATGTTTTTACAAAAAATCGGCTTCAAAATAGAAGGGTTAGCAGATGCTCGTCTTGTGAATATATTTAGCTATGTAACAAACCATTTGTACGAAAAGCTATCCAATGAAGAGATTGCTAAACACGTGGATCTTTCACGAGAATACATCGGTCAATTTTTTAAAAAGACCACGCACATGAAATTGCAGGAATATATTAAGACAATTCGTTTGAATAAAGCAGTAGAGATTATTACTACAACCAACAAAAAAATACAAGATGTATGCAAGGAAGTAGGTATTACAGATTTTGCGTACTTCTGTCGTATTTTCAAAAAAGTTATAGGAACAACAGCCAAAAAGGTACAACAAAGATAAATACGAAACTATATTGTAATATGGTCAATCAAAAGCAAATATAGCTTTGATCTGTTTGTAAACAGGTAGTGATAAACATGTTTGCATTATTTGCACCATCTGTTGCAAATAAGCGTATATGTGATGCCGATGTATTTTAAACCATACAGTACGTTTAAAAACTCCTCTATGCAAAGTAGTCGGTTGTATGTACCATAAACAATCTACTGGTAACTCACCTGCTAAAAAATTTTCAAAAGCACACAAAACTTCATCATTTTTGCACGACAACACAACTCTTAAAATTTTTGTATAAGGAGGATAATGAGATAAAGCACGCTCCTGTAGCAATTTCTCATAGAAACCTTCCAAATTATCACGCCACAAACAGCCTACCACCTCATGTACAACCCCCTGGTGCCAATCATTTGTTTGATACCACACTTCATCACGAACACCCTTTGTGCTACGCACAAGTTGCTCAAAAAACTGCAAACACTTCTCTTGAGCACGAAAATCCGACATACGCACCCAGCGGTCCACATCAGAAATAACCACAAATCCCTTTTGTTGTGTAGGTAATACTTTAAGCATCCCGGGTAATCCCACTACAATATCCACATGTTCCTCCTGGGAAACACCTGCTATCTCCTCATATGTTTGCTGATTTTTTATTGTTGTCACCATCTTTACTTTTTTGCTAGGAAAACGAATGGATAAAAATTCCGCCAGTTGTTCTACCCCTGCTCCTCCTTGTTTTAATACCACTGATTTACAATCGGGGCAAGCCTCAAAAAAGCTACTCCGATATCCACAATAATGACATACAAGACCTTCTTTTTGATAAAACGTTAGCGATATTCTACAAGTAGGACAAGAGGCAAGCCAATGGCATGCACTACAAAAATGATAGGTTGCATACCCTTTTCTTTGCGTGAGAACAACAACAGGTTTTTTGGAAGCAAGAACCTCTGTAATTTTATCGCAAATAAGTTCACATAAAAGAACATGGTGTCCTTCTCTATTATCTTTGTTAGGAACAATGCGCAAAGTTTTTCCAGGCAAAGGAGTTCCAGACCAATACAGATATCCATACTTGCCAGTACGTGCATGATAGTAGCTCTCTACACTCGGCACGCATGCTGTGAGCAAAGTTTTTGCTTCATGGTACTGTGCGAGCATCATAGTGGTGTTACGAGCATGAAAATAAGGAAAAACATTTTCTAAGCAATATTTTTGATGATGTTCCTGAGAAATAAAAACGTACTTTAATGCCTGAAAAGGCAAAAAAATAGACATCCGTGTCCCCACTACATAGCGAATGCGTTTTGTAAGCACACCATACCATATATCAGACCGTTCCTTTTCTGTTAAAGAGACATCATACAAAGCAATCGCATCACCTTTATCCTCAAAAAAGCGACATATTTCCCCCGTTAGCTCAGGCACTAAACACAACCCTTGTCCTTCTATAGGCACAACTTCTACAAAGAACCTCCATAGCCAATCTGGATCTTCCATTATTCCTCTTCCCGCTACCAATACCATTTGTTTGTTTGACCATAGCTTATTTATTTCCTCATGTTGTAGACATGGTGCAACAGAGGCTACCTTTTGTGTACAATTTATCCCTAATTTATTTGTCTGTGTCTCCATGTCTGCTAGAGCAAATAACCTTTTTGATTTTGTGCATATTCCTAAGGTAACCCATTTATTAATGATGGCAAGACTGGCATATTTCTTTAATTGTACTAGGGGTATCCATCTTTTTTGCTGTGATATCACAAGTGTTTGAAAAGCTATAAGAAGCTCTTTTTGTTTTTTTGTTGCAACTTTTTCTTGTGCTTGTTCCCAGGTATATCCATGCTGTAAAGACACAGATACATGCCAGGTAGAAGGTGCTAAAGGCTTTGTTATATGAATGATTTTTTTTGTTAAAAGATCTTCTAGTATAGTGAGGACCTGTTCTTTTCCTACCATTTCCTCAACTTCTTGCCAGCTAAGATGATGTTGAGTATGCAATACTTCCAACAGTTTATGGTATATGGCAGGTAGTTGCAGGTTCGTATTTGCTTCTTCTGATAAAAAAATGCAGATTTTGTATAGATGTTTTACCTGTTGTAAAGCCATGCGTACTACTCTGTTGATGGAACACATATAGTATGTTGCTATCCAGGATAATAAAGAGCGTTGTACAGAGTTACAAACAGGTTTTTTATCCAGTATGCACACAATGTTTTTAACATGATACGTCTCATCTTTTTCATCTAGAACTCTCCAGAGTATACCTATTGAGAGTTTTTTTTGCAAAGGTGCAACTACACGATGTCCAAGATAGGCATGGGCATTAGCAACTTTATAGATAAAAGGTCGATGGCTTGTAGGAAAGACCACTTCAACAAAAAAATTTTTATTCATGACAACCATGGCCAATTATAGGGTCTTTTCTTTGATTATGGTTGGTTTGAGGTAGTTTTTTTCATAAACTGCTCTCAACTAAAAGAAGCAAATCTGCCTAGTAAAGAATTCTTTTTTAATTTTTCTATAACACTGGAAAAGTTGGTTTTTTGTCTTTTTTCTTATTTACTACAACTCTATTGTTTACATCACTAAAAAGAGTGGAAAAAAATGAATTGGGCTATATGTTTTTTTCTTTTTTTGAAGAAGTTTGGTTTTTGTTTTTTTGTATGATGTTGTTTTGGAGGTTGTTGGAAATGTTGATTACTTGTTGTAATGTGTTTTGTTTTTGATATACATAATTGATGTTATTAAGTGTTCTGGCATATTCAGGATGTGCTGTGCCTATTGTTTTTTGATAGGTATTCAGAGCTTGTTCAAAAGTGTTAAGGGCTGTTTGATATTTTTGTTTCTCAAAATATACTAGTCCTATGTTATTAAGTGTTTTGGCATATTCAGGGTGTTCTTTCCCGGTTGTTTTTTGATAGGTATTCAGAGCTTGTTCAAAAGTGTTAAGGGCTGTTTGATATTTTTGTTGGTCCGTATATACCAATCCCATGTTATTAAGTGTTTTGGCATATTCAGGGTGTTCTTTTCCGGTTGTTTTTTGATAGGTATTCAGAGCTTGTTCAAAAGTGTTAAGGGCTGTTTGATATTTTTGTTTCTCAAAATATACTAGTCCTATGTTATTAAGTGTTTTGGCATATTCAGGGTGTTCTTTCCCGGTTGTTTTTTGATAGGTATTCAGAGCTTGTTCAAAAGTGTTAAGGGCTGTTTGATATTTTTGTTGGTCCGTATATACCAATCCCATGTTATTAAGTGTTTTGGCATATTCAGGGTGTTCTTTTCCGGTTGTTTTTTCATATGCTTTCAATGCTTTATTATAAGTATTAAGAGCTTCATCTAGCCTTTTTTCGGTGTAATGAATATTACCGATGTTATTATATATTTTTGCGTAATCAGCATACTGTTTAGGCTCTATTTTTTCATACATACTCAAAACAGAGGTAAAGGTGTTGAGGGCATTTTGTAGTTGTCCTTGGCTGTAATATATGACACCCATATTGTGTAGAATGTTGATATATTGAGCATTTGGAGTCTGCATGTTTTTTTCGTAAATTTTTAATGCGTTTTTATAGGTTTTGAGTGCATCTTGTAGTTTTCCTTGCACGTAAAGTACGTTACCAAGGTTATTGCAGGTTTTTGCGTATGCAAGAGTCTCTTTTCCTGTTGTTTTTACATAGATATTGGCTGCTGTGATAATCACTGTGTTGGCTTCTTCCAATTTTCCTTGGTGGATGTAGATGTCGCCAATGTTGTTGAGAGTATCAGCATAATTTGGGGTGTTTTTTTCTTTGTTTGCTACTTGGTTTTTAAGGACATTTATAAAAATGTTGAGGGCTTTTTCCCAATTTCCTCTTGATTGATAGAGTTGCCCGATGTTTTTGAGGTTGTTGAGGACAATGATAATATCGGAGTGGGGTTTTTCTTGTTGTTGCTGATAAATTTCTATGGCATGTGTAAATGATGTACAAGCATCTTGGAGATTGTTTTGTGCTTGATAGATTTTTCCCATATTATTGAGTACAGTGGCATAAGCACGTGTTTTCCAACCGACTTTTTTTTTGTAGATCTGGAGTGCTTCTGTGTATTTTGTAAGTGCTTCGTCTAATTTTCCTTGATTGTATTGGTTGTTGGCGATGTTATTGAGGGATGTGGCGTAGTCCGGATGGTTTTTCCCTGATTTTTGTAGTAGGAGTTTGCTTATTGCTTGCAATACGTTATGTTCATTTTTAAAATCTTCTTGAAGATTATAGATTTCTGCTCTAATCTTGAAAATTTCTAGATCTTTCTCTTCTTGTGAGGTAGTGTTTGTGGTGGCATGGAGGGTAGGGAGTAGTAGAAAAAGTAGGTAAGAGGTTTTTTTGAAAAAGTGTGATGTTGGCTTTTTGTTTTTCATAGGTGGCATTTGTGAATAATAGGTTGTTTTAAGTCCATAATAATAACTTTTAGGACTGGCACACAATAATCGATAAATTGTGTGCAAAATCATGCATTTAAAGTATTGCAAAATTAATAAAATCAAGCAAAAAAACTAATAAAACACTTTATTGCAGGGACGCCTGCACGTCCTCTAGACGAGTTAATTTCAGTGCATAAAAATACAGCTACAAAATTCTACCACAAACTGCGAGAAAAAATAGCTAAAAAATAACATCAAAGAGCTGAAAAATTTGATGGCAAAATAGAAGTTGATGAGCGTTATTTTAGAGGACATCACAAAGGAAAAAGAGGTGGGGTACAAAAGGGAAAGTGTTAGTTTTTGGTATTTTAAAGAGAGGAGATAGGGTTTACACAGGGTATTGCTGGGAAGGTCATATATTGTGTGTAAGAAAGGAAATTTAGATGCTTAAATACAATTAATGTTGGCTTGTTTAGGTAAAAAACAGACGTCAGCACATTGCAACGCAAAACTTCTCCCTCTAGACTATGTCTATCTGATTGTAAAATCTTCTGGTTTTAGGATGCCATGCATCAGTGTTATAAACGTTGTGTTTTGCAGAAGCCATGGAGGAAAGGTGCTATGGCTTTGTACTTCTTTAAAGCATGTAGGTGATCCTCTCATTTTTTGGATATAGGTTGCTACTTGTTTATGGTCAATGGTGATGTGCCACAAAATGCTATACGGGGTTGCGTTGTTTTGGCTTTGGTCTATTTCATATCGATATGAGTTGCGGATGCTTGCGTACTTTGTAGTGTTTGTGCTTTTTCTTTTTTTGGTATTTTTTGTTCTTTGTTTGTTTTTGAGGTGCTTTGCGATGTAGTAAACGATGATGAATGTGCGGAATAGTTTCTTTTGGTTTAGTGTATGCTCTGTAGGGGTGTCACTTTGCTTTTTTTTGCCTTTGGGTTCTTCTCCTACGTTGATGCGAGAAAATTTGAGGAGCCATGCTTTGCTTGGTTTGCCCTTAGAGGTGGAGTGTGTTTGACCTTCTGCTCTTTCTTCTCCTTCTCTTCGTTCATCATCATCTGGGTCGCCGGCTGTAGGGTTGGTGGTTTTTTGTATAGGGGGTATGGAGGTGAAAGGTATAAAAGGCATTTGCTTTTCAAAAGGTGTGGTCTTGTTTCCTTTTTGATATTTTAGGTTTTTTCTTTCTATGAAGAAGTAGCTTAAGGTAGTGAACAGTATGCTTATGAAGCTCGGGGTAGTGAAAATTATAATATATAATATGTTCATACTTATATATAAACATCTATTTTTAATTTTGCAAAAAAACAAAACCCTATTAATGGCTTAGAAAACCTTTAAAACCAGGCAAAACCCCACCTGAGAAAGTTCAACGGAATCCCTAAAAAAAACTTTTATCTTTTTTTGAAAGAATGCGAATGGAGATTTAATATTGGGGGATCAAAAGAACTGTTAAAAGATCTTTCAAGAATGAATTTCATGTGCCAGCCCTTAATTTTTTACAAGAGTTTAACGAATAATAGGAAAAAAGTGTTGCAAAGCGTTTATTTTTGCGTATCATCATTGGGTTAACTTTTAGTATTTTCAATACAAAAGCCACGTTGTATTAAAGCAAAAACCGCATAGTTGATAATATCTTGATAGTTTGCTTTCACTCCTTCAGAAACAATTGTTATGCCACTATTATCTTCAATTTTTTTAATACGAAACAATTTCATCAAAATAATATCAATAAGAGAACTTGTGCGCATTTCACGCCAAACTTCATCATAATCGTGATTTTTATTTTGCAAAAGATCTTGCACTTCTTCTATACACATATCATAAAGTGTAGAAAGCTCATCATAGGGAACTTCAAGCTTTACACTATTGGCAAGGCGAATCTGTATTAAAGCGATTACAGCATAGTTGATAATGCCTATTAATTCATTGTTGATGCTATCGCTAATTTTTTGTGTGCCTCTTTCTTGGATTGATCGAATTCTCTTTGCTTTGATCAAAATTTGATCGGTGCAGGAGGGTAATCGCATGATGCGCCAGGCTGTATCATAATCTTTATTTTTGGCTTCAAAAAGATTTTTGCATGCTTGTATGACAACTTGATGTTCTTGTAGTGTTTTAACCATGATATCAATATATGAAAAATACAGGGGAAAAGTAATAAGAGCATAAGAAAAAACCACCCAAAAAATTTTTTATTTTTTTATATCATGGTAGATCACGTATTTTTTTCTTGTTTTTTTTCATCTTTTTGTAACGATGGGGTAGATGCTATCTCTGTTTGGCACTCTGTTAGATTGTCTTTTGTTATTTTGGTAGAAGGGTGGTTTTTGCCTAGGGTTTTTTCTTTGATTTGCAATGCTTGGTTATACATGGTGATGGCTTCTTGAAATTTTTCTTGTTCGTCATATAGCACTCCGATATTATTGAGGGTATTCGCATATTCAGGATGGTCCTTTCCTATTATTTTTTCTTCAATTTGTAGTACTTGGTTGTAGGTATCAATCGTGGCATGCAACTTTCCTTGGGTGTCATATATACCAGCAAGATTATTGAGTGTGGTAGCATAGGCAACATTTTCTTTGCCTATGGTTTTTTCTAAGGTTTGTAGTACTTCTTTGTATGTGTTGATAGCGTTTTGCCATTTTCCTTGGACTTTATACGTATCACCGAGGTTATTGAGGGTGATGGTATATCCAGGATGGTTTTTTCCTATGGTTTTTGCATAAATTTGCAATGCTTGTTGATAGGTGGTTATTGCGACTCGATGCTTTCCTTGGGCATCATATAGCAACCCGAGATTATTGAGGGTTGTAGCATAGTCAGGATGTTTTTTTCCTAGGGTTTTTTCAGAAATTTTTAACGTTTGTTGGTAAATATTGATAGCCTCTTGCCAGTTGCCTTGGGCATAGTATATATTTCCAAGATTATTGAGGGTTGTAGCATAATCAGGATGGTCTTTTCCTAAGGTGTTTTCATAAATTTTTAATGCTTTTTTGTATGTGTTCATTGCGTCTGCATAGTTTCCTTCGGTGTAATATGCATTTCCGAGATTATGGAGTGTAAGGGCAGAAAAATCATTGTGTATGGAATGCTTAAGGTATTTTTTGGCGAGCAAGGGTATTTTTTTCCAGTCATAAGTCTGTTTTTGGCAACCTGTTTCGTTGGCAGTTACCTCTTGGGTGTGTCCCACTATTTCTTTGAGTAAATATTGACAGGATGGACAAATGGGTACGTTAATGGATAGTTCTATTACATGCTTTTCTTTGCTGATATATAGCCACTGCAAAAGTGTGGGAATGATATGGGAGGGTTGGGTTTGGATGATGTGATAAAACAGTTTGTGGGCAGTTTTATGTGCATTGTTATTGAGTAAACCTGTGGATGCTAAAATATATTTTTTATAAATAGATGTTGCCTGGTGGTTGTTTTTTTGTTGTTGATCATTGCAAGTTCCCTCTTTTTCCTCTTGATATGATTGTTGCTCTTTTTTGGTGTTTTTTTTGGCAATAGGCGTATTGCTCAATATCACGTTCATGAGTACATGCTTTTTTTGTTCTTTTTTATTTGCAAGGGTATGCAACCTATTTAAATCGTTTGGCAAATTTACTTTTTTCAGATTTTTTGGATTTACTGTATTGTCAATGGGTTTTTTACTATGGAAAGAGGTATAGTCTATGACTTGCGGATAGTTATTTTCTGAAAACGAAGTGATAACTGGTTTTTCGGACTGGTTGTTAAGTGCTGCAGCATGTAATGGGAATGATATTACGAGCAGTATTTTGATTAAAAGCCAGATACGTTTTTGTATTGCCATGATATAAAGAATAAAATAAATAAACTAAATATCTGATTATACATTTTTATCATGAAAAAATCAAATGATGGAAAAAACAATGCAGTTGTTTAATGAAATTGTATTTTCCACACAATGTATGACCTTCCCCCATTACACCCTTCGTTGCTTTCGTGCGTCCGGGCTCTAGCACGTAGCTCCGCTACTATGCTAGAGCCCGGACGCCTATGCTATTTTTTACCCACATTTCACATATTAGAAATTTCCATAATTTTGCTAAAAATAAACACAGAACAGAAAATAGAAAGATGCATAAAAAGAAAACTGATTCTACAAGATCTACAATTTTTTTTTGTGAGACATGTAGGTTCTTGGAAAATTTAAAAATAAAAAAGTGGTTATAGCACAAAAAATGATCTATGTTATGCATGTTTTTTCTACAAGGATTTTTCTAGGGTTTCTCCTTTTGCAATGGCTTCTTCAATGGTTCCTACTAAGTTAAAGGCAACTTCAGGTAGATGATCTACTTCTCCTTGGATAATTTTATTGAAGCCTTTGATTGTATCTTCTAATTTTACATAAGCACCAGGTAGTCCTGTAAACTGTTCTGCTACGAAAAAGGGTTGAGATAAAAAGCGTTGTACTTTACGTGCACGTGCAACAAGAAGCTTATCTTCTTCGGAAAGCTCGTCCATGCCTAGAATGGCAATGATGTCTTGTAGCTCTTGATAGCGTTGTAAGATCATTTTTACATTTTGTGCGCAATGGTAGTGTTCTTCTCCTAATATGCTAGGGTTTAAAATACGTGAAGATGAATCCAAAGCGTCAACGGCTGGGAAAATACCTAAAGAAGCAATTTTTCTAGACAAGACAGTCGTAGCATCTAAGTGGGAGAAAAGCGTTGCAGGAGCTGGGTCTGTAAGGTCGTCAGCAGGTACATAAACAGCTTGGATAGAGGTGATGGAACCTGTTTTGAGTGAGGCAATACGTTCTTGTAACCTTCCCATTTCTGTGGCTAAAGTAGGTTGATAGCCTACGGCTGAAGGGATGCGTCCTAAAAGGGAAGAGATTTCTGCCCCTGCTTGTGTAAAGCGAAAAATATTGTCAATGAGAAAGAGGACGTTGTTTCCGGTGGTGCCTTCGGTTCTATCTCGGAAGTATTCTGCAATGGTAAGCCCTGTTAAAGCCACACGTGCGCGTGCTCCTGGAGATTCATTCATCTGTCCAAAAACCATGGTTGCTTTAGAGTTTTCCAGTGCTTTATAATCTACTTTAGAGAGATCCCAATCTCCTTTTTTCATTGATTCTTTAAATGCTTTACCATAATCAATAACGCCAGATTCAATCATTTCACGCAAAAAATCATTGCCTTCTCGTGTTCTTTCCCCTACTCCTGCAAAAACGGAAATTCCTTTATATGCTTTGGCTACATTGTTGATAATTTCCATGATAAGAACGGTCTTACCAACACCAGCACCACCAAAAAGTCCGATTTTACCTCCTTTGACATAAGGTGCTAAGAGGTCAATAACTTTGATGCCTGTGGTCAAAATCTCAGATTGAGTAGCCAAAGAATCAAAAGAAGGAGCGGGTTGGTGGATAATTTTTCGTTGGAGCTTTTTGGGTAAGGTAAGACCATCAATAGGCTCTCCTATTACATTGAACAAACGGCCACGTATTTCTTCACCTACGGGAACACTGATGGGATTTCCTTGATCTATTACTTCCATACCTCGGGAGAGTCCATCTGTATTTTCCATGGCAATGGTACGTACACTATCTTGCCCAAGATGTTGAGCACATTCCAACACTATCTGTTCTCCTGTTGTTTTTTCTACTATTAAAGCGTGTAGCAATTCGGGTAAACGACATCCCTGGGTAGTATCAAACTGAACATCAATAATAGGGCCTATAATTCGAGTAATGATACCTTTGTTCAACATATTTTATAAATTTAGTAAAGTAGACGCAAATCTAATTGAATTTGCACGAAGTTGAAAATAGTTGGTATCATTTTTTGTTTCGTAGTGTACATTTCGATTACAAATAGTTGTAAAGTATGTTGATACCTAGAGTTAGGCATCCATTGATTTTAATTCTTTTTCAAGTTTTATTTTCCATACTAATATATCTTTGTAATCTTTTGTCCGTTTATTATCATTTTTATAGTCTTCAAGAGAGGAAAGTACCATCGACAATTGTTTTTCTATCATTTCTTTTTTTGTGGAGGAATCTGAAATATTTTTTTTACGTTCTTCATAGATATTTAGCATATGCTCGATATATCTAAACGCAGTAAAATGCATGTCATCTATAATGCTTTTAATAAAGGAAAGTGCTTTTTCGTATTCATTTAGCTCAAAATAGCAAAGGCTAATGGCATATAAACGTTCTGCTTCTATTTCAATGCTAGGCAGTTTGCCAGATTTTTTAAAAGCATCAATTGCTTTTTTGTATGCTTTTTCCTCTAGGTAGATCTTTCCTATACGATACTGTACTGTTTTGCTCACTTGTGCTTTGGGATATTTACCAACAAAACGCAGTAAATCTTCACGAGAGTGACGTCCTTCTGTCACCATAGTATTATAGATGCGTTTTGCTTCATTTTCTTTATTTTCATTATAGTAATAAAAAAAACCTATGCCTATGCACACGCTAACCACGACGATGAATAAAATGACAGCAATGCTTGTTTTTCTTCTCATTTTAATTAAAATATTCTGTTTGATATGATACAGCAACCATAGCACTTTTATAAAAAATCCCTAAGCTTAGGCAATATACAACACATTTGTGAATGATAAAAAACCACAAAAAAATAACTTGGTATGTAAGGTGCAAAATGCGTGAAAAAAGTGTCTAAAAAAAGGAATAGAGTTCACGAGGTTCTTTAAAGTAAATAAAGTTGTAAAAACACATTAAAAAACGTATTATTGTAACCTTATTGCTCTCTTTTTAAGAGTTGGGAAGCAAAACCATATACCTTGTACATAAAAGTATAGCACCTTTAAACGATAGTAAAACATGAAAAAAAAACACGTTGGTTATTGGCTTATATACATTGTAGTCATAACGTTTTTGCTCTATTTTTTCATGTTTAACAAAACGCCTTCCATACAACAAAACATTACTAGCCAATACTTCCTCATTATAGGAAAAGACCCTGATCAGTTGCAAAATCATATTGATTTAGGAGAGTTACCAACAGATTATTCCATCACTTTTGTTAAAATCAGCGATAAAAAAAGAAAAAAAAGCATTTTTACAGATAAATGCCTACGCACAAAAAACTTTACCAGTAAAGAAATTAAACATTGCATCGAAGCCTCAGGCATAAATAAAGACAACATTGTTTATGTTCTCTCTGAAAATCCAGAGATCACAAAAGATTTAAACCAGGCTTACAACCTAAACACTACTGCTCAGGACACCGCAGAAGCATACATTAAAAAAGCCTGTAAAAAAGTAGATGATCGTGGGCAAGTAGTGATGGTAGACTTGTTGCTCAAAGACAAAAAAGTTATTTTCTCAGATATAAAAACAAGGAAGGAACAAATCGAAAAAGGTATAAACTACATAACTGCTATAGAGTTAAAAGATGAAAATTTGCAACAACAACTCAAGGATAAAACACAAAAACTCATAGAAGATGCAAACTATACAGGTTTTGGACTCACATTGTACTATAGTGTAAACAATGGCACAATTGATTTAATAAAAGCAGAGGCCTTTTCTACCCTTCATAAAAACGAAGAAATTAAGCTGGCATTGGATTTGGATATATCGGAAACAATAAATGAAAAAAGACACAAAGCTTATATATTGTTTAATCCTTTACATGCATATGAATCCAAAAACAATGACATAACATGCTCTATTAAACTAGAGAAAGTAGAGGAATACATGCAAGGCAAAAAGACAGTACTACATTATGCTACTTTAGGTAACACATGGTTAGATTTGATTCCCGCTACACAAAATCAAATACCAGGAGATTCTTATTTGGTTTATATATTGCTTAATAAGGATGAGGAACAACTGCAAAAAGATATGGAAGCACTTTGTGGCATTATGCCCATCACCAATGAACGCAATGCAAAAGAAACCCACTTCCTCACACATCCAGACCCTGAAAAAGCAGCTTGGCTACAATTGATAGACAATACTTTACAGACAACAATGGAACCAGAAACAGAAAAGGGACTAGAAGACAAAGAAACCTCATCAAAAAAACATACATTGCACCAACTGCTAAAAGAAAACCCTGATAACGTTATTGAAGCTTGTATGTTATTGGGACTGGTCCTGTTCCTTGGATCGTTTGGTTTGTATGTGGTGTTGTGTTTGTTTCAAACATAATTAAACACAAAATAAAAGCATCACTTTTAACAATAAATTTATGGGAAGAGAAAAACAATTACAAAATCGTTTACAAGTGATCAAATCTATCCAGAAGATCACTCAGGCAATGAAAATGGTAGCTGTTGCTAAGTTAGAGAAAACAAAAAAAAAGCACAGGCACACCAATTTATGCATAGAATCTTTCACAAATATATTGCAGTACACATGGCATGCATCTTATTTGCAAGATTATTTTACAGAACGTCCTGCCAAGCGATATCTATATGTACTTCTTACTTCAGACAAAGGATTATGTGGCACTTATAACAATGCCATTTTTGAAAAAGTCAAAGAAGTATACAACAGTACAGTCTCCAAAGCAGCAATATCTTTTTTGCCGATAGGTAAAAAAGGCTATGAATTTTTAAAAAGAGAAAATTACCCTTATGAAAATACATATGTAGATCTACATCAAGATCCAACATTTGAAAATGTTGCCGAATTGCAGCGTTTTTTAACGAGTTGTTTCCTAAAAGATACAGACCGTGTATTTTTAATTTATCAGCCTCGTAGCCAAGGTACAATAGCAACCGTAGAGCAATTGTTTCCCATGATTCCTTTTCCAAAAACATTTTCAAAAAAAGAAAAAATGATACTGGAACCTAATGCTGACCATATTGTAACACATGTGTTTCCCCGGTTGCTCACATTGCAACTTTTTGAAAAAATACTGAAAGCACAACTCGCAGAGCAAAGCCAACGAATGCTCTCTATGAGCCAAGCAACTGAAAATGCTTCCGATATGCTCAAAGAGCTCAATATTACCTACAACCGCTTACGACAAGCAACTATCACCAAGGGTATTATCGAAGTGGTTGCAGGGTTAGAAAGTTAAAAAACATGACAAAAACACGCATAGAAAAACTTTTAAGTCAAGCGATAGGAGATTACATACGTCAAAATATCTCGCTTATAGAAAACAATACTTTTGTGAGTATCACTTCTCTAGAAGTGACTGCCAATCTTGATATAGTCAGTGTTTATCTTGGTATAATAGGGTTAGAAAATGAAATGCCACAGGAGTTTCTTACAAAAACAATGCAAAAGCATCATCGGCTTCTCCGTAGATATGTTGCTGAAAAGCTACGTCATCAACTACGGCGCATACCTGCTGAAATTCGTTTTTATCTACAGTAGTATAAATCTTTATATCATGAGTAAGGCATCTCCGTAAACATGAAAACGATATCTTTCTTCAATGGCTACCTCACAAATTTCCATTGCAAGTTCAGGCCCAGCAAAAGCAAGAAAATTGATAAAATCAACAGAACGGTAAAGAGGAAAATTCATGATGAGCATATCTGCTATTTGGCATTGATAAGGAGGACAAATAAGATTGTTTGTCCAGCCATTACCATACTGCAAATCTTTTCGGTAAGAAATAGAACTTTCGATAGCTTTTAAAGTAGAAGTTCCCACTACACAAACTCTTTTATGAGTAGACTTTGCTTTGTTCACAACTTCAGCACTCTCTTTGGGGATATTGTAATATTCAGAATATATTTTGTATTTATTAAAATTTTCAGCTTCTACAGAATTAAAAGCATTCACACCTATATGTAGGGTCAATGGTGCAATATGTACATCTTTTAATTCTAGAGATTTGAGTACAAAAGGTGTAAAATGAAATCCTGCAAAAGGAGGAGAAATAGAACCGAAAATTTCTGCATAAATGGTATGGTAGCGATTTCTATCTATGGCTTCCGCAGGTCTTTCCAGGGATTTGATAACAGGAAGAGATCCTATTTGAGCAAAAATTTGATGTAATGCATTACTGTCGCCATCAAAGGAAAATTTTATGGTACGCCCACGTGAAGTTGTATTGTCAATAACCTCAGCAATAAGTACATCGCTAAAACAAATTTTATTTCCTACGCGAATCTTACGAGCAGGATCGATCCAAGCGTCCCACAAATGATGTTGAGTGTTGAGTTCATTTAATAGAAGAACACCAATGCTAGAGCTTGTACGGTCTTTTTTACCTTTTAAATAACAAGGAGCTACTTTTGTATTGTTGACAACCAAAACGTCATTTGGGCGCAACAAATCAATAATATCACGAAAATTATGATGTTCTATATTACCGTTACTACGATCTACAACCATTAAACGACTATCGTCTCTGTTTTCTAGGGGATATTTGGCAATAAGTTCACTAGGAAGCTCAAAATTAAATTCCGAAAGTTTCATATATATCAATTTTAACGTTTTAATAAAACTAGGATTGCTATTGGAGTAATTTTATATGCTCTTTCTAGCTCTCTAAACCAACTCTACACAAGACAATTTTTTTGTACTCATTGTACTAATATACACTTTTGCACTGAAAAAAAAGCCTATACACTATATTTTATATTTGACTTTCGTTTTAATATCACCTTTGGTATAACGTAGATCAAAACGTTTTTTTCTACCTGTTTTTGCTTGGCGCACCACTTCTATTTTTACTACATTAGGAGAAGGAACAGGAAAAATGCGTTCTACATAGACACCTGCACTTAACATTCTTACTGTAATGTTGCGGAGATGGTTTTTCTCTCCTTGAATTTGGATTACGTTACCTTGAAATTGCTGTATTCTTTCCTTGTTTTTTTCAACTACCTTAGCATGAACATTGACAATATCACCTGCTTTCATAAGTGGTAATACATTACCCGCATGCGCAAAAACTTCTTGTACCTTTTTTATGCATTTATTCACCATTTCAAAATTTTTAAATTATGTATGTGTGGCCCCTCTGGGATTTGAACCCAGGACCTTTTGATTAAGAGTCAACTGCTCTAGCCAACTGAGCTAAGAGGCCAAATCCTGCCAAAGATACGGCAAAATAAAAAAAACAAACTGGAAAAACAAAAAATAATGGTTTTTTATCACTGAGGTAAGATTGTGCCTCCCTATATTTTTAGTTGTGCTAAATCTAAGATATGAAATTAATTTCATGTTGTTTTTTTATGTTAAAACTCAAGTGATATAGGGGCAATTTACAAAATTCTCGATAAACTCACCCCATTTGATTCAGGGAAAAAGAACTCTACAAGAAATTTCTCATAGAAGTAAAAGGGTGTTGTTAAAAATACTTGAAAATCACATTGGACATATAAGTTAAAAAATGAACGAGAAAACGAATGATGCATAGTGAATAATGAACAATGAAGCATAAATGGTAACAGATCGGTACAAATGTGTATGTATTTGTTATGATTCGTTTTTTCGCATAAAGCGCTACCATAGGTGAGTCTACGACATCCGAAGCCCAACCTTGCGATTCTGGCTATGCTATCATTTGGCGTATTATTTGCCAGTCTTCTTTTTTCGGTGTAAATTCGCCATTGGTTCATAAAAAAACTCCTATAAACAATATAAACTAAATATTTATGTTAAAATTTTTAAAAACAATTATAATCAAAACAATTTTCGCCCTTATTTTATTATCGGGTTGTGGGATGTTTAATTCTAATGAAAAAAAATCTTTCTTCTCCTCTAATAGCCATACAACATTCTTGGCATCAGCAGCAATAGTATCTTTTGGAGCAGCAACTCTTGGTATAGCTCCTACAATTACAATATCTATAGCCATTTTATGTTGTATTAAGTTATTTGTGGATTGTATGAATAAGGTTATAAGGTGTATTAAAAAACCCCATCTTCTATTGTTACATCTTTGTAAGATGTATGCTTTAAATCTTTATCTCTAAAGTTTTTAGGCTAGGTAATGGTTGAACAACCATGTTTTTTTTTGTAAAAAATAGGAGAGAAATGCAGAGTATGTGTTATCATTCCTCGTTTTTTTGCATTTTTCAACACATCTTGTAAATTAGCCTCATCTTAATGATCACATATTTTTTCCGAATGGATAAACAGATTTTACAACAACGAATTAGGAGTGGTTTTTGGTACACTATTTTCCCTGTTAGGAAAAAAGAAAAAAATAATGTGATGATCCTTTGTTTTTTCAAGTTTCTTTTTTCTATTGCTTATACTCTTTTGAAGTTACAAAAGAAAAATATCATTACTGTTGACCATGATGCAAAGCAAGTGCCTTATGTGGAATCTTTTGTTTTTCCTATAACATTGGTGATTATATCTTTATACACTATGCTTAGCAACCGTGTTTCTCCTAAAAAACTTTTTTATAGTATCATTTTCTTTTTTCTTGGGTTTCTTTCTTTATATGCTTTTGTCCTTGTGCCTTTTCATGCATCTCTCACTCCGGATATAACGCATTTACAACTGTATTGGCAAGGTTATCCTTCTGTTCAGAATTATTTGTTGGTTTATAAATACTGGATCAAAACTATCTTTTTTTGCGTTTCTGAACTTTTTGCTCAATTTTTCATCATTCTTTTTTTCTGGGGTATTGCCAATGAACTTTTTAATCGTGAGCAAGCGAAACGTCTTTATCACCTGCTTATCATTGCAGGATGTGTAGGTAGCCTTATAGCTTCTATGGGCAAGTATGTTTTGGGAAAGTATATAGAGAAAAATAAATCTGATGAGATGATTCGCAAAACAAGTGAAATGATTGTTTATAATAACACACGGATTATTTCTTATATTGTTATTCTTATTTTATTGATGGTACTCTTTTTGTACAATTGGATTGTGAGCCAGCCAGGTGTAATGGTGGAAAACAGGCAACTTAATGTGCATGCTAAAAATACTATGTCTTTTTTTCAATCTTTGAAACATATTATCAACAATCGCTACCTTTTGATGGCTACGCTTTTGATTGTGAGCTGTGCTGTTGCTACTACGCTCATTGATACGACTTATGAAAACTACATTAAAATAAATGCGAAAAAAATACCTACCAATCATGATTTTTGGCATAGTTCTAGCCTTGTATGTGTTAATATACTATGTATTGTTGCGGGTATTTTGCTCACGCAGGGAATCTCGAGAAAGTTTAGTTGGAAATGGAATGCTTACATCACTCCTATTACAGTAATGGTGCTTGGTATTCCTTTTTTTTTGTTGAGTTATATCTATCATAGATGGGGATTGAAAGTCTTGGGACTCAACGAGCAACAAGCTATAAAATGCCTTCTATGGCTAGGTTTTGTCCAAGGTGTTATTGCTGTTTTTGTGCGGTATATTTTTTTTGATGCTAGTAAGGAAATCGTTTTTATTGCCTTGGATGCTAATATGCGTAAAAAAAGCAAAGGAGCGGTAGATGTGGTGGGGTCACGTTTAGGAAAAAGCCTGTCTAGCTACATCCATGTTTTTGTGCTTGGCCTGTCTTCTTTAGCAACAGCTGATAAACCTATTCAGGCTGCATCGTTTATTTTGATGTGCATTCTTGTTTTCTTTTGTTTTCTATGGATGTATAGTATTCGCTTTCTTGCACCTTATATTGATACAAAAGAGAAAAAAGTGACAGATATATAAAATTTTTACATGGAAAAAAAAAGGGGGGTACTGGGTGCTCACACATCTGCAAGTGGTGGTGTTTGGAATGCTTTGTTGGAAGGAGTGGGTATTGGTGCAGATACTGTTCAGCTTTTTACGGCAAACCAGCGACAATGGAAGGGCAAGTCTCTGACAATGGAAGCTATCGAGTGTTTTAAAAGAACAAAAGAGGAGACAGGGTTCAGCCAGCTTATGAGCCACGCTAGTTATCTGATGAATTTAGGTTCACCTGATGCTGAAAATTTAATGAAAAGTCGGCTTGCTTTGCAAGAAGAAGTCAAACGTTGTCAAGCATTGGATATCGATTATCTAAATTTTCATCCTGGTTCTATGCTTCAAAGTAGTCGACAGGACTGCTTGGATCGTGTTGTAGAAAGTCTTTTGATGTGTAAAGACTATCCTCGTTTGTTGATTGAAACAACGGCTGGACAAGGTTCAAATGTAGGAAACCAATTTGAAGATATTGCTTATATCATTCAAAATACATATCAAAAGATATCTGTTGGGGTCTGTATTGACACTTGTCATATTTTTGCAGGAGGATATGATATACGGACACCAGAGGCTTGGGAGCGTACTCTAGCTAGATTTGATAAAATTATTGGTTTAGAACACTTGTATGCTTTTCACCTTAATGACTCTGTGCATGGTTTAGGATCTCGTAAAGATCGTCATGCATCACTGGGAAAAGGTGCTATTGGCCTTGATTGTTTTCAATATCTTATGCAGTCAAAATATACGTATCATTTACCTAAATATCTTGAAACTCCAGAAGGACCAAGCGTATGGAAGGAGGAAATAGTGCTTTTGAAAAGTTTTGTTGGATTATGAACAATTCAGCTACATGGTGTATGTTCATTTTTTTTTCTATATTTGGGCTAATTGTTTTTTAAAAAATTGATATGGCAACATCAAAAAAATTACTTTTTGCAGTTGTGTTAATGGTTTTATGCTATCCTTTGTATGGTCAACAGCAAATGGATTTAACAGCGGAGGAAACCTCTATAGAGAGGTTGCAAAGCTCCTCAACGAGCTTAGAGGAAAGGATAAGCATTGCCAAAGATTTAGGGAATATAACGAACAAGGAAAACAAGAGGGTTATCCAAGCTCTTATTGCTGTTTTAAAGGATAAAAACAATCCCCAAAATGTGCGATATGTAGCTTTGACTAGTTTGGTTTGTCTATGCGCTTTTAAAGAAATAGGTATATATATACAAGAGATAGATCTTAAAGAGGTGTATCAGGACCTTGGGGCTCTTTTTGGCTCTTTGATATTCCAAGTGATTTTTGAAGCAAAAAATAAGTCTTCTGATTTATATAATATTATATCTGAAGAGAATGTTACAAGTGTCAAAAGAAAATTGCTTCATTTGCTTTTTAATGTTTATGAACAAAATTCTGATGCTGGTGATGGCAACTTATTTTTTATTAGACTTGCAAAAAGATGGATTCCTATGTAGTTCAAATCCACATGCCACATCAAAAAAAGATTGTTTAAATTCAAAATGGGTTTTTTCTATATAGGGGTTTTTGTGGTTTCTAGAGCTTATTGCGTGTTGTTGTTGCAAACTTTTTTTTGCAATGTCTGTGTGACATAATAGCTTTTTTTCTTTATGATGTTAGGGTATAGATGGATTTTTTATGCTTCAAAGTCAAGATTGCATACATGTATTCCACTTAAAATGTTGCTAACAACTAACGGGTTAAAAATTTTTGAGAAATGCTATTTTTCAAGAGGCAATTTTAGAAAAAACAAGTATCCTACATTAATCTGCATAAAGCAAGCAACCTGGTTAAAAGTTTATAAAGAATATAAAAAATAAAAAATACAATTTATTTTTGTTATACAAAAAAGTGCTATGAACATTTTGAATAAAAGTATCGTCCATCTTAAAAACTTGCATTTATCACAAGCAACACTGTTACAAAAGGAATTGCAAATACACACTTATGGTGATCTTGTGCATCATTTTCCTTTTCGCTATGAAGATCGTACACGATTTTATACAATAAGGGAAATAAGAGCGAGAATGCCTTTTGTGCAAACAAGGGGAAAGCTGGAAAATTTGAGTCTAACGACAAAAAAAGGAAGAAGAGTACTAACAGCGACCTTGCGGGATGCCACAGGGGTTTTATCGCTTGTTTGGTTTAATGGTATTGATTGGATACAAAGGTATCTTATGTATGACCAGGTGTATGCAGTATGGGGAAAACCTACGTTATTCCAGCGAAAAATAGTCATTGTACATCCAGAATTGCAGTCTATTGCTACGGTAAAAGCACAGGGAAGTGGGTTACAACCCATTTATACCACAACGCAACAACTGACTAAATTTGGTTTGCACACTAGGGGAATAGCAAGGCTACAAAGGTATGTATTGGCAGAAATATTACCAGAATTAGAGGAGAATCTACCTGTAGGTATTTTAGATAAATACAATCTTGTAAGTCGTAAAACTGCACTGAGCAACATGCATTTTCCTGATGATCATGGGTGTATCGAACGTGCACAAAAGCGGTATAAGTTTGAGGAAATTTTTTATATGCAACTTTTTATAAGGTATCAACATGGGTTAATGGATTTGAAAGAGACATGTGCTGTTTTTTCTGATACAAAAATATTAAAAGAGTGCTACGAAACGTTACCTTTTTCTTTAACGGAAGCACAAAAGAAGGTAGTTAAAGCAATGTATAGAGATATGAGGAGTGGCAAGCAAATGCACCGGCTTTTACAGGGAGATGTGGGTAGTGGAAAAACGATAGTGGCATTCATGGGCATGTTATTACCTATTGCACATCAAGCACAAGTAGCTTTTATGGCACCAACAGAAATACTTGCACAACAACACTTTGCAACATTACAGGAATACGCAGGCAACTTGCATTTAAACATTGCTTTGCTTACTGGATCTACAAAAATCCACCAGCGGAAAAAAATTCATGCAGAACTACGCGAGGGCAATATTCACATTATTATTGGCACGCATGCACTGCTAGAGGAAGTAGTGCAATTTCATAAACTTGGGCTTATTGTCATTGATGAGCAACATCGTTTTGGCGTAGCACAAAGAGCAAGGCTACACGAAAAAGCAACAGTTCCTCATGTTCTTATTATGACCGCAACACCGATTCCACGCACGCTCGCTATGACATTGTATAGCCATTTAGACTTATCCATTATTGATGAGCTACCTCCCAACCGAATACCTGTTAAAACCTATCATGTCCAAGAGGAAAACCAGGAGCGCATTTTTGCTTTTATGCAACAAAGAATAGATGAAGGACGTCAAATATACGTGGTATATCCACGTGTAGAATCCACAGAAAACAGTAAAGATAGTGCATATAAAAATGTCATGGATGGTTATCAAATCATCAGTCAACATTTTAGCGTTCCTTGTGGCATTTTACATGGACGTATGAAAGCTGAAAATAAAGCTTATGAAATGAGGCGTTTTGTTTGTGGTGAAACAAAAATTTTGGTTTGCTCCACGGTGATTGAAGTAGGTGTCAACATACCTAATGCAACTGTTATGATCATCCAAAATGCAACGTGTTTTGGTTTGGCACAATTACATCAATTGCGAGGACGTGTGATACGTAGCGAACATCAGCCTCATTGTGTTTTAGTAACAAAAAAAAATTTGCCATATTTAAGTAAAAGACGAATTGAAACGATGGTGGGTACTTGCGATGGTTTTAAGATTGCCAATCTTGACTTACAATTGCGGGGGCCTGGCGATATAGCAGGTTTGACACAGAGTGGAGTAGTGAATTTTAAGGTTGATCTTACTAGAGATGGTATTTTAATAGAAACGGTAACAGATTGTGTGAAAAAGTTATTACTAAAAGACCCAACTCTTGCTAATCCAAAAAACACTCTTATACAAAAGTATCTACACTGGTTAAGTGAAACC
Source organism: uncultured Bacteroidota bacterium (assembly GCA_942492555.1). Lineage (GTDB taxonomy): Bacteria > Bacteroidota > Bacteroidia > Cytophagales > Amoebophilaceae > JBCCVH01. The sequence continues at coordinate 256,551 of CALOEX010000003.1, read as the reverse complement.
AAAAAGCATTGGATACAAATAAGCTAGTTTTCTAGCAAAAGAACCTACAAAAAATAAACATATATATATATAAATACACATATATATCAACACATATATTTAAAAAACATATAAAAAATCAATACATATATTTGCATATAAATTGATTTTTCAAAAATATATATTTATATTTGAGTGGTTGAAATCAATATATTATGTACAAAAACAAACAAATAGGAATAGTCAAAAAACTAGACCAAACCCTCAAAAAATACAAAGGACAAAAAAATCTTCCCAATGGCTGTATCAATTACATACGTAGATCATTAAATATTTCCTTGAAGCAATTAGGAGCAAAACTTGGTCTTTCTAGTCAAGCTATTTATGCTATTGAACAAAGAGAAAAACACAAAAATATAACCCTAAAAAAACTTAACCAAGTAGCCAATGCGTTGAATATGGACTTATTATATGCTTTTGTTCCTAAAAAACCATTAGAAGAAATGATCAAAGAAAAAGCGTATATTAAAGCAAAAGAAGTAGTGATGCGTACACACCAAAATATGATATTGGAAGACCAACAAGTTTGCGAAAAAACACTCACAAAAGAAATAGAAGGTACAGCAAAATATTTGGAAGAAAATATCAGTAGCACGTTATGGGATTGAACATCAAATACGGTACAGGAGAAACTCCTATTTATGATGATGAAAAAGAGGATCTTATTCCTTTTTGGGTATCCAATCTCGCCGACTTAAATGAAATGGAACAACACAGTATAGGAAAAGTATTGATTTTTTTTGAAAAGAGACATGTTTCTGTGGAAAAAATATTAACACTTTCATTTGTAAAATATTTACACAAAAAAATGTTCGAAGAGGTTTGGAAATGGGCAGGATTTCTACGAAAAACAAATAAAAATATTGGCATTGGCAAGGAACTTATTGTTACCTCTTTGTGTGAACTCTTGGATGATGTCAAATATTGGCTACAATATAACGTGTACAGTATGGATGAAATCGCTGTACGTTGCAAACATCGTATGGTTTTTATACATCCTTTTGTGAATGGGAATGGGCGCCATTCAAGAATATTTGCTGATATTTTGATAAAAAAACTCGGGAAAAAAGCATTTAGTTGGGGAAAGTCTAAACTAAAGCCTAGAGAAACCTATTTAAAAGCACTCCGCGAAGCAGATATGGGAGATTATGCTCTTTTGCTCTCTTTTGCACGAGAATAAAAAAGTATATAGATAAAAATAATTTTTGTGCATTATTGTGCGGTTTTTACACATGGATAATGGTTTTCTATTGGGTTTGATAAAATCTTGTGTATGATTTTATTTGATAGGTTGGGACTTATGCAACCTATCTATTATATTTGCATAACTTTATAAAAGCGCATGTGGTGAAATTGGTATACACGCTATCTTGAGGGGGTAGTGCTCTTCGGGCGTGGGGGTTCAAGTCCCCCCATGCGCACTATTAAAAATGCAAACACATCATAATAAGCTTATACTTTCTAATGTTGGTAAACTCTTTTTTAAATAAAAGAATAGTAAAAACTTTTTTTTACTTCCATATGATTTTATATTTGCTTGTATGACCTCATAGCTCAGCTGGTAGAGCGACGGGCTTTTAACCCGCAGGTCCCGGGTTCGATTCCCGGTGGGGTCACTAAAATCAATCATGCAAACCATTCCAAAGTGTTACACGCAAGTAACAATTATTTGTATGAGTAATGTTTCCTGCAAGTTTTATGCTTTTTTGTGTTTTTGTCTCTTTTTCCTACCTAAAAATTTTTATACTTCTCCTATCTGTACACCAAAATGATTTTTAAATTTTAGACCGTTTTACAACCACTCTAAAATGAAAAAAAGAACAATTCTACATGTCAAAAAAAAGTTTAGTTCGCATTTTTTTCCATCTCTTTTTGTTCTTTATCCAATTGTTTTTTAAGGAAAAAAGAATCACATTGTCCACCTCGTTGTTGAATCAATTTTTGTTGCATAGGCAAAATGCCATTGGCATTTTGAAATTTTGCTCCTTGCAAGACAAGTCCATAATAACCGAAAACCATAAGCAGGTTACCTTGGATACTGTCCCAAATATGGATAGTATGATTTTTGGAAGCAGTAGTAATCTGAGTGCCACTGTTATTCCAGCAAACAGAAGTTACTGGACTAACATGCTGATAGACATGAAGAAGATAACCATTTGTTCCTTTCCATATACGCACAGTTTTATCAGTACTGCCAGAAGCAAGCTTTTTATCATCATTAGACCAGCTGAGAGATAGAACAGTAGCAGTATGACCTTTGCATAGAGCCAGGGGGTTATCTGTGTTTCCATTCCAAATAAATATGATTTTATCCTCACCACTGGAAGCAACCTTATGTTCATTATGAGACCATTGTACACATCTTATACGACCACTGTGTCCCTTACATTCAAAAAGGTATTTTTCAAGAATAAGATCCCAAATTTGCAAGGTACTTTCTATAGCAACAGCTAGTTTTTTGTTTTTATACCTACTGACGGTAGAGATATACAAAGTAGGTTGATAATGTTTTGTTAACTCTCCTGTTTTTCTATCCCAAAGGCAGAGCATATTATCTTTACTAATGGATTTTATAATGTTGTTGTCCGATGAGAGAATCTTGATTGTATTGACTTCTTCCAGGTGTTTTTTGCGGAATTTTATAACGGCATCCCAAATGCGTAAACTTTTGTCATCACTAACTGTAGCAATATGGAGACCATCTCTTGACCAACTAACAAAGTTAACAGCTTTAGTATGCCCTTTGTATTTTTTTATGAGTTTCCCTTGTATATTCCATATACAGACCGTTTTGTCCACGCTGGTAGAAGCAAATTTTTTTCCATCATAAGAACAGTCTACAGTCGTTATATCACCCAAGTGTGCTTGACATTTTACTAGGAGCTTACCTGTTTTGCCATCCCAAACATAAAGGGTGTTCCTACTGGCTACAATCAACTTATGTTGATCTTTTGACCAGCTAAAAGCAACGATTGCCCCTGGGTGCTTGAGGGTATAAAAGTGCTCACCAGTTACTCCTTGCCAAATACATACAGTATGGTCCGCACTGGCAGAAGCCACATAATTCAATTTATGACACCAACTGATGGCTGTTACAATACTACTGTGCTTTTTACACATTTTCAAAAGCTTGCCTGTATTGCTATTCCAAATACATATGGTTTTATCCCAGCTACTAGAGGCTATTTTGTCTCTATGTCTTCCCCATCGTACTGAACTAACAAGATGGGTATGCCCAATGCATTGGGCAATGCGTTCACCTGTGTCTCCATTCCAAATACATAGCGTATAATCAGCACTAGCAGAAGCAAATTTATCTCCATCAGAAGACCAATGCAAATCTGTAACAGAACATTCATGTCCGCAACATTTTGCTACTATTTTTCCTTGGATAACATCCCAAATATAAATGATCTCTTGGATGGCAATAGCAATTTTTTTCCCTGACGGAGACCAACTAAGAGCTTCGATGGAACCATCATAATTACATTTTTGTAAAAGTTCTCCTCTATTTTTTCCCCAAAGATATACACTGGTTGCTGTATAGGTTGCTAACAAATTGTTAGTAGGACTCCAAGCGACTTTTTTCACAACAGCTGGGTGTTGTGAAAAAAGATATTCTCCAAAATTCAACCCTTTTACATAAGCTTTATCCCATTTTGTATCTCTTAAATCAGCATGGAAAAAACTTACGTTACGGCAATCACTACCTGAAAAATCCGTACGAGCAAGAAAAGCATGATCTAAAATAGCCCCTGGAATACGAATGCCTTGCCAATTGAGATCGTTGAGTTTGATGTCTGCAGCCACTAGAATAGTAGCACTGTTTGCTGCTGCAATAGCCATCTTAGGATCTTTTTTAGAGGCTTCTATGCAACTAAACAAATAAGGTATTAATGATTTTTTTTCTTTTACTGTTCGAACTAAATGATAAATGCTTTTGTAATTATTATTGAGAAGTTTTATTCCTATGTCTATTACACTACTGTTTTGGGTTATAATGTATTGCTGAAAAGGTACTATTTCCCGAAAAATCAATTTTATCTCTTGTATATTACTTTTTATTTCTTGTATATCTTTATGTAGCCGACACAGATATTTATTGTTTTCACTTTGAGTACTCTGACAAGAACAAGGGAACTCCATGTTACTATTGCTGGCTTGTAGGGATAAAATAGTTAAGAAAAATAAACAAAGCCATAATAAAATTAGTTTGATTGGTTTCATAAAAAAGAAAAAATTAGGATGTTAAGTTTTTAATTATATTTCTTTTTTATGAAAATGACAAATACAAAAATTAAAAGCTTGCTAGGTCAAAGTTATTTAAAAGGTCTATTATACTAAAAAACATGGATTTCAGACTATCTCATCAACAGTAAAAATAAGGATTTTATATGAGTCGATTGCAAAAGTACCTAAAACCTTTCTGTAAGCCATCGTCTTTTTTTGTATTAGTTAGCAAAATCTAGTACTGCTACACGCATACCAGCACTACGAGCACGGCTATTTACAGCAATCTCATCTTTAGCACGTAAAATTTTTGCGTAAAGAGGCTTCATGGGACGCATGAGATTGCCATACATATCTTGGATGATCTCACCGGCAACATTACCTGTTTTAATAAAGTTTTTAATAGGTCTATCCTCACCAGAATGGTAAGTAATAGCAACAAAACGTCCTGTTGGCAACAATATATCCGGTATTTGGTACAATGTCTCATGCAAAGCACTTACTTCGTCATTCACTTCAATACGCAACGCTTGAAAAACTTTTGCATAATACTTAAAATCATTATGCCTAGGCACACAAGGAGCCATTACCTTTTTAAAATCAGCAATGGTACGTATCGGATTTTTTTTACGCATTTCTATAATATTAGACACCAGTGCTTTAGGACGTTGAATATCACCATATTTGCGCATTATATCCACGAGTTGCTCATAACTATAAGTATTGACAACATCTGCTGCTGTAACACTTCCTTCTTGATGCATACGCATATCCAAAGGACCTTCGAGACGTGCTGCAAATCCACGCAAAGGAGTATCTAATTGGTGAGATGAAACACCTAAATCCATGAAGACACCATCGACTTTCTCAATATGATAAGCCTTTAAAAAATGGGTAAAAAAACGAAAATTTCCCTGAATAAAATGAAGCCTCTCATCCTTTATAGCTTCTGCCTGCAACCTAGCATCAGGATCTTGGTCAAAAGCCCAAACTTGCCCTTTTTCTAAACGAGACAATATAGCCTTGCTATGCCCCCCACCACCAAAGGTAAGATCAACATAGACACCATTTGGTTTAATAGAGAGCTCTTGTAGCGTCTCTTCTAACATAATAGGTACGTGATACATAATTTTTACAAAATAGTTTGTCTATTGTAGGAAATTAGTGGCTTTCTTGTACAAGAAAAAACCATGCTACTGAGTTATTTAATCCATGTAATATAATGGTTTCCCATAAAGTTTTTTTTTCACAAAAAACCCATCCATAAAACATTCCTATAATAAAAGAAAAAACTACAACCTCCCAAGATTGCCATCCTGCATGCATAAAAGCAAACACCAAAGCACTCATAACAATGGCTCCGTCCCTGCCCCAAGGATTGTTGCCCAAACCTTTAAGCAAGAATCCACGATATATTATTTCTTCTGTAATAGGAGTAAAAACACACAATCCCAAGAAAATCCATATACTATAAGGAGGAAAGACACTAAAAAAATTTTTTTGTTCATTAGCTGATTTAGGTAATAAATGAGTCCATTTCATTAATGCAATGACAAAAGCACTAAACAGATTAATCATGATATACATCAAAAAAACATTTACCACAGACACTTTTTTAAAAGAGTGCAACCCAAGATACTCTCTGGGAGATCGTTTGAATAATATGCTAATAACCGAACAAATCACCATGATGGAAATGATCATCAAGAGCAATTGTCTCAGAAAAAAATTTTTTTCCGAAAAATGTATATAGTATCCTCCCCATTCCAAGGGGATTTCCCAAAGTATATTACACAGAACAAAAAGTAAAAAAAACTTTAAAAAATAAAGAGGTTTCTCTTTTTTACCCACAAAAGAAGACGACATGATATGACATTGTAGATCTTTGTTAATAACTATTTCACTATGCTAGCAATCAACACAGCAATGATAATCATTTTACACTTGTTATGAAACTTGGTTATAAAAAATACACACTATCACTCACTTTCATCATGTTTTGAGGCTATCACACGTTTTAAAAAAACAATGTTTTCATTTTGTTTAACATTAGATATATTAAGTACCAAAATTGTCCATGATATTTTTGGCTTCTTTTTCAATGTTGATTTTAAATAAACCAGAGACTTTATCTGCAAGATATTTTACTTCTTCCCTAGAAAGAATAAGCCCTTGTGGTATTGCTATTTTTAATTCGTCCAAAATACAAAAGAGACATTCTAAAAATGTAATAGAGAAAATAATGCCCAAGAATCCTCCTAATATTTTGTTAAAACGATGCATGAAAATAAGTCTTAATATTTTACTAATAATAGCGTGAACAGTGTTCATTGTAAGAAAAATACCAAATAAAGTACATAAAGTTGCTAAAAGTCCAACAATAACCTTCATGTTTGTAAAATTCAACTTTTCTAGTACCCACACAATACTTCCCTTGACATATGTTACTAAAACAGAAACCAATACGAAAAAAATAATGCCCAAAACCTGCAATATTAGCCCTGTTTTATATCCAGAAAAACCACCATACATCAAAAAAACAAACATGAAAAGTGAAAGTATGGTTTGCCTATTCAAAAGTTTCGTAGTTGTTTCTTGGGCTACAACAGGCTGAAAAAAAACCATAAAAAAATACAAAAGCACAAAACAATAAAAAAAATTTTTTAAGAGTATGTTTTTTCTCATGTTAAGCCTTTTAGATATCACAATGCAATTTTACATATTTAGAAAAATATACGCAATTAAATTTCCTGTTTTTACCAAGAAGATCTATATTAGCTCATCTTAAAAAAACTATGTTAAATATACACTATATAGAACAGCATCTCCCCAAAGTACTAGAACAACTAACGTTACGCAATATGCCAGATACAGAAAAAGTGTTGACAACACTATCTGCTATCAATAAAAAACGCAAAGAACAACAAGGAATAGTAGATGATTTACGTCATACTCTTCACCAAAAAACAGCTCAAATAGCCACGGCACTTCAAGAAAAAAATCAAGGTAAAATAGATGCAATCAAGCTGGATATTGCAATGGATAAAAAAAAGTATAAAGTCGCCTTGGAGTTCCTTAAAAAATATCAAGAAAACATAAAAGAACTGTTGGTAACCCTGCCTAATCTACCAGAAGAAGATGTACCTATAGGCAAAGAAGCAAAAGACAATCAAATTGTTTCTGAATGGCAAGGATACACCAATTCACATGCAAAAAAAGCACACTGGGATCTTATAGAAACTTACGATATTATTGATTTTAATCTCGGTAATAAAATTACAGGTGCTGGATTCCCTGTTTATAAAAAAGAAGGAGCTCGCCTACAACGTGCTTTAATAAATTTTTTCTTAGACGAAGCTGTAAAAGTAGGCTATCAAGAAATATCTCCACCCATTATTGTAAATGAAAATGCTGCTTTTGGTACAGGACAGCTTCCAGATAAAGAAGGCATGATGTATGCCTTGCAAGAAAAAGGTTTGTACTTAATTCCGACAGCAGAAGTCCCTTTAACCAATCTCTATCAAGATAATATACTAGCCAGCAAGGATTTGCCTATCAAAATAGTGGGCTACACACCTTGCTTTCGCCGTGAAGCAGGATCTTGGGGACGTCATGTACGTGGCTTAAATCGTTTGCATCAATTTGATAAAGTGGAAATTATACAAATTGTCGCTCCTGAAGAAGCACGTAACACCTTACAAACCATGTGTGATTATGTAGGAAGCTTGCTACAAAAACTTGGGCTTACCTATCGTATTCTAAAGCTTTGTACAGGGGATTTAGGATTTTCATCTGCTATTACTTACGATTTTGAAGTGTGGGCATCCGGCCAACAACAATGGCTTGAAGTCAGTTCTGTAAGTTGTTTCAACGATTACCAAGCTCGTCGCATGCATCTTCGATACAAAACCACAGAAAAACCAAAATATTGTTATACACTTAATGGAAGTGCTTTAGCACTTCCTCGCATCATAGCTACTTTATTAGAAAACTATCAACATACCACACATATCGATATTCCAAAAGTCTTGCATCCCTATACCCAGTTTGAAAAAATCACCCAGTAATACATAAAAATCGTTGTATGATGAGATTTTCACAAACATATAAAGACATGTAATGTTGTATTTTCCCAGCTTTGCATACAAGTCCTAATAGCATGTAAAAGGTTTTACATTTGTCACTAACAACAGAATCATAGACATTAGCAACCACTTATTAACCTCGAAAAACATATTTCAAACACATTGTAGAACAAGAAAAAACAAAAATAGTAAACCATTCTATTAACCTTGCACTCTATGCCAAGAGCTTTTATTTACGTTATTGTTTTTTCATGTGAAAAAATTTTTTTACTTTGAATCCCTTGTAGTTTATATTTTAAAAATAAGTAAAATGACATCAACACACATCATTCAAGTCGTTAATAAGTCACACCATCCTCTTCCTGCCTATAGCACTACAGGTTCAGTAGGGATGGATATTCGTGCTTTTTTACTAGAACCTGTCACATTGAAACCTTTGGAACGGAGTTTGATACCTACAGGTTTATTTGTAGCAATAGAACCTGGCTATGAAGTGCAAGTGAGAGGCAGAAGTGGACTTTCTATCAACCATGGCATCACTGTGCTTAATGCCCCTGGTACCATAGACCCTGATTATCGGGGAGAGCTTAAAATATTGTTGATTAACCTTTCACAAATCCCCTATACTATTGAGGATGGAGATCGGGTAGCACAACTTGTTTTTACAAATTATGCAAAATGTACTTGGCAAACAGTAGAAATATTACCAGCTACAGACACCTTGCGTGGAACAGGTGGATTTGGCAGTACTGGTCTTAAATGAAAAGCCAAGCATTATATCTTCGTGTGTGAACATTTTTAAATTGCTTAAATGGTTGTAAATTTCATAAAGATTATATATGTTTGCAGTGCATAAACTTTTGCAATTTTAGAGAAGTTTTAGGAAAACTGAACATTTACATTGTAATATTTAAAGTATAAAAAATTTAATTTTATGGTATAATAAATGTATATTAAACACTTTAATATATTTTATTTGCTTTTGTTGTGTATTTTTGCTATAAGTATATAAGTACACTCTTTTAAATTAAAAAAACAACTGAAAACAAAAACATATGGAAGGAAAGAAAGAAAATCCAGGTTCTTCAAAGAGTCAGGTCACCACATTTACAAAACGTATAAAACATCTCACCGAGCATTTAAAAAGCAACAGAAAAGATTTTTCTGCCAAGAAAGGCCTTTTAGACCTTGTTAGCAAACGACATCGTGTGCTAAAATACATGAACAGAAAAGATCCCCAAGGATGTAAAGCTCTTTGTGAAGCACTCTCCTTAAGAAAATTATAAAAATTCCTGATATACCCTTATATGAAAAAAATACACACAAGGACCTTTGTTATGTCCAATGACCATAATATAACTTTAGAAACAAATTTTTTAGCACAACAAGCACATGGCTCTGTTACCGTTATGATGGGAAATAGTGTCCTACTTGCTACAGTCGTAGAAAAAAAAGAGGAAAAACCTTCTCCATTTTTGCCATTAACAGTTGAGTTTCGTGAAAATTTTGCCTCTGGAGGCGTTATTCCAGGCAATTATTTCCGCAGGGAAAGCAAGTTAAGCGAATATGAAATACTCGTATCACGCTTGATAGACAGAAGTATTCGCCCATTATATGTAGGCAATTTTTGCAATAGTATTCAAGTACAAGTAACCCTCTTATCCCATGACAAAAATATAGATGTGAGCAACTTGGCAGTTTTAGCAGCTTCCAGTGCACTCTCTCTCTCTTCTCTTCCCTTTTTAGGACCTGTAGCCAGCGTACGTGTAGGAAAAATAGCAGGCGTGTTATGTATAGATCCAACACCTAGTGCATTGGCAGACTCACCTATTAACGTGGCAATTTCAGGAACTGAAAACCGTTTATTGATGCTTGAGGGAAATACCCAAGAAATTAATGCAAAAGAGCTTATAGAAATCATTGCTTTTGCCAAAGAACCCATTCAAAAAAAATGTCAATTACAAAAGGAATTCTTTTGTGAAGTAAAGGGTAACACACCTGATATTTCGCATGCAGAAGCCCCCAAAACACATTTGGAAGAACTTCTGCACAATATGTTATACGATCACTTTTATGCAGTAGCCAAAGAAGGTATTAAAAACAAACAAGATCGTGTAACCGCCTTCACAAGCGTTGTGGAAGAAGCAATAGCTCAATTGCAAGAAGAAGATGTAGCAGGAAACGAACATATGATTGATAGCTATATTAACAATATTAAACGAGAGGCAATACGCAATCTTGTGATTAATGAAAAAAGACGTGTAGATGGCAGAAAAAGCGATGAAATACGCCCAATTGACATAAGAATTGACTTTTTGCCAAGTACACACGGCTCTGCTGTCTTCACACGAGGATCTACACAAGTACTAGCTACCGTTACTTTAGGAGGTCCTTTAGATGTACAACATCTAGATGGTATCAGCCTTAAAGGATCGAAGAAATTTTTGCTTCATTATAATTTTCCAGGTTTTTGTACAGGTGAAGCACGCCCTAATAGAGGACCTGGACGTCGCGAAATAGGACATGGACACCTAGCAGAAAAAGCTATCGCCTCACTTTTGCCAGAAAGTCCCTACACCATCCGACTTACAGCAGAAACACTAGCTTCTGATGGTTCTTCATCCATGGCGAGCGTTTGTGCAGGATCTCTAGCGTTAATGGATGCTGGAATACAAATAACCAAACAGGTAGCCGGTATCGCTATGGGGCTTATACACGATGAAAAAACCGGACAAAACATTATACTATCTGACATCATGGCTGAAGAGGACGCTTGTGGCAATGTCGATTTTAAAATTACAGGGACAAAAGACGGTATTACTGCATGTCAAATGGACATTAAAGATACAGGCATCTCCTTTGAAATTCTTGGTGAGATGCTAGCACAAGCCCAGGCTGGTATCAATCATATTTTAGACAAAATGAATACTACTATAAGTAGCCCAAATAAAACATTGAAGCCCCATGCTCCTGTCATCAGAGCATTTTCTATCAATCCATCCATGATGGGTATTGTGATAGGTCCCAAAGGCAAAACCATTCAGAACATTCAACAAACAACAGGTGCCGTTATTCAAATAACAGATGATGGCACTGTAACCATTGTAGCTTCTAACAGTCAATCTAGCGATGAAGCCTATAATGTGATCCAAGGACTTGTCAGTGAACCAGAAGTCGAAAAAATTTATACAGGCACTATTAAATCCTTGACAAAATATGGTGCTTTTGTTGAATTTATGCCACAGAAAGAAGGATTGTTACATGTTACAGAGATGGAACAGGGCTATATTGAAGATCCTAGTACACTCTTTACAGTAGGTCAAAAAATCAAAGTGAGATTAATTTCAATCACAGAGTCTAAAGATAGAAACGGTCGTCCTAAATTTGGGCTTTCTCTTAGAGAAGTTTAACATTTCAAATACACTACATCATGTCATTACCACAGTTAAGAATCAACAAGCAAATCACAGTACGGGAGAGTCAGCCACTTGAAAAGTACTTACAGCAAGTACAGTCTGTGGCACTACTTACCATTGAGGAAGAAATAGAATGTGCTCAGCTCATTAAACAAGGAAAAGAAGCAGAAGCAGATTTTTTCACAAAAAAAAAAGAAATCTTCAGACGGATAAGAGCCTTGAAAAAAGAAGATACTCCTGCTTCAAAAAAGAAAATAATTGCTTTACAGCGTAAAATCAATACACTTAAGAAAAAACTTCAAGAAGTTCTAGCAAAAAGCAAAGTCGCTAGCGAAAAATTCATGTTAGGAAACTTACGTTTCGTTATCTCCGTCGCCAAACAATATCAAAATAGAGGACTTTCCATTGGAGATCTTATCAATGAAGGAAATTTAGGGTTGTACCAAGCAACAAAACGATTTGATGAAACACGTGGCACAAAATTTATTTCTTATGCTGTATCTTGGATAAGACAACGCATTTTGCAAGCTATTCACGAAAAAGGATGTTTAGTACGTAAACCCGGAAGCTTGAACAGCTTGCAACAAAAGATTTATAAAACTTACAAAATGCTCACAAAAAGACTAGAAAGAGAACCTTCTCAGCAAGAAATTGCCGAAGAGCTAAATATTCCTGTCGAAACAGTATTTGCTACCCAAGAAGCAAATATCAAGCCTCTCTCCATAGATGCTCCCTTTAGACAAGGAGAAGAAAGTACTTTGATCGAGTTGTTGCGAAATGACCATGCTAGCATGCCAGAAGAGCGTCTTATCGATAATTCCATGAGCGAAGATATTGAACGTATGATCGATAAGCTAGATGAAAGAGAACAAAAAGTCATTCGCGACTATTATGGATTTGGTCTTAAAGACGGCTTTACAAAAATTTTAGAAGACATTGGCAAAGAAATCGACCTAACACGAGAACGTGCACGACAATTACGAGAGCAAGCGCTTAAAAAACTCCGTAAGTTCTTTTTGCAAAAACTAAATAAATAATACTTTATAAAAAGTTTTATCATAAATGCACAAGCATCTAATACTAGTAAAAAAACTTTATTGGAACAGCCAATGAGATGTAAGCAACACACCACACTCTCATTGAAAGAATACTTATCAAATAAGCCTTGCATATCAAACCCCATAACATTTTCATAGACAGGCACAATACCTTGTAAAAAGATAAATAATCACATCACATGATTTTTAATATATTTGCGCCACTTGTTCAAGAGAGTGTCAAAAGAAAGAGGAAGAGGAGCTTCCACTTCCATTTGTCGTTTTTGTACAGGATGAAAAAAAGAAAGTTTTTTTGCATGTAATGCCTGATAAGGCAATAAAGCGAAGCAATTTTGTATAAAAGCCTTGTATTTAGAAAATTGTTGTCCTTTCACAACCCTATTACCTCCATATAGCGGATCACCAAAAAGAGGATGACCTATATAAGCCATGTGTACACGAATTTGATGTGTTCTTCCTGTTTCTAATGTACATTGCAACAAAGTAACATACCCAAAACGCTCTACTACCCTATAGTGTGTCACAGCATTTTTCCCCTCTTTTTCATCTTGGGAAACCACCATTTTTTTCCTGTCCGAAACACTTCTTTTAATAGGTTGGTCAATAGTGCCTTCATCCTTTTTCACATCTCCCCACACAAGTAAATAATAAGTACGTTGAATGGTATGATGCACAAATTGTTTACTTAAACCCTGTAGCACCTCTGCTGTTTTTGCCACAATAATCAAACCAGAAGTCCCTTTATCCAATCGATGTAACAAACCAGGACGAGCTTCATTCCCCTCTTGGTAAGGCAGATTATTCAGATAATAAACAAGCCCATTTGCAAGCGTTCCTGTCCAATGGCTAATACCTGGATGCACCACAAGTTCCGCAGGTTTATTAATGATAAGAATATCATTGTCTTCATAAATAATATCGAGAGGCATTTCCTCAGGTACTAGCGTGTGATTTTGTGGTGGTTTGGGTAAAAAGACTCTTATGACATCACCAGGCTTCACTTTATAACTAGCCTTAACAGACTTACCATTTACATGCACATACTTTTGTTCCATGCCTACTTGCAACCGTGTGCGAGTAAGTGAAGCAATATGTCCTACCAGAAAAACATCGATTCTCGTAGGTGTTTGATTTGGGTCCACAACAATGTGATGGTGTTCAAAAAGATTTTGCGATGGATTTTGCAATGTTTATGACGTTGAATTTTTCGTAATATCCTTTTTAAACAAAAAGGAATAGGACTTCGCAGACAGTTGAGGATGACTACTCCTTACATCATCTTCATCCATATCATCTCTTTTTTTCAGTGATGATACCTTCATACTATGCAAAAGTACTGCTTATATTGTTAAATGCACAAATCTTTCTAAAAAACCTCCTGCAACACACCTCCCATAAGCTAACAACACATTACTTTTACGACCAGACTACAACATGTATCTTGCATATTTAGGTAAATCGTAAAAAAAGCATATATTTGCCTAACACTCATCGGTTACTTTTATCCATGATATATGATAGATTTTTTTAATTTCCAAAAGGAAATAAGCAATAAAACGCTAGAAAACAACTACGAAAAAGTAGTTATCATTGCAAAAAGAGCAAGACAGATAGTTGAGCATAGAAGAGATGCTTTTCGCAGAGATCTAGAAAACATGGGAATTTTAGAGCTTAACACAGGGCAACTCATCAATACAGAAGGATGGCAAGAAGTATTGGCAAAGACATATGAAACGCAAGAAGCCCCTGTATTCGTTGCACAGCAAGAACTAGAAGAAGGAAATTTAGTATATACATACATACAACCAGAATAAAAATCTTCTCGTAGCCACTGTTCCTTAGAGTGATGCCGTTGTTTTATCACAACTTCTCAGCAACCCAAATACAATTTATGAAAAAAATATCACCTGCTACTCAAATTTTTATTTCCATTATTCTAAGTATACTCTTCTCATTTATTTATACCTCCTACAATATCACCATTCCATCCTTAGAAAAAAACATGGATCTTGCAGGAAAAATTTTTATCAGTACCCTGCAACTCTTCGCTGTCCCTTTGGTTTTCTTCTCCATGGTTGTCAGTATGCGCCATATTGAAACCAAAGCACAACTACTACGCATTGGGATATTTGTTTTTATCATGTATATACTAACAACCCTACTATCCGTATCACTTGGTCTATTTTTAGGAAATATATGCAAGCCAGGAGTTGTTTTTCGCAAATTTGTACACCTAACATCCCTAGGAGGACTCAATGTACAGCAAAATGTATCTACTTTACCACCTGATACCTCTCAAAACATATTCCCACCCAATTTTTTCGCTTTACTATCCAGCAATAAATACCTTCCCTTCATTGTAATCGCCGGTGTTGCCTTTGGGTTTTCCCTACTAGAAAACAAAGAAGGAAAACTTCTTTTCGATGTATGTGAAGGAATACGTGCATCGCTATCAAAAGTATTAAGCTATATTATTAAACTTGCTCCCATAGGAGGATTCTGCTTAATAGCATCACAATTAATCACCATTCTCAAAGACCACTCCACAAGCATACAAGGCATTTTTATAGGCATAGGATTTTATATGGGCACCGTTATCTTCGGGTTAACATTTATGTTGTTCATAGTATATCCCTCCATGGTAAAACTCTTTTCAAAAAAAACATATAGACAATTTGTGCAAACTATGCGCCCTGCACAACTTCTTGCTTTCAGCACCTCTTCAAGTACTGCAACACTTGCAAAATCCAAAGAACAAGTAGCACATTTAGGCGTTTCCGAAAAAATTCGCTCATTTGTACTTAGTTTAGGAGCAGCTATCAATATGGATGGTACCGCCTTATACCAAGGATTAGTAGCAATATTTATCACACAACTCTTTGGATACAACCTTGCTATTTCACAGCAATTTTATATTGCCGGATACATCACCATCCTTAGCATGGGAGTAGCAGGAGTACCCGGAGGATCATTGGTTACCACATCCATGTTATTAGAAACATTAGTAAAAATGAATATACTCACCCTATCACAAATACCATTAGCTTTAGGCATTTTGTACATTGCCGACAATTTTCTAGATAGGATGCGTACCGTAGCCAATGTTACTGGCGATGCTGCTGTAGCCGTTTTAACAGAAACCTGGGAAGAGAGACACAAAGATCAAGCTACAAACAACGTTGCAACATAAGAGCCTAGCCCTTTATTTGGGATTTTAGGCAAATATTTGTACCTTTATCCTATTCAGTACCACATACAAACACACAATATGGCAAAACCCGTACTTATTTTTGGCGCCACCCTCAAAGGGAAAATCGTAGCAGATATCTTGCAACAAAACAATGTTATGGTCTATGGTTTTTTAGACGATAACACCATCTTGCAAGGAAAGCCCTACGCTTATGCTATAGTTGTTGGCACTATGCATCAACCTGATTTATTAAATCTCCTCAAAGAAGAATGCTATGCCTTTATTGCTTTAGAAAACCAGCAGAAATACCAAACCCTCTTCCAGCAACTACTCCAAAAACATGCAACATTATCTCTTGTCAACGCCATTCACCCAAGTGTAAACCTTAATAGCACACATATAGGAGATGGCAACTGCATACAAGGAGGAGTGCAACTTGAACCTGAAATCATCATTAGCTCACATTGCACCATACGCAACAACGTTGTTATTCAATGTAACTCCGTGCTACACAACCATGTTTACATAGGAGCTAATAGCACCATTGGATCCAATGTCATCATAGAACAAAACACTACCATTGAGGCCAATGTTATCATCAAAGACAACATTACTATTGGAGAAAGTAGCTATATACCCGCAGGAGCCATCATTCATGATGATGTTTCCCCCTTTACTACTTTACCCGCAATCAATAACGTTTATATTCGTTAATTATGGAAACACAACAAACAACAACATACCCTTATTTAGTTCTTAAATACTACCATTATGTCCCCATTAATGACATTGCTAAATTTCGGGAACAACACCATCTATACTGCATAAAACAAAATTTACGTGGACGTATTAAAATCGCTCCCGAAGGCATTAACGGCACTATTTCAGGACTTGTTAAAAATTGCGAAAAATACATGGCATACATCAAGTCCGACCCTAGATTCAAAAAAATAACATTCAACATAGCCCCTTCACCAACCCATGTACATGAAAAATTACATGTGCGCCTAAAACCAGAGATTATAAGAGCAGATCTATCCTGTGATATCGATGAAAGAAAACACGAGTTAGGCAAAGACTACATAAACGGAGAAATGTTTGAAAATATGAAAAATGACAAAGACGTAGTCATCATTGATGTCCGCTCCAACTATGAACACAACGTTGGAAAATTCAAAGAATCCATAACATATAACATTGATAATTTCCGGGCTTTTTTTACAGAAACAGTCAACCAAAGATTTGACAAAAACAAAAAATACATCGTCATTTGTACCAGAGGCATCAAATCAGTCAAAGGTTGGCACTATTTTAAAGAAGTACACAGACTCCCTAACGTATACTACTTACAAGGAGGCATTTTAGATTATGCACAACAAACAGAAGGCAACGAATTTGAAGGTGTTTGCTACGTATTTGACAAACGTTTAATCGTTCCTATCAATAAAAACACACTTCCCATCAGCAGATGTTACAGTTGCCAACAACCCTCCAACCGCATGATTAACTGTGCAAACCCAAACTGCAACATACATCTACCCATGTGTGAACCATGCAATATAAAATTAGAAGGAGGATGTTCTGAAGCATGTCAAAAACACCCTGAAAAAAGACCCTATAACGGCATTGGCTACTATATCAAACAACTAAACGGCTACAATCCATACATCGGATTACACAGAAGATAAAAATATAGCAACCATTTATAAAATTAAACCCAGCAACAAACCTAGACTTCCAAAAACAGACAAATAACAATCCAGAATACTAAAATGCATCAATATACCAAACACATATATTGAGTACATTACAAATACATACACATCGCTCTTCCCCCAGCATCATTGTTCAGGCTCTTGCAAACGTTTACTAGCACGTGCTCCCAAAGACCTTAATTTCTCCACCTTACTCACCAAATTACCCTTGCCCTCCGTAAGTTTTTTCATAGCATCCTCACAAGCACGTTGCCCCAAACCAAGCTGATGAGAAATCCTCTTCACATCATCCACAAACCCCACAAACTTATCATACAAAGCACCACTCTCCTGTGCAATACGTAAAGCATGTTCATTACGCGTATTTTCTCGCCACACATGTGCAATCATAGACAAAGTAGCCTGTAACGTAGTAGGAGATACCAGTACGACATTTTTAGTATAAGCCTCTTCAAAAAGACTAGGCTCCTGTTGAATAGCCACAGTAAAAGCCGGTTCCATAGGCAACAACAACAACACAAAATCCAAACCATGCAATTGATACATCTGTGCATAATTTTTTTCCCCCAGAGCCTTGATATGACCTTTAATAGATTGTATATGCTTCTTCAAATACACTGCACGATCCTTGTCATCCCCGGCATTAAAAAATTTAACATAATCTACCAAAGACACCTTAACATCCATAACAATATTCCTATCCCCTGGCAACTTAATAACAAAATCAGGCACATGCCTCTTACCATCTTCCGTAGCAAAACCCTGTTGCACAAAATACTGTTCATTTTGACGCAAACCCGTCCGCTCCAAAAGATGCAACGCATGCACCTCCCCCCAAGTCCCCTGCAACTTATTATTTCCCATAATCGCCTGCGTAGTCTTCCTAGCATCCTCACACATCTTTTCATACAAAGTATTCACCTTCTCAAATTCCTGCTTCAGCATCAATGAACGCTCTTGAGACAACTGGTGATTATGTACAATCTGCTGTTGGAAATCTCTAATCTTCTCCTGCAAAGGACGTAACAAAAGATCAATTTGCTGTTGGTTCTGTTTTGAGAAAACCTCACTTTTTTGCGTCAGCAAATCATTCGAAACATTTTTAAAATGCAATAACAACTTATCTTCCAACACCTTCATTTGTGCCTGACCATTACTCACCTGCTCATTTAAATAACCATTCACCGTCTTCAAATAAGTCACCTCCTGCATCAAACCAACACCTTTCTGTTGCTCTTGCGAATATTCCTCCTTCAGTTTTTCATATGCTTGACACCGGTGTACACCCTCTTTCCTCATCGTCTGCACAGTAAAATACTGCCATAAAAAAAGGCCTCCAAAAACACCACTGCTTAATAAAAATACTTCTGCCCACATAGTAGTAAAACAAAAAACAAAAACGCCCTTTCTAAAACAATAACCTCTAGGAAACAATAACCAGCACCCCTAACATCCACAACAACCATCACACTTCTTTTGGCAACACCCCTGCTTCCCACCAAAAAAGAAATCTATTTCCCGACTAGCCGTTTCCAAAGAATCAGACCCATGAATAGCATTATAATCAATAGAAGTCCCAAACTGACTACGCAAAGTATTCGGTGCTGCTTTCGCAGGATCAGTTGCACCAATCAACGTTCTAAAATCCTCCACAGCATTATCCTTTTCCAAAACCATTACAAGAACAGTCCCCGAAGACATATAAGCACATAAATCATCATAAAAAGGTCTTGCTACATGCACATCATAAAACTCCTTAACAAGCTCCAAGCTCATTCGAATCGATACAATAACATCAATAGTAAAACCCGCCTTTTCTATTTGATCAATCATAGCACCAGAAAGCCCCGTTTTAAAAGCAGAAGGTTTAATAATTGCAAGTGTTTTTTCCATATTCATCCTAATATTAAATATATACGTTTTTAACACCACTAATATAATACTTCCCAAACAAAATACACCCATAAACCAAATATCATCAAACACCATACGACCAACCAATCCCCCCTGGGCCATCATGCACCAAAATTTTATGTTGTTGCAACACTCTACGAATCACATCTACCTGTGCATAATTCTTCTCCTTTTTAGCACAAGCATACTGTTCCAGCAACGCCCCAATCAACCCCTTACCATCAATCTCCACTTCCTCCTTTAACCCAAGCACATCCCCCAAAAAAACAGTATACGTCTCATACAACAACTGCCATCCATCACACCCCAAAGAACCCAACGCCACATCCCCATTATATATTTGGTAAATCCACGAACGCAACTTAAAAAGTTGAGCAAGCAACTTCGCCGTATTAAAATCCTCATTCATAGCCAACATACAACCCCTACAATCCTCCCTAAGACGATCCACAATTTCCGGCACAACATCCCAGGTAACACCCTCAACCCCAATATCCTCACAAAGCACCTTTAAACCATTCACCAACTTATAATATCCCTTCCTAGCAGCTTGCAATGCCTGATCCGAAAAATCAATAGGATTACGATAATGTGCCTGTAACATAAAAAAACGCACTACCATAGGACCATACCCCCGTTCCAAAAGCGGATGGTCACCAGAAAAACAAGCATCCAGCGAAATAAAATTACCCGCAGACTTACTCATCTTCTCACCATGAATCATCACCAAATTATTATGCAACCAATAACGAGCTGGAGCAACCCCCGTAACACCCACCGATTGTGCCACACTACAATCATGATGTGGAAAAAGCAAATCCAATCCCCCTGCATAAATATCCACAACATCCCCCAAATACTTTTGACACATAGCCGTACACTCTATATGCCAACCAGGAAAACCCTCCCCCCAAGGAGAAGGCCAACGCATCACATGAGAAGCATCTGCACGCTTCCACAACGCAAAATCATCCACATGCCTCTTCTCTCCCACATGATGCAAAAAACGAGTTCCCGAAACAGAAGCATCCCTATTATGACCAGAAAGCACACCATAAGCATACTTCTTTTGAAAAGCAACCAAATCAAAATAAACAGAACCATTCACCACATAGGCAAAACCCCTCTTCAACAACTTTTCCACCAACCCAATTTGTTCCACAATATGCCCCGTTGCACACGGCTCTATACTCGGAGGCAACACATTCAACGCCAACATATTCCCACGATAACCATAAGCATACTTTTGAGCCACCTCCATAGGATGCACCCGCGCTACCTGCGCCTGCTTGACAACTTTATCCTCACCCTCATCAGCATCATTCACCAAATGACCAACATCCGTAATATTACGCACAAAACAAACCTGATAGCCAAGATAACGCAAATAACGCACCACAACATCCGCAGTAATCGCACTACGTGCATGACCTAAATGAGCAGGACCATACACGGTAGGACCACACAAATACATCCCAACATAAGGAGGACAAAGAGGCGAAAAAGAGACCAAACCCCTAGTCGCACTATTATACATATGAAGTGTTTCCATCTTACAATACCATTTTTATTACGCTAATGTAACAAAAACACCACAAAAAACACCGTAAAAAACACTTTTTAAAAAAAAAGAAAACAGATACCCACCCCTAAAACCTACAAATAATGCACAATAACAAGCGCCACAATAATCGTCAACTTAATGAGAATATTCATAGCAGGACCACTCGTATCCTTAAAAGGATCACCCACCGTATCACCCACAACCGCAGCCCTATGCGCATCCGAACCCTTACCCATTCCATCCACCCCAGACTTCTCAATAAACTTCTTTGCATTATCCCAAGCCCCCCCTGCATTACATTGAAAAAGAGCCATAATAACACCCGTTACCACAACACCCGTCAGAAAAGACGCTAACATCTTAGCACCCAAACACAACCCTACCACCACTGGTGAAACAAGTGCCAAAGCACCCGGCAACAACATCTCGCGCAAAGCAGCACCCGTAGCAATAGACACACACCTTTGATAATCCGGCATCACCTCCCCATCCAAAAGACCTGGAATCTCCTTAAACTGCCTACGCACCTCACACACCATCTTCATAGCTGCCTTTCCCACCGAATTGATAATAAGACCTGAAAACAAAAAAGGCACAATAGCACCCAAAAACAACCCTGCAACAACCGTAGCATCCGCAAACAACTCCATAGAAAGAACCCGAGGCAAAGAAGCATGAAAAGAAGCAAACAAAGCAAGTGAAGTAAGTGCGGCAGAAGCAATCGCATACCCCTTACCCGCAGCAGCCGTAGTATTACCCACCGCATCCAAAGCATCCGTACGAACACGTACATCCCCAGGCAACTGTGCCATTTCCGCAATACCACCTGCATTATCAGCAATAGGACCAAACGCATCAATAGCCAACTGCATACCTGTTGTAGACATCATACTCACCGCCGCCAACGCTATACCATAAAAGCCCCCCAAATAAAAAGCCCCCATTACCGCCAAAGCAAACACAACCATAGGCACCACTGTAGAAAACATCCCCACACTAAGACCCGCAATCAAATTCGTAGCTGGACCCGTTGTAGATTGAGACGCAATAAACTGCACAGGACGATACTTCATACTCGTAAAATACTCCGTTATCCAACTCACCACAAAACTTACCACAACACCAATCACCACAACACCATACAAAGACCACATCGAAACACCCATACCAACACTCTTAATATAAATATCCCCTTTAGGCAACACCATATAGAGCAAAGGACAAGACAAAACCCCCACCAACACCATACTACCTATATTCCCAATATTCAGCGCACCTTGCACACTACCATCCTCCTTTTTCAAACGCACCCAAAAAAACATGCCCAGTGATACCACAAGACCCAAAGTACCCAGCAACCAAGGCAAGAAAAAAGCACCTTCACACCCCCTAACATCATGCATACCCAACACAATTGCCGCCAAAAACGTAGAAATATACGACCCAAAAAGATCCGCACCCATACCCGCAATATCACCCACATTATCACCCACATTATCCGCAATCGTAGCCGGATTACGAGGATCATCCTCCGGAATACCTACCTCCGTCTTACCTACAATATCCGCACCAATATCCGCAGCTTTCGTATAAATACCCCCTGCCACACGTGCAAAAAGAGCAATAGTCTCCGTACCGAATGCAAAACCTGTGAGTACCTCCAACACCATACGCATCTCATATGAATCCCCAGCACCAAAAATAGATAAATCCAAACTCCCTCCTTGCACCACCCATAACGTCAATACCAACAACACACCCATACCCAGCAAAGCAAAAGCCACAACCCCAACACCCATAATAGTACCCCCAACAAAAGAAATACGAAACGCATGAGACAGCGAAGACCTCGCCGCCTGAGCTACACGCACATTTGCACACGTAGCTATACGCATACCAATAAAACCTGCAAGCATCGACAACCCAGCACCAACAACATAATTAAACACACGAAAAACAGACACCTGCTCCTTTTGATTCCAGCCCAAAAACCAGAGCAGAAAACTCGTAAACACCACCACCACACCAATACATTTATACTCTGTACGCAAAAAAGACACTGCTCCTTCCGCAATACGCTCCGATATCATATTCATCCGCTCCAAACCAGATTCCTGTTTTTTTACCCACTTTTGTGCAAAAAACAAATAAACAAGCGATACCAAAGAAACAAACACTGCACTACCAATAGTAACATAAAATAAAGACATAGCACCCATAATTTTTAAACCAATAATTATAGAGCCTCCTATAGGACTCGAACCTATAACCTGCTGATTACAAAGCAGCTGCTCTACCAATTGAGCTAAGGAGGCCAAAATCAGACAAATCTATCCATTTGTCATTTTAACCCACAACACCTGCAAAAAACATTTTTATCAAACCACTATCCTTCCACCTTCTCCTCCACTTTTTCCCCCTCCTCACGTTTTTTAAGCACAGGCTTTGCCGTTAAATGCTTCAGCACCGTTTTACGCCTTTGAGAATCCACTTTTCTCCTCAGCGCTTTCCTTTTAAGTCGTGTAACTGCCATCTTTCTTAATTTTTATAAACAGTGGGCTCTATAGGATTTGAACCTATGACCTCTTGCTTGTAAGGCAAGCGCACTAAACCAACTGTGCTAAGAGCCCAATACGGAGACAAAGATAACAAAAGTTCACACATTTAACATTTTTTCCATCATTTTTCTTCAACACCCAACAAAACCACACAACTCGCCCCTCAAAATTTCCAAGAACAAAACAAAATCATTACCTTATAATAAACCACCACCATGAACACAACACACAAAACCCTCCTTGCAACCATCCTATTTATCATAACCTCCATAAAAAACCCCTCCATACACGCAACCTCACAAAAAAAAACTGAATCCAACACCCCCAACACCATTGTCCTATACCAAGAAAATGGACCCTTTATATACTCCCAATCGCCCAGTACAGCATCTAACAACCTACAGATAAAAAAAGTCACACCACAACAAAAACTAAAAGACATCCCTAATAACCCTGCACAAACAACTAACTTCATCATCTCATTCACCCCTACATTTACTAAAGCAGAAAAAGCACTTATAAAAAACCAGAACAACAATACACTCTATACAAACTACTCAATAGCCAAAAAAGCACACAAGCAAAAAACACCCACAGAAAAAAAACAGAAAAACAATCCATACACAGCAACAATACACACCCACAACAAAAATACCACAACCACCATTACCATAAACATATACCATGCCAAAAAACTTCAGCACATTTTCTTGTTAGAAGACATCATCAAAAACACCAAAGAACCCATATACATCATCATAAACAACACACCTCTAATAACCATTCCAGCAAATGATTTAAACACCCAAATCAACAAAAACAACAATAAACCTAAAAAAGCACCACTCAAAAAACCCAAAATAAACACAAACCATCGTGCAGAAAACAACATATACACAATACAAAACTTGCAACACACCCCCTTTACAACAACACTATACAAAAAAAAATTATTCCCTAAAAACTGGTTATTCATAGCATTATTCACCCTAATCATTTTAAAAGGCATCCTACACATCATCAAACCCAACACAAACTTTCAAACACAAAAACCACAAAATCACTATCCACTACCTATATAAACACATATAAACAACAAAAAAACAGTATATTATAAAAAACCAAAAACACACATCACAAAATCATGACCACAAAAAAACTACCCATCTGCTACATCCTACTCATACTAATCACCACAAACACACCCCTACAAGCCAGCACCCCAAAAACGCAAAACAACGCAAAACCTCAAAAAAAACAATACTACCTCATAAAAACCAAGGAAAAACAAACAAACACAATGATTGATTCGTTCATACAAAAAAAACCAACACACATCACAATTGACAACATCCAATACCCCCTTACAATAATAAACCCAAACAACCTACCCAAACTACCTCCCAACACCACACCTATTTTCCTTTGCGATAAAATAGAATACAATACCATATTACAAAAAAAACACGTGTGGGAAACCCTAATCGAAAAATTAAAAAACAACAATACTACCAACAAAAACAACCAAATATGGCAACTATCCTTCAACGACAAAAACCAAGCAGAACTAAACAACGTTACAATCCTTAGAAACTCATCTCATCAAACCTCCCCGTCATTCAACATAAAAAACAAACAAATCCTGATATCACTCAACAATATCCCCAAAAGCATTTCCAGTATACCCAGTAACAACGCCACGAGCAATACAAAAATAACCCCGGATACCTACACCAGCGACAGTTTGCCAAAAAGCAACAATATAAGAAACACACACGATAGCAACAACCCTCCACAAATACACAGCAACAGTGAGTCAAGCACCCCACCCCCACCATCACTACCTATAGAAGAAAAAATAAAAAATACATCCTACCAAAACTTCAACAATCAACCATCAAATATCCCCAACTTTCAAAACAATACAACAGAGATAGATGATTATAATGCAGATGATGAGTGCAAAGAAGAAACACTTAAAACAATCTCATGTCTGCTCCTAGTAAGTTCTCAAGAAGCAGCACAAAACTGGCTTAACACACACAGAGTACAAAAAAAACCAAACAGCATATTCTACGAAATTACCGATACCAACCAAGAAAAAAACTATCTATTAAACATCATTTCCCCTACAAATAAAAACCCAGCACAAAACTTCAACTACTCACACATCCTATACTATGAAGATGTAAACACACAACAAAACAACTGGATAAAAAAACATTATGAACAAAAAAGAACCATCGTGCAAAAACTCTCTTTTATACAAGAAGACAACACTTTTAACCCCAAATTCACAAAAAAATCCATCTTTACATCTACAAAAAAACAAAACCCACGAAAAAAAAACAATTCCCTCAAGAAAAATGAAGAATGTCTACTCAATGCACTAAACAAATCTACAAACAACAATATCATAAAAAATAGCAATGAAATAGATGAAAATGATATACCTACACAAATCCCATACAAAACAAACATAGATACTACAATCCATAACGATAACACCACTACAACAACAGAAGAAGACATAGCAATCACCTCAAATAACACAGAAGAGTTAAATGATAACAACGAAACCTCCCCAAATCAAGAATCTGGATCAGACACACACAACAATAACATCAATAAATCTACTACACCTACATCTCCCATAATCGCCAAACAACAAAACCCAAATAGTAACGACAAAAACACACAAAACAACAACAAAATCTCCCTAAATTCTCAAGGATCTATATCAGCCACACACAACAATAACATCAATAAATCTACTACACCTACATCTCCCATAATCGCCAAACAACAAAACCCAAGTAGTAATGAGAACAACACACAAAACAATAACCATAGCAAACATTGGACACTTCCTTCCCTTACCACAAGCATTGTACTATGCACACTACTTATATGTATCTTTGTAGCCATAAAACTTCCCCATCGCCAATCATAGCAGCAGATATCCTCAATAATCTCGGCGATGTATATTACGAACAAAATAGAGGGCAAGAGGCTATCAACAACTACAAACAAGCAATAGAAATCTATGCAAACCCCTTTACAGAAAATAACGAAAAACATATTGATACCATCGATAAGCTCGGTATATTATATACCAACCAAAAAAACTTTTCAGAAGCCATCAACACTTTCCAGCAAGCACAGGCAATATATGCCCAAAACAAAGAAAAATATAGTAGAGAATACGCAAATACACGTAGCAATATCTATTTGATACGTATTTATTGGATATGCATATGCAGCGTTACCATAGCCTAACCATTATCCTATATCAAACGCCACAAAAAAAACCACCTCCCTATTGGCAAAAAACAATAAATCTCCCTCATCCATCCCATACAATCACAAAACACAATAAATCAAGAAATTGAGAATACTATATAGGTACTATACAATAATGCCAAGTCGTTTACAAAAATGTCACACAATAGCAATGCTTTTGCTCAAGTTGTTTGTGTTAAATAGCATTATGCTGTTTCGCACCACACCTCTACCCATATACCACCATCATTCGTTTCGTAACTTTAAATGTAATATAAAAAAACAAAGCTCATGGCAACCTTGCTTTTCATGGAAAGCTGATTAGATCCTGATCTACCATCATATCAATCACTTTTGTAAGCAATGACATGCTAATTGAGTAGCCTTATCCATCTCTCCTATCCATAAAAGACAAGAATATTTTTTTCGTAAAAAAAAAACCTTAAATTTCACCTAATTGCTATTAGGTAGCCGTATGCTGTTACAAACAGTTGCTGATTTAATTTATCGATAATATAAACCAATTTTTACTGAAAGCTATGAAAACAAACATCATGAAAAATAAAAAATCATATCTATGCATCTTTTTACTCATGTTGTACATGGGTAGTTTTTCGCTACAAAACGCTACGGAGCTAAAAGAGAACGATAATGATAATAATAAAGACAACAAACAAGAAAATTCAATAAAATATTTGCTCCTTACGCAAGATCAAAAAGCAACAAACCTCTTTTTAAAAAACAATAATGTACAAAAAAAAGAAAAATCAGACAATGGCTGGACACATACAATCGACCTATCTTATAAGAACGAAGATCTCGCTATAATAACTCCAGCAATGTTCCCAGATGAACAAGAAAAAAAATGTGAGAATCCACTGCAAAAAACATTGTCTACACTGGAAGCTAAAAATCTTTACCTCTTATGTGAAGACACAAAAAACATTACAAAAAATGAAAAAATATGGTGCTCTGTACTTGAACGAATGTATGCAGTAATAGATGGCAAAAATAAAATACCAAGATATTCTTATCAGGTATGGCATCTTTCTTTTAAAATGAACATACCTGATATGAAAAACTCAGTTTTGTTAAAAAATCCTTTTGGTAATAAAAACATCTCAACCAAAACCGCAGAAAAAGAAATAAATGAGATTCTCCAATCGATAATACAAAATGTAACTTGCAAAGAGAGTGATTCTGACCCAAACACAACCAACAATAATACTCAAATAAACACAAATAATAATAACAATAACACGCTAATAGTCCCAAATGATACTAAGACAAACAATAATGAAACAAATAACACATTAAATAGTGGTACAGAGGACAATCCATTAACCTCTACCACCCCCAACGTTAAGGGCACAAATAATAATAACGATATTAACAATAACATACAAATAGGCGCAAATACTAACACAAATAATAATAATAACACCAACAATCTCGACAATGGCTACCATACTCTCGGCAATATGTATTACAACCAAGAGAAATATCCAAAGGCTATCAAGATGTATCAAAAAGCACTAGACATTTATGAAAAAACAGTTGGCAAAGAGTCTACTGATTATGCTAATACCCTCAATAATCTCGGCAATGTATATTACGCCCAAAAGAAATATCCAGAGGCTATCAACATGTATAAACAAGCACTAGACATTTATGAAAAAACAGTTGGCAAAGAGTCTACTGATTATGCTGATACCCTCAATAATCTCGGGGCGGTATATGACAACCAAAAGAAATATCAAGAGGCTATCAACATGTATAACGACGCACTAAACATTTATGCAAAAACAGTTGGCACAGAGTCTACTTATTATGCTGATACCCTCAATAATCTCGGCATCGTATATTATGACCAAGAGCAATATCAAGAGGCTATCAACATGTATAACGACGCACTAAACATTTATGCAAAAACAGTTGGCACAGAGTCTACTTATTATGCTGATACCCTCAATAATCTCGGCATCGTATATTATGACCAAGAGCAATATCAAGAGGCTATCAACATGTATAACGAAGCACTGAAAATCAAAGAACAAACAGTTGGCAACGAGGATCTTTCTTATAAAGAAACCTTAAAAAATCTCGGCAATGCCTACCATAATCTCGGCCTAGTATATTACAACCAAAATAAATATCAAGATGCTATGAACATGTATAAAGAAGCACTGCCAATCAAAGAAAAAACAGTTGGCAAAGAGGATCCTTCTTATAAAGAAACCTTAAAAAATCTCGGCAATGCCTACCATACTCTCGGTGATGTAAATAAAGCCCAAGAAAAATATCAAGAGGCTATGAACATGTATAAAGAAGCACTGCAAATCAAAGAAAAAACAGTTGGCAAAGAGGATCTTTCTTATAAAGAAACCTTAAAAAATCTCGGCGATGCCTACCATACTCTCGGTGATGTAAATAAAGCCCAAGAAAAATATCAAGATGCTATCAACATGTATAAAGAAGCACTGCAAATCAAAGAAAAAACAGTTGGCAAAAAGCATACTTCCTATTTAAAAACCCTCAATTATCTCAATAAAGCCCTAAAAAAAAATAATAATGATAATAATAATAACAACAATAACACCAACGAATCAAATAATGACACTCAAATAGACACAAATGATAAAATAGAAAATAACGTTGCCCCAATCCCTCCAGAAAAACAAGAAATTAATAACGGTAACAACGATGGTGTACCCGACCAATTAAATAATGACACAAATGATAACAATAACACCAACGAATCAAATAATGACACTCAAAATGATGATACTACACAAGAAGTACAATCCGAAATAGGAGTTAGTGATAACAACAATAATAACATCAATATTCAAAGCAATAACAAGATTACATTCGACGAAAAAAACAAAAGTTTTACATACGACCATAGTCAAAATACAACAAAAAAATATACAGCTTTTGATGACGTCAATAAATGGCTAGATTTTATTGTTCAAAACCCTAATAATAACGGAAGTTTTAAAGCGACTTTTAACGATGATGAAGTAAAAAATATACTCAAATTCATCAAAGACTATGAATCAGGTATGAATGATGATAACAACAATAATAATGCTAAAGAAGAAAAAGACAAAAACCAAGATGTTAATAATTTTTTAAAATTATATGCTGATACCCTCCATACTCGCGGCAATGCATATTACGTCCAAAAGAATTATCCAGAGGCTAGCAACTTTTATGAAACAGCACTTAAAATCAAAGAAAAAACAGATGACACAGAGTCTACTTCCTATGCCAATACCCTCCATAATCTCGGCAATACATATAAAGCCCAAGGAAAACATCGAGAGGCTATCAACATGTATAAAGAAGCACTGCAAATCAAAGAAAAAACAGTTGGCAAAGAGCATACTTCCTATGCCAATACCCTCAATAATCTCGGCAATGCCTACCTTAATCTCGGCAATGCAGATTACGTCCAAAAGAATTATCAAGAGGCTAGCAACTTTTATCAACAAGCCAAAGAGAAATATCAAGACGCTAGCTTAATATATGCCACAGCACTGGAAACCAAAAAGGAAACAGTTGGCGAAAACGATCCTTCTTATAAAGAAACCTTAAAAAATGCCCGCAATACCCTCAATAATTTCGTCAATACCCTCCATAATATCGGCAATGCATATTACGTCCAAAAGAATTATCCAGAGGCTAGCAACTTTTATAACGAAGCACGGAAAATCAAAGAAAAAACAGATGACACAGAGTCTACTTCCTATGCCAATACCCTCCATAATCTCGGCAATACATATAAAGCCCAAGGAAAACATCGAGAGGCTATCAACATGTATTACCTAGCACTGGAAAGCAAAGAAAACACCCTTGGCGAAGACGATCCTTCTTATAAAGAAACCTTAAAAAATCTCCTCAATAACCTCGATAATCTCGGCAATACATATAAAGCCCAAGGAAATTATCGAGAGGCTATCAACATATATGCCAAAGCACTGCCAATCAAAGAAAAAAACCTGGGCAAAGAACATACTTCCTATAAAAAAACCTTTAAAAATCTCGGCGATGCCAAAAAAAAATTTTATATTAGAGTTGGTATTAGAGTTGGTATTGGAGTTGGTATTGGAGTTGGTATTTTAACAATTTTCAGTATTGTTTTATATAAAGCATTATCAAAAGAAACTATAGGTGCCTATTGGCAAAAAGTAAAAACGACACTACATTTCTATGCATCACGCGACAATAACACAATCCCCAGTGCATCTGAAACTTCTACTACAGAGCAACAAGAAAACCCAACAACAAAAGTATCCCATTCATCTGACACTACAGAAGATGTTAGTGCGTCTGAAACTACAGAGCAACAAGAAAATCCAACAACAGCAGTATCCCATTCATCTGACACTACAGAACAACAAGAAAACCCAACAACAGCAGTATCCAAGCAAAACAATTTAGGATTGTATTTAGGAATAACTGCCTTGATATTTGGTCTTTTATTGTTGCTTTTGTATGTACTTTATACGCGTAGAAAAAAACGCTAAAAGACCACAAAGTCACATATCCCAACATTTACTATTAAAACAGCATCAAGAACAAACCAGTTTTGCTATATTGAGTAAACTTACCAGCAAATCCTATCTTTGCATGGGTTAGTAGCAAAGACCTATATCCACAAAAGTTTTTTTATTTAGGATGTATAGGCATGCTATTATTTTTAGGCTAAAAGTTTTGGTGCAACTTCAAAGCATAGCAAGTCTTACAACCCACATTCCGTTACCTATGCAGAAGAAATCATGCACACCACAAAAAAAGCACATATGCATAAATTTGTAGACGAGCTACCTGAAAAATATGCTACAAAAGTAGGAGAACAAGCCTCTGCTATATAAGGTTTTTCTATAATCTCTGGGTAACACAAACAGATGGATATGTTTCTAGTATCATCTCATAGCAAAAATGAAAAAAGTATGATTACAAACATCCTTTAGAAAAAAGATGCAAAAAGTCTATCTTTGTAGGCTCGTTTGACAAGACAAAAATAAAATGGCGTTATAAGATCTTGTGAGCAAACATATCTATAAACAACTCATTGCACCGAAAAAATGTTACAAACAATAACCCATTGGCTACAAAGCTATAAAAAAATAATGGATTTCCATGGTAGAGAAAACAAAAAAAACTTTTGGTCTTTTTATATACTGCATTATATAGCAATGATTTTATTAATGTGGCTAATGACAACAATATATATGCCACCCATTACAGTAGTAGAAAAAGCATTAGTACAAAAACACATAGATGCTTTCTACGCGTCACCTACTGGTAAAAAAATACACTCAGTAATTTGGATCTTAATATGGATAGTTCCCACAAGCATAGAAGTACGTAGGTTGCATGATACAGGAAAATCGGGATGGTATGCTTTTTTTACAAAACTTCTATGGATATTATCTAATGGTATTGTAACGTTCTTTACCTTAGGCTTTTTCATTTTTATTTATAATGAAAAAGGAGAAAAAGGCCCTAACGAATATGGTCCTGAGCCTACAACAGATCCAAGTACCCAAGCTCAAAATAAAGAATCAAACCCAAAATAATATAGCTCTCTTTTAACAAAAAAACGCAATAAATATATTGAAAACGTAACGTTATAAAAAGAACCTCAATACATATCGCCTACCACCAAGTGGTAAAGAGATACAACAACATTGCAAATAAACTACCATGCTACGATTAAACACCAGCAATCCAAACAAAATGAAAGAGTTTCGGACGTTTTTCGCCGATGAAGGCCTTGTGCTACACGAAAGCTACCAAGACATCAAAGAAATCAAAGGCACACCCCTACAAGTCATTGTACATAAAGCCTCCACACTTGGCACCAACATATTAGTAGAAGATACCTCATTGGACATACCCAATGAAAAAATAGGTATTAACATACGTTGGCTACTCGATCACGTCGCCACACTTATTGGTAAAAAAGCCCGCTGGACAGTTTTGCTAGCATGCCAAAAAGAAGATGGCCTTGTCTATGTTTACAAAGGTAATATAGATGGACACATTGTAAAAGCCAAAGGAAATAGCTTTGGTTTTGATCCTTTTTTTCAGCCTATAGGAAGCACACAAACACTAGCAGAAAACAAAGAGAAAAAATACAATGCACGAGCACTCGCTGTAAAAGCCTTTGTAGAAAACAACTACATTGCTGTCGAAAAACCCATACTCAACTGGCAAGGACCTTGGCAATAAATATTTTTCTACATTACACCAAAAAAACCCAGCTTTTATCTCAATTTTTACACAAAAATAAAATGATTCAGTATCTATTATGAAAAGCTACTTTTCTTTCTTTTACCTCCTTTTCGCTACAAAACAGTTGCCTTCGTAGCAAGTTTATTATCTTTGGACTATCATCCTTTACAACATACCTATGGCTTCATACATGTTTCCCATTGGCATAGACAATTTTGCCTCTCTGATACAAGATACAAATCCTGCTGACGAGCATTATCTTTTTATAGATAAAACGTTGATGATCAAAGAGTTTATTTACGCTGGGGACAAAATCGCTTTGATTACCCGCCCACGTAGATTTGGCAAAACACTAAGCCTTTCCATGATGCAACACTTTTTTGCCAAAGAGGTGGAGGGCATTCCTACAAAAGGGCTTTTTGAGGGGCTTGCTATTAGCAAACATCCCGAGGTAATGGCGTTACAAGGGCAGTTTCCGGTTATTTTTTTGACGTTGAAGGAGGTACGTGGTAAAAATTTTGAAGAGGCTTATGCACGATTGAAAGGCATGATAGCTACCTTATTCGATCAGCATCAATATTTACTAGCGTCTGATAAAATGGAAGAGCATAACAAGGAAATGTTTAGGAAAATACTATGGGAGAAAGCAACGCAAGCACATTATGAATCTTCTCTACGATTTCTTTCCCATATGCTTTTTCAGCATACAGGCAAAAAGGTCATGCTTCTCCTAGATGAATATGACACACCTTTACATGATGCCCATGTGCATGGTTATTATGAAGAGATGCGTAGCCTTATTGCCACGCTATTTAACAAAGCTTTTAAAGGCAATGACTACCTACATAAAGGTTTGATTACCGGTATTTTAAAAATTGTTAAATCCTCTCTTTTTTCCGAATTAAATAATGTAGAAGTGTATAGTTGTTTCTCTTCTCCTCTTTATGCGGATGCTTTTGGTTTTACACCTGCAGAGACAGACGATTTTTTAGACAGAGCTGGGCTACCGCAAAAAGCACATGAACTTAAAGAGATGTACAATGGTTATCAGATAGAAGAGTACATATTGTACAATCCTTTTTCTATTGTGTCATTCACGAAAAACGCCTCTATTTACCAAAAAAAAGGCGCACCTATGGAGAAGGCGCTTGTGCCTTATTGGGTTAACAGTGGTAGCACGGACATTATCAAGGATCTCATTGCCCATAACACCGAGGAATTAGCGCAAGATCTTGATAAGCTATTGCATCGGGCAACCATTGCCATACGCATCAATCCAGATATTATTTTGGGTAAAAGCCTAAAGTCTGACCGCACTTCTTTTTGGAGTCTTATGTTGCTTGCAGGTTATATGCGCATTGAAAAAACAGCTATGGGCAATTTTGGTGAAGAGGTCTATACCCTCTCTTTTGTGAATGAAGAAGTGCTGGAAAGCATGAGGAAAATTGTTGTCAATACGGTAACGAATGGCAGAAAAGATCATTATTACAATAGTATGGATGCTTTGATAAGAGGTGATGTCTCTGCTTTTCAAACTTTTTTAGAAGATTACCTCCAGTGTGTGCCTAGTTTTTTCGATAAGGCAGGCAAACATTATGAACAGTTCTACCATGGGCTGGTGCTGGGGATGAGTGCTTGTCTCAGCCGTAGCCATATAGTCACTTCCAATAGAATCAGTGGAGGAGGGATTTATGATATTTGCATAGAGCCAAAAGATCAATCGCAATATGGCATTATCTTGGAGCTTAAAGTCGCAGCAAAAACAGAAAGGCTCCAAGAGGTGGCGGATACTGCATTGGCACAAATTAAAACGTTGGCCTATAAGCGAGATTTGACACAAAGGGGCATTAAGAAGTTTGTTCTCATGGGGGTATCTTTCAATAAATCGGAGATGGAAATGTGCCATGAGGTTGTAGGGTAAATGGAAAATGAATAGCGAATAATGAAAAATGCATCATGAGGAGTAAAGGGTAACAGATTGGGACAAATGTGTATGCATATGTTGTGCTTTTTTTTTCACCTACCCTAGGTTGCTTCGTAGCAAGTTTATTATCTTTGGCCTATCATCACTATTACAACATAACTATGGCTTCATACATGTTTCCCATTGGCATAGACAATTTTGCCTCTCTGATACAAGATACCAATACAAAAAAACAGCACTATCTTTTTGTAGACAAAACGTTGATGATCAAAGAGTTTGTTGATGCTGGGGACAAAATCGCTTTGATTACCCGCCCACGTAGATTTGGCAAAACACTAAGCCTTTCCATGATGCAACACTTTTTTGCCAAAGAGGTGGATGGCGTTGCTACCAAAGGGCTTTTTGAGGGCCTTGCTATCAGCAAACATCCCGAGGTGATGGCATTGCAAGGACAGTTTCCGGTTATTTTTTTGACGTTGAAGGAGGTACGTGGTAAAAATTTTGAAGAGGCTTATGCACGATTGAAAGGCATGATAGCTACCTTATTCGATCAGCATCAATATTTACTAGCGTCTGATAAAATGGAAGAGCATAACAAGGAAATCTTTAGGAAAATACTTGCAAAAAGTGCCTGTCAAGAAGAATATGAATCTTCTCTACGATTTCTTTCCCATATGCTTTTTCAGCATACAGGCAAAAAGGTCATGCTTCTCCTAGATGAATATGACACACCTTTACATGATGCCCATGTGCATGGTTATTATGAAGAGATGCGCAGCCTTATTGCCACGCTATTTAACAAAGCTTTTAAAGGCAATGACTACCTACATAAAGGTTTGATTACCGGTATTTTAAAAATTGTTAAATCCTCTCTTTTTTCCGAATTAAATAATGTAGAAGTGTATAGTTGTTTCTCTTCTCCTCTTTATGCGGATGCTTTTGGTTTTACACCTGCAGAGACAGACGATTTTTTAGACAGAGCTGGGCTACCGCAAAAAGCACATGAACTTAAAGAGATGTACAATGGTTATCAGATAGAAGAGTACATATTGTACAATCCTTTTTCTATTGTGTCATTCACGAAAAACGCCTCTATTTACCAAAAAAAAGGCGCACCTATGGAGAAGGCGCTTGTGCCTTATTGGGTTAACAGTGGTAGCACGGACATTATCAAGGATCTCATTGCCCATAACACCGAGGAATTAGCGCAAGATCTTGATAAGCTATTGCATCGGGCAACCATTGCCATACGCATCAATCCAGATATTATTTTGGGTAAAAGCTTAAAGTCTGACCGCACTTCTTTTTGGAGTCTTATGTTGCTTGCAGGTTATATGCGCATTGAAAAAACAGCTATGGGCAATTTTGGTGAAGAGGTCTATACCCTCTCTTTTGTGAATGAAGAAGTGCGGGAAAGCATGAGGAAAATTGTTGTCAATGCGGTAACGAATGGCAGAAAAGATCATTATTACAATAGTATGGATGCTTTGATAAGAGGTGATGTCTCTGCTTTTCAAACTTTTTTAGAAGATTACCTCCAGTGTGTGCCTAGTTTTTTCGATAAGGCAGGCAAACATTATGAGCAGTTTTATCATGGGCTGGTGCTGGGGATGAGTGCTTGTCTCAGCCGTAGCCATATAGTCACTTCCAATAGAATCAGTGGAGGAGGTATTTATGATATTTGCATAGAGCCAAAAGATCAATCGCAATATGGCATTATCTTGGAGCTTAAAGTCGCAGCAAAAACAGAAAGGCTCCAAGAGGTGGCGGAGACTGCATTGACACAAATTAAAACGTTGGCCTATAAGCGAGATTTGACACAAAGGGGCATTAAGAAGTTTATTCTCATGGGGGTGTCTTTCAATAAATCGGAGATGGAGATACGTCATGAACTTGTGGGGTAAATGGAAAATGAATAGCGAATAATGAAAAATGCATCATGAGGAGTAAAGGGTAACAGATGGGAACAAAAGTGTATGCATATGTTGTGCTTTTTTTTCACCTACCCTAGGTTGCTTCGTAGCAAGTTTATTATCTTTGGCCTATCATCACTATTACAACATAACTATGGCTTCATACATGTTTCCCATTGGCATAGACAATTTTGCCTCTCTGATACAAGATACCAATACAAAAAAACAGCACTATCTTTTTGTAGACAAAACGTTGATGATCAAAGAGTTTGTTGATGCTGGGGACAAAATCGCTTTGATTACCCGCCCGCGTAGATTTGGCAAAACGCTAAGCCTTTCCATGATGCAACACTTTTTTGCCAAAGAGGTGGATGGCATTCCTACAAAAGGGCTTTTTGAGGGGCTTGCTATTAGCAAACATCCCGAGGTAATGGCGTTACAAGGGCAGTTTCCGGTTATTTTTTTAACGTTGAAGGAGGTACGTGGTAAAAATTTTGAAGAGGCTTATGCACGATTGAAAGGCATGATAGCTACCTTATTCGATCAGCATCAATATTTACTAGCGTCTGATAAAATGGAAGA
Source organism: uncultured Bacteroidota bacterium (assembly GCA_942492555.1). GTDB lineage: Bacteria > Bacteroidota > Bacteroidia > Cytophagales > Amoebophilaceae > JBCCVH01. Next base: position 218,835 of record CALOEX010000003.1, on the reverse strand, counting down.
GCATAACAAGGAAATCTTTAGGAAAATACTATGGGAGAAAGCAACGCAACCACATTATGAATCTTCTCTACGATTTCTTTCCCATATGCTTTTTCAGCATACAGGCAAAAAGGTCATGCTTCTCCTAGATGAATATGACACACCTTTACATGATGCCCATGTGCATGGTTATTATGAAGAGATGCGCGACCTTATTGCCACGCTATTTAACAAAGCTTTTAAAGGCAATGACTACCTACATAAAGGTTTGATTACCGGTATTTTACAAATTGTTAAATCCTCTCTTTTTTCTGAGCTGAACAATGTAAAGGTATACAGTATGATTTCCTCTTCAAGATATGCGAATTGCTTCGGTTTTACACCAGAAGAGACAGATCATTACTTAGATCAAGCAGGATTACCACAAAAAGCACATGAACTCAAAGAGATGTATAATGGCTATATTGTAGAAGGTTATACGCTGTACAACCCTCTTTCCATTATTATGTTTGCTGATCAAGCAACCAGCAACACGAAACCTATAGAAAAAAGTTTAGACTATTATTGGTTTGACAGTGGTGGTACAACCATTATCAGGGATCTCATTGCAAAAAACATCACGACATTAGAAAAAGATTTATCACAACTGGTCAATAAAATACCCATACAAAGCCTTATCAATCCCAATGTCATTTTAGGTAAAAGCCTGAAGACAGATCGCTCTTCTTTTTGGAGTCTCATGCTTTTATCTGGCTATTTAAAAATAGAAAACAAGCAGTTCATCAAACCTGGTATGTATACCTATACACTCTCTTTTACCAATGAGGAAATACGTGTCAGCATGGAAAATATTATAGAAGAAGCAGTATCCAATAATGAAAAAGGGCAATATTATCAAGCGATGCAGGATTTGGTCACTGGCAATGTGGAAGCCTTCCAGGTTTTTTTAGAGGATTATCTGGTACGTGTGCCTAGTTTTTTAGATAAAGGAGGCAAACATTATGAGCAGTTCTACCATGGGCTGGTACTGGGGATGAGTGCTTGTCTCAGCCATAGCCACATGGTCACTTCCAATAGAATCAGCGGAGGAGGCATTTATGATATTTGCATAGAGCCGAAAGATCAATCGCAATATGGCATTATCTTGGAGCTTAAAGTCGCAGCAAAAACAGAAAGGCTTCAAGAGGTGGCGGAGACTGCATTGACACAAATTAAAACGTTGGCCTATAAGCGAGATTTGACACAAAGGGGCATTAAGAAGTTTATTCTCATGGGGGTATCTTTCAATAAATCGGAGATGGAAATGTGCCATGAGGTTGTAGGGTAAATGGAAAATGAATAGCGAATAATGAAAAATGCATCATGAGGAGTAAAGGGTAACAGAACAGTACAAATGTGTATGCATGTGTTGTGCTTTTTTTTCACCTACCCTAGGTTGCTTCGTAGCAAGTTTATTATCTTTGGCCTATCATCCTTTACAACATAACTATGACCCAACACATGTTTCCTATAGGCGTTTCTGATTTTGCAAAGCTAATAAGGTATCAAGATCCTGCTGGCGAGCATTATCTTTTTATAGATAAAACGTTGATGATCAAAGAGTTTATTTATGCGGGTGATGAAATCGCTTTGATTACTCGCCCCCGTAGATTTGGCAAAACACTAAGCCTTTCCATGATGCAACACTTTTTTGCCAAAGAGGTGGATGGCGTTGCTACCAAAGGGCTTTTTGAGGGCCTTGCTATTAGCAAACATCCCGAGGTGATGGCGTTACAAGGACAGTTTCCGGTTATTTTTTTGACGTTGAAGGAGGTACGTGGTAAAAATTTTGAAGAGGCTTATGCACGATTGAAAGGCATGATAGCTACCTTATTCGATCAGCATCAATATTTACTAGCGTCTGATAAAATGGAAGAGCATAACAAGGAAATCTTTAGGAAAATACTTGCAAAAAGTGCCTGTCAAGAAGAATATGAATCTTCTCTACGATTTCTTTCCCATATGCTTTTTCAGCATACAGGCAAAAAGGTCATGCTTCTCCTAGATGAATATGACACACCTTTACATGATGCCCATGTGCATGGTTATTATGAAGAGATGCGTAGCCTTATTGCCACGCTATTTAACAAAGCTTTTAAAGGCAATGACTACCTACATAAAGGTTTGATTACCGGTATTTTACAAATTGTTAAATCCTCTCTTTTTTCTGAGCTGAACAATGTAAAGGTATACAGTATGATTTCCTCTTCAAGATATGCGAATTGCTTCGGTTTTACACCAGAAGAGACAGATCATTACTTAGATCAAGCAGGATTACCACAAAAAGCACATGAACTCAAAGAGATGTATAATGGCTATATTGTAGAAGGTTATACGCTGTACAACCCTCTTTCCATTATTATGTTTGCTGATCAAGCAACCAGCAACACGAAACCTATAGAAAAAAGTTTAGACTATTATTGGTTTGACAGTGGTGGTACAACCATTATCAGGGATCTCATTGCAAAAAACATCACGACATTAGAAAAAGATTTATCACAACTGGTCAATAAAATACCCATACAAAGCCTTATCAATCCCAATGTCATTTTAGGTAAAAGCCTGAAGACAGACCGCTCTTCTTTTTGGAGTCTCATGCTTTTATCTGGCTATTTAAAAATAGAAAACAAGCAGTTCATCAAACCTGGTATGTATACCTATACACTCTCTTTTACCAATGAGGAAATACGTGTCAGCATGGAAAATATTATAGAAGAAGCAGTATCCAATAATGAACAAGGGCAATATTATCAAGCGATGCAGGATTTGGTCACTGGCAATGTGGAAGCCTTCCAGGTTTTTTTAGAGGATTATCTGGTACGTGTGCCTAGTTTTTTAGATAAAGGAGGCAAACATTATGAGCAGTTCTACCATGGGCTGGTCCTGGGGATGAGTGCTTGTCTCAGCCATAGCCACATGGTCACTTCCAATAGAATCAGCGGAGGAGGCATTTATGATATTTGCATAGAGCCGAAAGATCAATCGCAATATGGCATTATCTTGGAGCTTAAAGTCGCAGCAAAAACAGAAAGGCTCCAAGAGGTGGCGGAGACTGCATTGACACAAATTAAAACGTTGGCCTATAAGCGAGATTTGACACAAAGGGGCATTAAGAAGTTTATTCTCATGGGGGTGTCTTTCAATAAATCGGAGATGGAGATACGTCATGAACTTGTGGGGTAAATGGAAAATGAATAGCGAATAATGAAAAATGCATCATGAGGAGTAAAGGGTAACAGATTGGGACAAATGTGTATGCATATGTTGTGCTTTTTTTTCACCTACCCTAGGTTGCTTCGTAGCAAGTTTATTATCTTTGGCCTATCATCCTTTACAACATAACTATGACCCAACACATGTTTCCTATAGGCATAGACAATTTTGCCTCTCTGATACAAGATACCAATACAAAAAAACAGCACTATCTTTTTGTAGACAAAACGTTGATGATCAAAGAGTTTGTTGATGCTGGGGACAAAATCGCTTTGATTACCCGCCCGCGTAGATTTGGCAAAACGCTAAGCCTTTCCATGATGCAACACTTTTTTGCCAAAGAGGTGGATGGCGTTGCTACCAAAGGGCTTTTTGAGGGGCTTGCTATTAGCAAACATCCCGAGGTAATGGCGTTACAAGGGCAGTTTCCGGTTATTTTTTTGACGTTGAAGGAGGTACGTGGTAAAAATTTTGAAGAGGCTTATGCACGATTGAAAGGCATGATAGCTACCTTATTCGATCAGCATCAATATTTACTAGCGTCTGATAAAATGGAAGAGCATAACAAGGAAATCTTTAGGAAAATACTATGGGAGAAAGCAACGCAACCACATTATGAATCTTCTCTACGATTTCTTTCCCATATGCTTTTTCAGTATACAGGCAAAAAGGTCATGCTTCTCCTAGATGAATATGACACACCTTTACATGATGCCCATGTGCATGGTTATTATGAAGAGATGCGCAGCCTTATTGCCACGCTATTTAACAAAGCTTTTAAAGGCAATGACTACCTACATAAAGGTTTGATTACCGGTATTTTAAAAATTGTTAAATCCTCTCTTTTTTCCGAATTAAATAATGTAGAAGTGTATAGTTGTTTCTCTTCTCCTCTTTATGCGGATGCTTTTGGTTTTACACCTGCAGAGACAGACGATTTTTTAGACAGAGCTGGGCTACCGCAAAAAGCACATGAACTTAAAGAGATGTACAATGGTTATCAGATAGAAGAGTACATATTGTACAATCCTTTTTCTATTGTGTCATTCACGAAAAACGCTTCTATTTACCAAAAAAAAGGTGCTCCTATGGAGAAGGCACTTGTGCCTTATTGGGTTAACAGTGGTAGCACGGACATTATCAAGGATCTCATTGCCCATAACACCGAGGAATTAGCGCAAGATCTTGATAAACTATTGCATCGGGAAACCATTGCCATACGCATCAATCCAGATATTATTTTGGGTAAAAGCCTAAAGTCTGACCGCACTTCTTTTTGGAGTCTTATGTTGCTTGCAGGTTATATGCGCATTGAAAAAACAGCTATGGGCAATTTTGGTGAAGAGGTCTATACCCTCTCTTTTGTGAATGAAGAAGTGCGGGAAAGCATGAGGAAAATTGTTGTCAATGCGGTAACGAATGGCAGAAAAGATCATTATTACAATGGTATGGATGCTTTGATAAGAGGTGATGTCTCTGCTTTTCAAACTTTTTTAGAAGATTACCTCCAGTGTGTGCCTAGTTTTTTCGATAAGGCAGGCAAACATTATGAACAGTTCTACCATGGGCTGGTGTTGGGGATGAGTGCTTGTCTCAGCCGTAGCCATATAGTCACTTCCAATAGAATCAGTGGAGGAGGAATCTATGATATTTGCATAGAGCCAAAAGATCAATCGCAATATGGCATTATCTTGGAGCTTAAAGTCGCAGCAAAAACAGAAAGGCTCCAAGAGGTGGCGGATGCTGCATTGACACAAATTAAAACATTGGCCTATAAGCGAGATTTGACACAAAGGGGCATTAAGAAGTTTATTCTCATGGGGGTATCTTTCAATAAATCGGAGATGGAGATACGTCATGAACTTGTGGGGTAAATGGAAAATAACTGGTAACAGATCAGTACAAATGTGTATGCGTGTGTTCTGCTTCGGTTTCATTCATTTGGTTTTTATAAAAAAAAGCTGTAGAATAAAGGACTTATCTCTCTTTGCTAAACTTTATACTATTGGTAATGAAAACACAAAAACATATTCTTTTTTTAATCGGTATCCTTGTCGCAAGTTTGCCCTATCTTAATGCTACTCAAAATAATCATGATAACAAAATAAGACATATTGACGACAGTACGCATCAAAAAAACCTCTTTTTTGCAGAGCTACCCAATGCAAAGCAAAAAGCATTACTACAAGGCTATCTAAAAAAAAATAACCTTGACATGCCATACCTGATACAGCACATCATTTTTCCTTTTGTTTTCATGCCACCACTCAATTCCCGTGGCGCTCAATATCAAGGTAAAAATTTTGCAGGGTTCAATCTTTCAGGTCGTGATTTTACCCATGCAAACCTAGAAGGGGCAGATTGTAGCAAAGCCATTTTAAATGGTTCTGTTTTCAAGAGTACAAATGTAACAGATACCCTCTTTGATGGTGCTATCCTTACCCATACGACATGTGACTACCAAACGTATTTTCAAGATAATATGAAAGCAAATAAGATCTATGGAGGTCAGTGGTATCAAAACAATCTTCCCAATGATCTGAAAAGCATTGCCAAAGTCTATCCACAACTTAAAAAAGATGCAGACAAAGCAGCGTTATTGCATATTGCTTGTAGCTTGGCCCGCTTGCCTTATGATGATCAATATCCGGAATTTTATATCAAAGTTGAATACTGGTCTTGCCAGTTATGGCGTCTTAAAAATAGCTTGAGTATGCATTTTGGCGATCAATTGGTTTGTTCATTGGAAGATAAATTAACATATAATCTAAGCTATGAAGCAAGCGAATATTGCTGGAAAACCGACTATCCACAAGATAAAATCACCTGCACACAGGTTGTCAATCTACCACAAGACAAACCTGATTTTGCTGGTTACCTCAAGCAATTTAGGGATGGGCTTAAACAATATAAAGTGCAATCACAATTTTCTTGGGGTTTTGATTGGTACAAAGAAACCATTGAAAAAAATATCCAAGGACTCGCCAAGGCCTATCCAAAAGTAGAGGATAAATCTCTACAAAAAGAGATGTTAGAAACAGCCTATAAAGTGTCAAAAAGCTATGAACTCCAACATGCGGATCTACTTTTTCATTTTTTATATCACCAAAATCTGCTCATACGCATCGGAGAAACAGTTGTTGGAGTAGGGGCCAAAAATGACATACACTACAGCTTTTCTTTTTCTAAATTTTTACTATATGGGTTGGAATAGAGGCCAAAAATGACACACGAGAAAATGAATAGTGAAAAATGCATCAAGAGGAATAAACAGTAACAGATTGGTACAAAAGTGTATAAAGAAATGAATAGTGAAAAACGAAAAATGAACAATCAATGGTAACAGATCAGTACAAATGTGTATGCGTGTGTTCTGCTTCGGGTTCATTCATTTGGTTTTTATAAAAAAAAGCTGTAGAATGGAAGAGTATCTCTCTTTGCTAAACTTTTATTGTTGATAATGAAAACTTTGTTTACTACGTGTGCTCTTCATCGTTCAATAATTAAATGCCTTTCTCTATAGACAGTTTGCTATGTCCGTTTTCATATCATCTGCATCTAGAAGAGAGTTTTTGGGTATGGTAATGGTACCACCTCTTTGAACAATACATTGCTTATTGGTGGCAGAAAGCCCAATAGCATGTTGAAACTGCGCTCCGGATAAAGACAAAAAAGCTTCCGAGACCATCGGCATATAATTCAATACATCCCAAATTCGTACCGTTTTATCATCACTGGCAGAAGCAAGTTTTGTACTGTCTGGAGACCAGCTTATGCTACTAATTTTGTTGGTATGACCTGCTAATATCCTCAAGAGTTTACCAGTATGACTCCAGATGCGTATGGTTTTATCCCAGCTAGCAGAAGCGATTTTTTTACCATCCGGAGAAAAAACAATGGCACTGATTTCATCAGTATGCCCTAAACAAATAGCAAGTTGTTTGTATGTATGTCCATCCCAAATGCACATGGTTTTATCCCAGCCAGCAGAAACAATTTTGGTGCTATCTTTAGACCAGGTTATCTTTCTGACTTGGTTGGTATGACCTGCTAATATCCTCAAGAGTTTACCAGTATGACTCCAGATGCGTATGGTTTTATCCCAGCTAGCAGAAGCGATTTTTTTACCATCCGGAGACCAACGTACAGCCATTACGACATGTGTATGCCCAACACATTGTTGTATCAAGTTATTTTTTGTTCCATCCCAAATACATATAGTTGTATCATCGCTGGCAGTAGCAAGTTTTTTACTATCTGGTGACCAACTTACAGATCTAATGTAGTCTTTATGACCCTTGCATCTTATTAAAAGCTCTCCTGTAGTAGGATTCCAGATATATACACTGTTGTTTTCGCTACCAACGGCAAGTTTTTTACCATCCGGAGAAAATTTCATAGACCTCACGGGCTTTACGTGTTGCAGCGTTATAGCAAGATAAAAAATGCCTGTTTTTGCTCTCTTCCAAATACACAAAGTTTTGTCCCAGCTAGAAGAGACTATTTGTTTACCGTCTGGTGACCATTTGATATCATTGATACTCAGTATATGTTTTTGGCAGATAGCAAGCAATTTGTTTGTTTCCCCATGCCAAATATACATAATAACCCCACTAGCAGAGGCAAGTTTTGTACCGTCAGGTGACCAAGCTAGCGAAAAACTCATCATGAAGACAATGTGGCATTTTTTGCTATACAATCATGTAAATCAGTTTACAAAAATGTACATGAGTAAATGAAAAAAATGAACAATGAATAATAAACAATAAAGGGTAACAGATTGGTACAAAAGTGTATACGTGTGTGCTACTTCGCTTTCATTCATTTGGTTTTTATAAAAAAACTGTAAAATAAAGGGCTTATCTCTCTTTGCTAAACTTTTATTGTTGATAATGAAAAAACAAAAACACATTCTTTTTTTAATCGGTATCCTCACCATAGGACTACCCCCATTGCGTGCCGCTGCACTTAAAAATGACCATAACCCCCCTCAGCACAATCAGCAAGTCATAGACTATACCGTTGCTCATAGCAAAAAAAACATTGATCATACAATAGATGCGGATGATTTAGAAGAGCAAGATCTGGAAGATGATTTACAAACCGTTGCCGCTAGGTCTAAAGATAACCACATGTTATTAACTGTAATCCTAAGCAATAGACCCTGCAATCAAAAACCCAAAGAAAAGAATAACCAGGAAAAACTACAGCAAGAAGAAGGAGGAACCATCATATTTACTTCCAAGACACCACAACAAGCAAACAACGAAGCAGTGGCTATCTATACAAAATATGTTTTGGATGCTACAGGTTTGCTTAACGGAAACATACACAGACTTGTTCAAAAGCAACAAAAGTACCACATCGTTCAAACCCAACCCTCCCATATCATTCCTGCACTATTGCAATGGTTACATCTCAGCAAAGAAAAGCATGTCATCATGCTTGCCATTAGCACACCCATCTGCCCTCCTTGCAAATACCTACTCAATGTGGTGGTTGGCTATACCCAAGAGGTAGCTTCAAACGAACAAGGTTGCCAAGGCAATAAACTCAAGTGGCAACAGATGCCACCACTTGCCAAAAAATACCTTGATCATTTTATACGACAATCTGGTAGGCCCTTAGACAATACCGAAACCCTGCTTGAAAAACTAGGAGGTATTGCAGGAAAAGGCCATCATGAGCTACAGCAACAAGTAAGCCAACTTAAAAAAGAATTGCAAGCATCGCAACAAACCATACAACAAAAAGAAAACAGCATTGAGCAACTTCAAAACAGCATTCAAGAAAAAGACGAAGCCTTACAAGCATCGCAACAAACCATTCAGCAAAAAGAAAACAGCATTGAGCAACTTACCCAGGAGCTACAAAATGAAAAACAAAAAGTAGCCCAAGCCAAAAAAAGCCAAGAAGATGCAGATCGGTTGCTGGCAGAAGAACTTAAAAAACACGTTAAATGTGCTGATACCCTCCATAATCTCGGCAATGTATATAAAAACCAAGAGAAATATCCAGAGGCTATCAACATGTATAAACAAGCACTAGACATTTATGAAAAAACAGTTGGCAAAGAGTCTACTGATTATGCTAATACCCTCAATAATCTCGGCAATGTATATAAAGCCCAAGAGAAATATCCAGAGGCTATCAACATGTATAAACAAGCACTGCAAATCAAAGAAAAAACCCTGGGCAAAGAACATACTTCCTATGCTGATACCCTCCATAATCTCGGTGATGTATATGAAGCCCAAGAGAAATATCCAGACGCTATCAACATGTATAAACAAGCACTGCAAATCAAAGAAAAAACCCTGGGCAAAGAACATACTTCCTATGCTTATACCCTCAATAATCTCGGCATAGTATATAAAGCCCAAGGGAAATATCCAGAGGCTATCAACTTGTATAAACAAGCACTCAACATTTATGAAAAAACAGTTGGCAAAGAGTCTACTGATTATGCTGATACCCTCTATAATCTCGGCAATGTATATAAAACCCAAGAGAAATATCCAGAGGCTATCAACATGTATAAACAAGCACTGCAGATCAAAGAAAAAACCCTGGGCAAAGAACATGCTTCCTATGCCAATACCCTCAATAATCTCGGCATAGTATATAAAGCCCAAGAGAAATATCCAGAGGCTATCAACATGTATCAACAAGCACTAACCATTTATGAAAAAACAGCAGCAAAAGAGTCTACTCATTATGCCAATACCCTCAATAATCTCGGCCTAGTATATGACAACCAAGAGAAATATCCAGAGGCTATCAACTTGTATCAACAAGCACTGCAAATCAAAGAAAAAACCCTGGGCAAAGAGTCTACTGATTATGCTGATACCCTCAATAATCTCGGGGTGGTATATGACAACCAAAAGAAATATCCAGAGGCTATCAACATGTATCAACAAGCACTAACCATTTATGAAAAAACAGTTGGCAAAGAACATGCTTCTACTAAAAGAACACAAAACAATCTAACACAGTGCCAACAAGAAGAAAAAAAAGATCAAGAATAAAGCACCTGCCTAATCATGTAAACCATGTTGCAGTAGAAAATGAGCAACATTATCTATACCACACAATCACATCACAATAATGCCAAATCCTTGTACAAAAATGTCTCTCCATCACCTACCATCATAGACATCCCCTCCCCCCAAAATTTTTACAGACAACAAATACCTACTTGCTTCAATCTGGTTTCTTTTTTCGTATGCGTTTAAATTTTTTAATTTTACATACTTATTCTAACGTTCACAGTTTTATTTCCATAGAAAATGCTACAGTATGATACAATTGTTATAACACTTTTTTCTATCATTGTGCATCATTGTTACCTTTATATCCCCTTTGAGCATCCCACTTTTTTTTTGCTCGCAGTACTCTTTTGTAGTCAACATAATCGGCTCATTATCCTTGTAAGAAACAAATGCTTCCCCATACAACAAACCATAATTTGGAGGAGCAACTACACTACAACAACAACAATGTAAAAAAGATTTTTTGCTGCAAGAAAATGTAGTTAAAAAGCAAGTTTGTTGCAAGCATTCCACACATGTGTGTGCATTACAACATTGTAAAAGAGGATTACAGCTAAAAATACAAATATCATCACAGCAACGCAATGTGCATTTTCCACAACATAACATAGAACAACAGTCTGTTTTGTCTAAATTTTGTACACATTGGTTCAGACAACGATCCTTGTCATTATTGCGGATGTAATAGGTAAGAAAAGTTGTAAGGCATAATGGATTTTTGCATATAGCTTTGTATAAGTGTTCTGTAGGACAACATTTTTCCCATAAGCAACAGCAAAAACTGAAATAACATAAGGCATTGCTACATCCATTTGGTTCTTCACTCTCTTTTTTGTATTTGATGGATGATTTTTTTAAGGGAGATTCCCACATAAAAGTGCATTTTTGTTTACTTTTTATGCATAATTTGCATATAGTTCCTTTTACAAGACAACATAGCCCTGCGTAGCAATTACTATTTGTATATACTCTCTTTGCTACATGCTCTTGAGAGCAAAAATAACAATAAGATAAAGAAGGATTTTGTAATGTTTTGTATATTTCTGTTAACCTATTGGTAATAGAGTCCACGGTATCTTTATTCAATAGATTTTTTTTAAACAACTGAGAAACCATAGTTACGATGATATGGTGTTGTATTTGTTCTATTTTTTGACATGGAAAATCCTGGCCTAATTTTCTGTATATTTCCAAAAAAATAATATCTAAAAAAAAATCAATGTTTTCTTGATCTTTTTTTTTATCAATACAGCCTTTGTGTATGAATTCTAACAAATTGTAAATAGAAAAATTAGGTCTTGTAAGCGTATATATTTTTTTGATTGTAAAAGAAGAAATAAGAGGATTGTACTTCTGGATTTCTTTTGTATTAAGATTTTTTTGTAAAGTGTTTAATAAAGTGATTATATGTGCTTTTGATATAGGAACATTAGCGTTAGTCAAGGCTTGTACAATGGTTTGATTTGTAAAAAATGGGCGAATGGCTTGTTCCAAACCCGTCATGTTTTTTACAAAATTATTTTTTTCAAAAAATATTAAAGGAAGTTTTTTCTCAACCCTTTCAAGAACTTGACGTTGTTCCCAACACAATTTGATGATGATGTGGTTCATAAGATGTCTATGTGGTGGAAAAAAAATAAGAGGATGTTTATATTTACTTTCTTTTTCAAGTTGCATTAAACAAGCATAATATTTGCCTATTTCTGTCTTTAGTTGATTTTTATAAGGGATTTCATTGAAAATTTCATACATCTCTTCCCGTAAAAACAAATATATTTTTTCTTTTAAAAAAGTAAGATTCAACCCGTTGTTTTTTTGTTCATTTGCAGGAGATATTTCTTGAATGAGTTGAACAAAAGAAAGATGGTTTGTTATCGTATTAAAATCTTTTTTTTGAACATCATTGTGATCTTCCAACCAAGATAACACTATATGCTCTTCGTCATTACGTAAAAGAGGTATGCCTAGCATTGCTTGAAAATTGTTTATAAGTACTTGTATTTTCATAGGCACTTGTTGCCCTAAGCTTATAACATCGTAATTTTGAAAATAATTTTGTAGTATTTGCCTAGTTTCTGGAGCGTTTTTCAGCGTTTTTTCCAATGTTTTTCTACCTAGAAAAAAACATTTTTCCATGGTTGAAATTTCGCTTTTTGGATTGTATGCACTCTTTTCTTCATTGAATATAAGGTATATAAATAGATTAACAGTTGCCTTGGCGTGTACTGTACTATCAGACTTCTTGTAGTTTGTATAATCTGCAATCGTTCTAACAATAACATGAGGTGTCATAAAAAGTATTTTTTCAAGAGTGTTTTTAGTGGTACAATAAGGTGTTAATGCTGTTTTGCCTTGTGCATGGAGATTTATTGTTAACGCTATTTCTCTTGGAGCCGTTGCAAGCACAGATTGCAAGCAAGAAAAAACCAAGAGCAACGAGAGGATTTTATTTGTTTTCATTTTTTTTCAAACTTGTTTGTAATGGATATAGACTTGTTTTCTTTTGAGCATAAGCAGAAGAAACAAAAGTGTTTATGTAGTTTTTTATAGTATATGGCATGTGCTTTGGTAGCATTTTTGTTTGATGTTTAACAAAGTAGGAGCAAGAGGCTTTTGTTTTTTTTAAATTGTAAGTAAAACAGCATTGTTGTTTCTACGGATTGGTTGACTATTTGTAATGGTCATATACCCTATGTTAGGAGTAAAATCCTTCACATGACATGGGTGTAAAGAATAAATCTTTCGTTGGTATATATTCGTTATACTATTAGAAATTTGCTGTGTAGTATCTAAAATAGTTGAATTTTTTTTAAGCAGTTGCTTTAGGATGGCAATGATTGTTTTTATTTGTATATCTTTGGCTTCGATTTGGTCCTTGGGTGTGCTATTCAATGCAAAAAGCATGTCTATCATTATGATGTCCAAAAGGAAATCCATGTTTTCTTGATCTTTTTTTTTATCAACAAAGCCTTTGTGTATGAATTCTAACAAATTGTATACAGAAAACCTTAAATGTATATCCTTAGATGCTATGAATGTTTCCCAGAGTTTTGCACTCTCTGGAGATATTTCTACACATGTTGTTTCCAAGGGAGTTTTTACAGATTCTATTAATGAAAGGATATGTTTAGAACAACAAGCATTTGGAGTAGTGAGCAACTTAGTAATGGTGTTGTAGGAGCATGATGATTGCCTTGAGCAACAAGAGCAATAAAGGTGGTTGTATTTTAAAAAATTTTGAGATGCCTTTTCTACAGCATTTGTAATATTGAGTTTTTTCCAAGATAGTTTTACAATAATGTAGCCCATTATATGTGTATGTGGCGGAAATAATATAAAATTGTTGTTAATTTTTTTTAATAGTAGCAGACAGGCATAATATTTGCCCATTATTGTTTTGAGATAGGGTTTGCACCGAAGTTTCTCAAGAGTTTTTGCAATGTGTTGGTCTAGGTAATAATATAGCTTTTTTTGTAGGTAAGTAAGATTGATCCAGTTGTTTTTTTGCTCTTGGAAAGGAGATATTTCTCGCATGAGTTCAATGAAAGAAAGGTTGTTTATAACATTGTCATCAATAGACAAAAGCATGTTGTTTTTTACAAGTTTCTTCACTTCATCCCTATAGAAAAGAGGCATGCCTAAAGTAGTTTGAAAAGTGTAAACAAACTGAGTAAAAATCTTATTTTTTTGCAGAATATAAGGATTTTTCATGTTTTGTAAACGCTTGTATTTCTTGTACAGTTGATGTGTTGCTGGATTATTATACAATGTTTGCTCTAATAGGTGAAGTTTTAAATATAGTAGAGTATTTTTATTCCCCCTTTTTTCATTGTGTGTTTTTTTGGCATGTTCTTTCATCTTATTTATCAGATATATGAATATGCTTATAGAAAGAGTAGACACTTCGCATTTGTTATAAGGTATGTTGTAGTTTGTATACTTTGCAATTGTGCATATAACAATTTGAGGCGTTGTTGGTAGGGATTTTTTTAAAATGGATTCAAGTGTTGGAATACGTAATAAGGAAAAGCCTGTATCTGAAGGTTGTATTTTTAAACGTATGTCTTTAGGAGCTGTCGCAATAACAGTATTAAAACAAAAAAAGAAAATGAAACAAAAACATAACTTGAGTACAACAAAAAAAATCTTTTTTTTCATTTTTTATAAAAATAAGTTTTTCAAAAACATAGGAGGCTACAGCTATAATATAACGCAAGAATTGCAACATTTGCTTTGGGGATTTTTTATGATGATCTTATCTATATTTTCCTTGAAGAAATCACTGTTTTTTTGTTCGTGATATTCTCGTGTAGTAAGCATAATAGGTTCATCAAAGCCTTCATTAGGCCTGCTTACTCCTTGGAATGGAGGGAGACGGTAGACTACTTTAGCCTGTAGAGGAAGAATGTAATTGGGAGGAGAAATAATATCCAAGCAACAACTATCAAATATATTAGTAGCATCTGTTCCTTTACATTTGCAGGGCATATTCCAATTTTCTTGACTACAGTAAGACTCTATTTTATATGGACAGCAACACTTAGCACAGAATATGCAAGGTGTACATAAATTGGGTGCTTTTTTGTTTTTCGTGTTGCATAAAGACCAATTCCTACATTGCCAGGTCATCATATAGCAGCTATAAAGAAAGCAGATACTAAATTTTTTTGCATTACAACATTGTAAAGCAGAGTTGCAGACAATGACACACGCATCATCACAACAACGTACCGTATATTTTCCACAACATACCATAGATAAACAGTCTGTTTCGTCTAAATCTTGTGCACATTTTTTCAGACAACTATTTTCATCGTTGTTTTGGGTGCAATGGGTAAGGCAACTTGTAAGGCATAATGGATTTTTGCATATAGCTTTGTATAAGTGTTCTGTAAGACAACATTTCTCCAATAGGCAACAGCAAAAACTGAAATAACATAATGTGTTGCTACATCCATTTGGTTCTTCACTCTCTTTTTTGTATTTGATGGATGATCTTTTTAAGGGAGATTCCCAAATACAAGTGCATTTTTGTTGACTTTCTATACATAATTTGCATATTAGGCCTTTTACAAAACAACATAACCATGTATAGCAAACGCTATGTGTATAAACTCTTGAATTGTTGTGCTTGCTACAAACACTAGAATGCGAATTATTCATTGCTTGGCCGTATAGAATTGTCAGTTCTTTCAACACATTTTGGGGATTAAAATTTTTTCTATTAGTTCTATTTTTCTTTTTAAATAAATCTTTGACTAAAATTGATAAAAATGAAAAATGCAAACGTTTTAGTATTTCTAGTGGTACTTTTTTCACTTTTCTAGTAATATACATATTCGCAGTAACAAAGTCTAAAAAAATATTAATTTTTTTTTGGTCTTTTTCTTTTTCAATAAAACCTTTATTGATTATTTCTAATAGATTGTAAATAGAAAAATCTGGATATATTATTTGAACGATAAAATCTTGTTGTGATAGTGCATTTTTGTCTTCTTCTGTCATATTTATTTTCCCATTTTTAAAAATTTTCTTAAATGAGCTTAATATATAAATAAGACATTCAGCTGATATAGGTATTTGGGTATTGGTGAGCAATTGAGTGATAACTTTTGGGGTAAGAGAGCTTTCAAATAACTTATAAAACATAAGAAAATGCTTCATTTCCTCTTTTTCTATTTGATTTCTTTCATCACCATGTAAAAAATTTTTTGAAAATATGGTCTCTATTGTTTTTTCAACCGCAACAAATACGTATTTCTGCTTAAAATAAAGTCTTTTTATTACAAAATTAAAGAGACTATTATGAGGTAAAACATGTCGATTAGCATCAAAATCGTTGTTTTCTTTTAAAAAATTATTCTTGTCTATTTGCATAAGACAAGCAACATATTTACCCAGTCTTGTTTTTAGTTGGTCCTTATAAGGCAGTAATTCATCAGACAGTTCATCCATCTGTTGTTGCAAAAAGACAGCTGTTTTTTCTTCGAGATACGTGAGTTTTTGCCAGTTAATCCCTTGTTCATCGTTAGGAGATATTTCTCGAATGAGTCGCATACAGTCAAGCTCGTTGAGCTTTTGGTCACTCAGTGGTTCGTTATTATTGAGAATATATGAAAATATATGTTCATTGTCACGGATTAGAGGTATCCCTAAAATAGATTGAAAATGGTATACTGATTTTTTGAGATCATTATATTCTTGGTAGGAAAGTTTGGTTAAATTGATAGGTTGCTCATTGTAAGTTTGGTATAGTACGTGTGTTCCAGGAGTACTTTTAAAAAGTTCTTCAAGAATAAGAATGCCTAAATAGAATGCTGTTTTATTGGAGTTTTGGGGGATGTTTTTGTCTAGAGGTTTTTGTTTGAAAATTAGAGACATGAATACAGCAACTGTCTCAGGATCTAGTTCAAATTTGTGAAAACGCTCATTGTAATCTACATAACTTGCGATGAGTTGGATAATTTCTTGAGGTGTTTTTTCATGTTTTGGATAAGGGTTTCGTACTTTATATAACGATTCTTGTGTGATATTAACACTATACCTATGATTGTGTTTCCTTATTTTTTTATCATTAATATTAAAATTTTCACCCAAATAGGAAAATAATACATCATTTCGTTCTGTCTCATCGGGTTGTATGGTTAGTTTTATTTTTTGAGATGTAGCAATAACAGAATTAAGACAAGAGAAAAAGAAAAATAACATAATGATCAAAAGAATATTTTTTTGTATTTTCATAGTATTTATAGTAAAACAACACTCAATGTTGCAATATACGTTTTTTTATTATTATTTTTTCCTTTTTTGTTCGTATTCTTTTTGTGATGTTCTTTGTATAAGCATATCAATCTCTTTTTGCGTCAGATGTCGCCATTTGCCTAAAGGCAAATCTTTAAGTGTGATATCTGCGTAAGCAATGCGCTCTAGCATGAGTATTTGATGCGATAAAGCTTGAAATATACGTCTGATAATACGGTTTTTACCACTATGTAAATGTATGACAAATTTTTTACACTCTTTATTCAAAGAGTGTATGCTATCTATCATAGCAATGCCATCTTCTAGGGAGAGTCCTTGCTGTATTTTAGTAAGGTCTGCTAGACTGAGTTTATTTTTAAGTGTGACATGATAGGTTTTATCCACATTTTGGGAAGGATGTGCAAGAGCCCTTGCTAGGTGGCCATCATTGGTCATAAGAAGTACCCCTGTCGTGTTACGGTCAAGTCTTCCTATAGGGTATATACGAGGTAGGTTTTTAGGAAGGTAGTTTTTGATAGTTGTGCGCTTTTGTGGGTCATGTAAAGTAGTGATACAGTTAAGAGGTTTATTGAAGAGAAGGTATAATTTCTTTTGTGGGGTAAGTATTTTGCCTAGATAACGGATGTTATCATCAGGTTGTACCCGTATACTCGGATGGTCGGCAATCTTGCCATTGATCTGTATTTTGCCTTGCAGAATGAGTTCATCAGCTTTTCTTCTAGAGCATATACCAGCATGTGCAACGTATTGGTTGAGACGCATTTTTGTTTGTTAGTAGAGTTAACCTAATGTAGGTATAATTTTAATGTTTTTGCTAAACTTTTGGTAACATACTTTTCAACTGTTGCAATTGCAACAGTGCTTCTACAGGACTCAGTACATCAATTTCAATCTCTTTTAGCGCCTGTATAACAGGTGGAATCATCTGCTTTGTATCATATGTTATTCTTTTCTCTACATTTTTAGTCGTTTCCCCTCTTTTGTGTTGTGCCTTCTTAATAAGTCTATGTGCATGCTCAATAATATCAGTAGGAATACCCGCCATTTTCGCTACATGAATACCAAAGCTATTTTGGCTACCACCAAGTTCCAACTTATGCAAAAAAAGTATTTTATCCCCCACTTCCTTTACAGTCACATGATAATTCTTCACTCTTCCCAACTCTCTTTCAAGTTCATTTAATTCATGGTAGTGTGTAGCAAAAAGCGTAGGCACCTGATAATAGGGATGATTATGCAAATAACGTATAATACTCTCCGCTAAAGCAAGACCATCTGCTGTTCCTGTACCACGTCCCAACTCATCAATAATCACAAGAGAACGCTCTGTCAAATTATGTAATATCATGGACATCTCATTCATTTCCACCATAAAAGTAGACTCTTGCTTAGCAATGTTATCATGGGCCCCCACACGGGTAAAAATACTATCACGAATGCCAATCATAGCTCTTTTAGCAGGTACGAACGACCCCATTTGTGCCATGAGTACAATAATCGCTGTTTGACGTAACAATGCTGACTTACCAGCCATATTAGGACCTGTAATCAACAATATCTGCTCTTTATCATCCAAATAAACATCATTAGCAACATAGGCTTGGCCCACAGGCAAATACCGCTCAATCACAGGATGCCTTCCCCCATCAATATCTATAACATTATTTGTACACACCACAGGACGCACATAATCATATTTGGTAGCAACATGTGCCAAAGAACTATAGCAGTCAATACGACCAATGATTTTAGCATTCTTTTGAACATCAGCTATAACAAAAGACATCTCCTGCACAAGCTTTTGATAAATTTCCAGTTCAATTGTATTGATACGCTCATGTGCATACAAAATTTTCTCCTCATACTTCTTCAACTCCTCCGTAATAAAACGCTCTGCATTCACAAGTGTCTGCTTGCGTATCCAGTGTGCAGGCACCTTATCTTTATGTGTATGCGTAACCTCCAAATAATAACCAAAAACCTTATTATAGCCTATTTTAAGCGAGTTAATACCCGTTTTTTTACGCTCTTCATCCTGTACACGTTGCAAATGTACATTACTTTCCAAAGCAATGCTACGAAGCTCCTCCAACTCTTGCGAAACCCCAGGCTTAATTAGGCCTCCTTGATTACTCTGTAATGGAGGAAAATCCTGCAATGTTTTATCAATGGACTCCACGATGGACACACAAGGATTCAACTGCCCCACCAACGTCATCATAGTAGGTATATTCACTCTTTGTATTTCTTCTTTAATAGGAATAATAGACAAAAGAGACTTCTTCAAAACCTGCAACTCACGCGGATTAATTCTTTTACTCGCCACCTTAGAAATCAAACGTTCTAAATCACCAACCTCCTCAAGATGCTTTCTGATTACATCATACAGTGTACCATGCGTAACAAAAAACTGCACTCGATCCAAACGCTCCTGAATATGTGTCTCTTCTTTTAAAGGAAACAAAAGCCATTTCCTCAGCTTTCTAGCCCCCATAGGCGTCACTGTTTCATCCAAGACATTCATCAAAGCAACACCTTCCTCCTCCTGGGGTATCAACAACTCCAAATTCCGTATTGTAAACCTATCCAACCACATATACCTACCTTCGTCAATACGACGAATACTCGTAATATGTTGCAAATCATGATGCTCTGTCTCCTCTAAATAACGCATGATAGCACCGGCAGCCACAATACCCTCCGTAAGAGAAGCAATACCAAAACTCTTTAAACTAGACGTGCCAAAATGACCATTCAACCTTCTCTCTGCATACATCATATTATAAATCCATTCCTCCAGCATATATTGATGATAATGCTCTTGGATAACTGCCTGAAAAACCTTTATTTTCTTCTTATTAAAAATAATCTCAGCAGGTAAAAAACTCTGCAAAAGCTTATTAATACGCCCTTCATCACCCTGCGTAACCAAAAATTCACCCGTAGAAATATCCAAAAACGCAAGGCCCATCACCTTATCACCAAAATGAACAGAAGCAAGGTAATTATTACTTTTCCTTTTTAAAACTTGATCATGATAAGTAACACCAGGCGTAATCAACTCTGTTACCTTACGTTGCACAAGCGTCTTACCTTTTTGAGCCTCCTCCATTTGATCACAAACAGCAATCCGCAATCCCGCACGAATAAGCTTAGGCAAATAAACATCAAGTGCATGATAGGGAAAACCCGCCAAAGGAACATCTCCAGCAGCACCATTCGACCTTTTTGTCAACTTAACATCAGTAACTTTATGCAAAGTATGCGCATCATCTCCAAAAGTTTCATAGAAATCACCCACACGAAAAAGAAGCAACGTATGTGGATATTTTTCCTTAATTTCTTGATACTGCACCATTAAAGGAGTTTGAGCCATTCCTTCACTTTTATTTTTATCAACCATAAAAAAATTTAAAAAAACCAAACTTCATCACATTTATATACACCAAAATCAATACAAACCACAGTGAATATACCACATTTCAACCTAACGATTCCTTAAATACCATAACAACACTTTGTTACCCTCCACCATCGTTTCTCTAAAAACCAAAAACACAAACCCATCCTCATATTATCTTTTCAAAAATCAATACAGGATCAGCAACCAACATTCCAGGCTTTACCTTTTCAAAAACATAGGCATCATCCCAAACAGAAGAAGCAAATCCCAACATCCCCTGCAATTTTTCTGCGGTAAAAGGCAAATAAGGCAACCCATACAAAGCAATATGACCGATAATCTGCATAGCAACATACAACACAGTAGAAGCACCTTCCTTATTTTCCCCCATCATATGCCACGGAGCAGTATCCGCCAAATACTTATTTCCCACACGAGCAAACTCCATCACACATTCAAGCCCCTTCTTAAACTTAAAAGACTCAACACACGTACCAATTTGCAACGGTAAACCAGCAATACACTCCATAGTCGCTCGATCAACCTCTGAAAAATCACCAGGAACAGGCACACGACCATTTAAATACTTGTGTACCAATACAAACACCCTATTGACAAAATTACCAAGCGTAGCCACCAGCTCCTGGTTATTACGATCTTTAAAATCATCCCAACGAAAATTACTATCCTTAGTTTCAGGCAAATTTGCACACAAAACATAACGCAACACATCCTCTTTACCAGGATATTCCACCAAATAATCCTTCAACCAAACCGCATGTCCACGAGAAGTAGAAATTTTACGACTCTCAAGATTCATAAACTCATTACCACACACATAATGAGGTAAAATATATCCCCCATGCGCCTTCAGCATACTCGGAAAAAGAAGACAATGAAAAACAATATTATCCTTGCCAATAAAATGTACCAAACGCGTCTTCTCATCCTGCCAAAAAACACGCCAATCAACCCCTTCTCGTTTTGCCCACTCCTGCGTTGCCGAAATATAACCAATAGGAGCCTCAAACCACACATACAACACCTTCCCCTTCGCCTCTGCCAAAGGAACAGCAACACCCCAATCAAGATCACGCGTCATAGCACGCGGTTGCAAACCCTGAGACAACCAAGACATACACTGCCCATACACATTAGGCTTCCAATCCTTTTTTGTAGACAACCACCCTGCCAAAAACTCCGCATACTCATTCATAGGCAAATACCAATGCCTAGTCCTCTTACGCACAGGAATCGTACCACTTAACTTTGATATAGGATGCTTCAACTCCTCAGGACTCAAATCACGACCACACGCTTCACATTGATCACCATACGCCTCCTCAAAACCACAATGAGAACATGTTCCTTGCAAATAACGATCTGCCAAAAACGTCTTCTCCACTTCATCATAAAACTGCTCACTCTCAATGGTGCGAAAAAGACCCTTATCATATAAATTTTTAAAAAAATCACGTGCAACCTCATGGTGCAACGCACTAGAAGTACGCTCAAAAGCATCAAAACTAATACCAAAACGAGCAAAGACCTCCTTATTCTCCTTATGAAACTTATCCACCACCTCCTGAGGAACAACACCCTGCTTTCTTGCTTGCAACAAAATAGCAACCCCCCCCTCATCCGAACCACATATATACACAACACGATGCCCACGCATACGCAAATAACGCACATATATATCAGCAGGCAAATAAGCACCTGCCAAATGACCCAAATGCAACGACCCATTCGCATAAGGAAGCGCTGCTGTAACATTATAAGTTTGTGTTCCGTACTTTTCCATAAAAAAACATTTATTAGCCCCAAAATACACTTATATCCCCCAAATTACCAAATATATAAATCCAACCACCACCAAACCCCCTTTACAAATACTGTTTCCAAAAAAAACATACTATATTTGCAAAATATGAAAAAAAAACTATATTCGCACATTCTAATTGAAACAGAACATTATGTATTGGACATTTGAACTAGCAGACTATCTCAATGAAGCACCTTGGCCAGCCACAAAAAAAGTGCTTTTAGAATTTTGTTACCGAGAAGGAGTACCCCTAGAAGTACTAGACAACATCCATGAACTTCCAGAAGACAACGAAATCCTCTACTCAGGCATAGAAGACCTATGGGTAGACTATCCACAACGGTCAGAATATCTTCACGAAGACGAAGACAACAACTCCTTCTAAAAATTTACCACACAAAAAACAACAAAATTAAGAAAAAATCATCTCTTCAAGATATGCAACCAATCCATGCCAATCCTCACCGCCAAACCAACGGATCGCCTTATCTCTTCGTAGCCAAGACATCTGTCTTTTAAGATATTGACACGTACTAACTTTAATATTTTCAATAGCCCCCTCCACAGTACAGCCACCCTCAAAAAAACGAAAAAACTCCTGGTAGCCAATCGTACGCAATGCAGGAAAATCCTTATATACCCAAAGGCCATAAGCCTCCTCCATCAATCCCCTGCTCACCATATCATCTACCCGCAATCCAATACGTTCCCGAAGCACCTCTCGAGACCGTTGCAAACCAACTTTAACAATCTCAAAAGGACGTTTCTTCATAGGTTGCTTAAACGATGAAAAAGGAACACCAATCCCACGACAAACAGCCAAAGCACGCAACACCCGTCTAGGATTATTTTTATCGATAACAGCATAACACCTAGGATCAGATACTGCAAGCTCCTCTAGCAACCTCAATAAACCCTCCTCTCTGTACATATACTCCAACTCCTCATAAACCTTTTCAGAAACATCAGGCAAAGACACAATTCCCTCACAAACTGCTTCTACATAAAAACCAGATCCTCCCGTCATCAACACAACATCATACCGTTCAAACAACAGCTTCAACCTCTCCATACCATCTTTTTCAAACAATCCCACACTATAATAATCTTTCACAGACAAAAAATCAATAAAATGGTGAGGTACACCATCACACTCCTCCAATGTAGGCTTTGCAGTCCCTATAGACATTTCACGATAAAACTGACGTGAATCCGCAGACACCACCTCACATTTCCAGCGTTTAGCCAACTCCACACAAACCCCTGTTTTTCCCACAGCCGTAGGGCCTTGCACAACCACCAAATACTTATTGTTTTTTTTCATAAACACATATTAAAAAACCAAATAGAAAACTTATAAACACACCCTTTTACACAACTTTTTTTTACAAACCAAACAAGCACCTTATATTACACCATGCAAAAATAGCAAAAAATGATAGAAAAAACATACCATATCAACACTCTACAAGACTGGCACATCATAGCCAAACAACTACTACAACAAGCACACAACCTACACATCTGGTGTTTTCAAGGAGATTTAGGCAGTGGCAAAACAACACTCATCAAAGCATTATGCCAACACCTCGGCATACAGCAAACCATCACAAGCCCCACCTTCACCCTCATCCACCAATACGAAATAAACGAAAAACAACACATCAACCACTGCGATTTTTATAGAGAAAAAAAACTACAACACATCCTAGACATTGGTATTGAAGACCTCCTCAACAGCACCGACTACACATTCATCGAATGGCCACAAATCATTCAACCACTCTTACAACACAAAAACTACCTCCACATCAACATCACCCTACAAAATCCCCCACAAAGAACCCTAGCCACAACCCACATCATCAACCAGCCAAAGACACCACATCCATGAACCTTATCCAATATAGAGAATACTGTATACAAAAAATACACGTTACAGAATCATTCCCCTTCGACGAGCAGATACTCGTTTTCAAAGTAGCGAACAAAATGTTTACACTCACAAACATCAGAGATTTCAGTCGTATCAACGTAAAATGCAATCCAGAAAAAGCCATTGAACTCAGAAATCAATACGAGGGAGTAATACCCGCATGGCACATGAACAAAAAGCATTGGAACAGTCTTTTGTTAAATCAAGATCTACAAGACAAAGACATATATCAATGGATAGACCATTCTTATGACTTAGTTGTTACCAGATTACCCAAAAAAATACAAGCTCAAATTTGTAAAGAAAGTGCAATCTTAAAAAAATCAGCTTAAAACATACTGATTGATATCTGCTTGCTCCACACATTTTTTTATTTCTAGTTGTAGCATGAGTCCAGAAATCAAGGACATATCAATTTGTGTTTTTGCACTAATTTCTTCAATATTGATGGGATTTTTTTGTATTTCCATCACTTTTAAAATGCTTTTTTCGGTTTCATCCAACGGAAAATTTGGAGAAATACGCTTGACAGATTTTATATCTGTTTTTACGTTCCAATTCATGATGTAAGCGACATCTTCGGGAGATGTGATCATATGTGCCTGGTGTGTTTTTATCAAATAATTACAACCTGCTGAAGTAGTGCTATTGACATTTCCAGGTAAGGCGAACACTTCTGTGTTAAAGGCGTTTGCATATTTTGCGGTAATCAAAGCACCACTTTTTGCTCCTGCTTCTACCACAATGACAACATCAGCCATACCTGCAATGATTCTATTGCGAATAGGGAAGTGATGTCTTTCTGGTTTTGTACCCAACGGATGTTCACTAAAAACACATCCTTTTTCATTGATTTTTGCGACTTCTTTTGCATGTTCATATGGATAGATCATATCCAAACCACCTGCAACAACAGCAACAGTTGGTATTTGATATGCTAAAGCCATTTTATGGGCACATATATCTATACCATAAGCCAGTCCACTGACAATGATGGGCTGGTATTTTTTTAAAGATGGCATAAGGTTTTCTACAAATTTTTTCCCATATAAGGTAGGTTCTCGTGTGCCTACAATAGCTATTAGAGGTCTATCGTTGATATTAATGTTATTGCTACTATATAGAACAGAAGGAGGATTTGAAATATGGCGTAATTTTTGCGGGTATCTTGTGTCTTTATAGGGTATGATTTCGATGTTATTTTTTTTGTGGATTTCAACAAGTTTGGTTGCTTTTTCGAGATGTTTTTTTTCTTCCGAAGGGCTTATTTTTGTTTTTGTGGACCTGGTGCATATTTGATGAAATGCCTCTGTCGCTGTGCCAAATTTTTCTGTAAGTTTTTTTTGGGTGTTGTTTCCTATGTTTTTGATGAGACTTAAGGCCAAAGTGTGTTCTAGTTGCTTTGTTTGTGTGTTTTCCATATACAAATTTATGCTTTTTTTTTGGGTTTTTGCTTTTTTCTCTAAATTTTGAAATGCAGTATAAGGTGCTTACATTGCCCTATTAATTGCTTGTTGCAACTCACCTGTCTAAATTTTATTTTTACCTTTATGGCTTTTATTACTGCAGTCAGAAATAGAAAATGGTTTGTTACTACTTTTGCATTGTCTTTTCTTGCCATTTTCATTATTTCAATCATTATTGGTCTTATACAGACCTTTGAAAAAACAGAAAAGTACATAGGGGTTGTACACCAAAACATTACACAAGAGCAATACAGCAGTTATCTCAAAAAAGCCAAAAAGGACCCTTTTTCTAAAAATCCACATCAAAAGGCCTGGTATAACCTTAAAAAAGAAATGTGTATAGAAGAAATATGCAAAAGTATGGGCATCACCATTTCAGACGACCGTATTAAAAGCGAAATCGCAAGCTATAGCGAAAATATACAAGAATTCATGAGAAGAAATTACTTTAGCGTTGATAAAGAGATCAAAGACGGAAACATCACCTTCCAACAATTCAAAGACGATTTCACAAAAAAGTATGGCGATTTCTTTCAAATAAACAAAAAAGAAATCAAAAAAATAATAGCAGAAGCAGAAGTTGCCCATTACATTGTAAACACCAACAACACCCCCAAAAACCCAACACAAAAAATCAACGTCACGTATGGTATCTTACCATACTCACAGCTAAAAACACCAGATGAAAAAGACTCCATACCAACTCAAGAAGAAATCCAAGAACTACTCAATCAAGAAAAAAACAAAAAAAACCAGAACTTTAGAAAAATTCACTACACCATCATCCGAAAATACTATCCCTATCAAAACATCCAAAACACCATTGAAGAACTAAATAATTTAAAAAAAGAATGGATAGCAAACCCAGACAAAAACACCCTAGAATCCTTTATCTCCAAAAACTCAGACAACGACACAACCACCATAACATGGAGCAAAGAAAATGCACCCATCTACATACAACAACTACCCAAAAACACAACTTCAGACGTTATAAAAATAGACATAAACCGTTATGCCATTTATAAAATCAAAGAAAAAACAACAGAAACCATCACCGCTTGGCAAATTGTAAAAAAAGTAGACCCAGAACAAGAAACCACCCTAAAAGAAAAAGCAGAGAAAATAGAAAAAATCCTCAAACAAAACCAAAAAAAACTCAAAACAACAACAGAAAAAACCATCATAGACAATATCAAAAAAAAAATACCCCTGACAACAACATCCATCACAAAAAAACAAGCAAACAAACTCGGAAGTAGCTACTACGTAGACCAAATCGCCAAACACATCTACCAAAAAAACCTACTTCCCTACTCCACCTTCTGCTTCAATCCAAAAGACACAAACTACTACCTCATTGGATATGTCGAAAACACATACAACAACCATAAATATCAAGATATAGAAGATAAAATCATCAAAAAACACAACCAAAACCAAAAACTACACAAACTAAAAACATTCCTTCAAACCTGCATACAAAACAACGACGACAACTTTCAACAAACCAAAAACAACTTCATAAACAAATATGGATACATCGAATTCAAAACAGCACACAATCGAACCACTCGCGAAACATCCCTTAGAGAAGAAGAAATAGACTCCCCAGAAGACATCATCACAATCATTATAAACAACAAAAAAACACATGCATTCATCAATCCAAAAAACGAAGATGAAGTCATCATCACATTCATCGAACACAACAACAATGAAACATCCACTGCAACAACAGAACAACAAAACCCCTACGAAAAAATAAACACCTACTTCAATCAATACGAAAATCCAAACATACAAGATCAACGCTATAAATATAGCCCTAAATAACCTCACAAACCATCACAACCATGTTCACATACAACACAACAAAAGAACCCATCATACTCAAAGACTACGGTAGATACATACAAAACCTCATCAACAAAATAGCAAGAATACCAGATATAGAAACCCAAACAACACACATCAACAACCTTATACCCATCCTACAAAACATCATCAGTAAAAACAGCAAAACACACAGCGAAACAGCACAAATCTGGAGCGACGCATACATCGCAAGCAACCACCAGCTCAACATCAACGCACCATGCCCACTACCCAGCAAAGAACCCATACAAAAAAACAAACAAACACTACAACCCAATACCCTCCAAACCCCCTTCAAATGCTGTGGTAAAAACCTAGTAAAGCTTATCCACATACTCTTCACAGATATAGAAAACAATCCAAACGCACAAGAAATCATCATTTTACTAGCAAAAATCATCCAACAAACCCACAAAAAAACAAAATCGACCCTCCTAACACACCTGGAGCAAGTAGCACAAAAAAAAATACCATTTCCACACACAGACATAGAAAAAAAACTCCCTAACTAAACATTAAACACAACAAACTCATAACCCCAACAGCAACTAATGAACAACAAAGACCATAAAATAATCTGGCAAAACTGTCTCAATGCCATCAAAAAAGAAATAAGCCAACAAAACTACCAAACATGGTTTAAACCCATCATACCACAAAAATACGAAAACAACACCCTCACCATATCCGTACCAAACCAATTCTTCTACGAATGGATCGAAGGAAACTACGTAGCCCTACTACAAAAAGTCCTCCATCAAGAACTCGGACCAAACAGCAAACTCACCTATCAAATCAACCAAACCAGCACCAACAACCCAAAGCCAACACCAGAAGCACCAAAAAAAAACACCCTAAAAACAAACCTACCAACACAAGAACAAATACAACCAATCAACCCACAATTCACCTTCCAAAACTTCATCGTAGGAGACTCCAATCAACTTGCACAAGCCGCCACACAAGCAATAGCCAACAACCCAGGCAAAATATCCTTCAATCCACTACTCATATACAGCAAAGTAGGACTAGGCAAAACACACCTAGCACAAGCACTCATCACATACATACATACCCAACACCCAAATCTCAAAGTCCTCTACATAACAGCTGAAAAATTCACCACATTATTCATCCAAAAAATACTCGAAAACAACCCCCAAACAATCATCGACGAATATGGAACACTCGACATCTTCGTCATCGACGACATCCAATTCCTCAGCAAAAAAGAAAAAACACAAGAAATATTCTTCCACATATTCAACATACTACACCAAAAAGGAAAACAAATCTTCATGACCAGCGACGCACCACCCAGCGATTTACAAGGATTTGAAAAAAGACTACTCTCACGCTTTAAATGGGGACTCGTCGTAGACATAAAACAACCAAACCTAGAAACAAAAACCGCCATCATACACAGCAAACTCCAACAACACAACTTCCACTTAGAAAACAACATCATAGACTACATTGCAACACAGCACACCACCAACATCCGAGAAATAGAAGGCATCATCACCTCACTCATAGCATACACAAACCTCGTCAAACAACCTATAGACAAAAACACAGTACAGCAAATAATCGACAAAATCATCAGCCCAAACAGTGCAGAACAAGAACTCAACATACAATACCTACAAAAAACCGTAGCCACACACCTCAAAATACCACAAGAAAACATCAAAAAAAAATCACGAAAAAAAGAAATTGTCCTACCACGGCAACTCATCATGTACCTCATGAGAAAATACACACACACCTCCCTAAAATCCATTGGAAACCTCTTAGGACACAAAGACCACAGCACCGTCAGTTATGCATGCAACACCATTAGAAACCTCATGCAAACCAATAAACACTTTCGTAGCCAAGTGGAAGAAATAGAAAAAAACATACGCCAAGACTTTCCACAACTAAGCTAAACAACAAACACCCTCCAAAAATCAAAGAACACCATACCGATCCACGTCACCATTCTCCACATATCCCTTCCACTTCTTCAGATACATATCAACAATATAAACATCCTCAATATATACAATATTCTCCCTATTAGCAACATCTGCATTTTTAGACCAATTTGCAGAACCTGTAATCACTGCCTTTTCATCAAAAACAGCATACTTATGGTGAAAAGTCACACGAGAAGGCCCCAAATACACACGATCAAAATCTTTTTCACACTGCGGAATCAACGAATAACACCCCTTGCTCTGTTTAAAATCTGCAATAACATACACCTTCACCCCACGCTTTTTAGCACGCAAAAGCGCATTATAAATAGGCTTTGAACCAAAAGAAAAAAGAGCGATATAAATAGAAGCATTAGCCTTATCCACCTTCTCAACAATCAAATCAGCAACACCACCCTTTGGACTAAAACGTGCTTCACAAGAACCAACAAAAGCATGTTCTCCATCCATTTTTGCCCCTGCAAAAAAAAACATTCCCCCAGCAACACCCATATACCCTCCTAATACCACAAAAAGCACATAGGGATACCTCTTCAACACCTTACTTAGCTTTTTTAGCTTTTTTTTATTTGATACACGCATAATCCTTAATTTTTAACCCTTAGTTGTTTGTCATAATCTTGTATTTTTTTCTTATAAGGACTTTGGAAACCCCTACGCCAATGATCTAAATACTTCTTTGCCAACCCAGAGTCATTCTTAATATACATCACATTTTCAAAATTTTTCTGCTCCGCATTCTCATCAAAATTAAAAGAACCCGTCACAACAGACTTCTCATCAATAATGAGCACTTTATCATGGCTATAAGCACTTTTATTGTATATGAACATATAATCCGCTTTCGCTTTTAACTGCTCCATCTTATCACAAAGAACCCCTGCATTATTTTTCTTCCATTTTCTATTATACTCCCCCTTATCCAAAAGAATACACACCTTTACCCCACGCTCCTTCGCCTTCAATAACGCATCTATCATTGGCTCTAGGTGAAAAGTATAAGCAGCAACATAAATACTCTCTTCAGCATCATGGATAGCATTGACCACAAGATCTGCACATCCCCCTTTTGGGCTAAAACGAACCTGAACACTTCTTGTTGTATCATCCAGAGACAGCTTCTCAGATTTTGGAGATGATTCATACAACCAAACGCCTCCCATACCCATTATAAAACCCAATACACTCAGCAAAAAATCAATAAAAGCATTTTTTTTAGACACATGAAACTTTTGAAAAAAAATAATGTAAAAAATACTATAGTAGTTTTACTTCCTTAACAATTTATGATTAAAAATGATCATTTGCAAACATTAAACCTTAATCATGAAAGCGTCCAGCACGCTACAACCTGTTTTTTATTTCTTCTTTTTTTTCTTTCCGTGTGCTACAACCTTTCCATTTTTCAAATTCTGTAAATGAGCCAGTATCTGTTTTGCTCTTTTCGAGTCTTTTTCTTTATCCTTCCTAAGTTTTTTTAAAAAATTAGGTTGTATTTTCACCTTATTTTTCTTCACAAACCAATCCACCAAATCATATTTCTTATACTCCACAAAAAGCTTCCATAAAATATCCTCCATATTTCTTTGGGTGATTGTATTTTTCATATAACCAACCAAATATTTGAAGATTTCATCTCTATTCATATGCAAAGAATATATTATCAAATCCATTTTTTGTTTATCCAGTAGCTTATCTCCATCAGTTTTTATAATTTCCTTCAAAATAGAGAACTCATTTTCCGTAATAGACGATTTTGCCATCATCAAACCATAAAAAAAATCATCGATATTATCAGTAGCCTTTTTATCCATTTTATTCTTCCCTACATCTCCTCCAGTAATTTTTTCTTTTTTCTCTTCAGCAACTGCTCCAGTAGAGACTACATATTTAGTCTCTTTTTTTTTATCCTGGTCATTTTGCTGCAGAGGTTTTATATTTTTTTGCATGCTATACAACAAAGGAAGCAACTGAGCATCCTTATGAGGAAATTTATTGTTACTGCACCCATCATCACGGATAATCGCCTTACCATACTGAAAACGTGCTAATAGCAGGCCACAATCCTTACAGATAGGATGGGAAAAATACAAGGATACAACCTGATAAGATATATATTTCTGCTGTGCTAAAGCAATATTGATCAATAAGTGAGCCGGATATGGATTTTCAGAAACCTTACCATCAAACGCAAAGAAAAAAAGTTGAAAACGATTTTTCTCCTGAGCATTTTCATCATAAAACAAAGCAAGAACAAACGGACATTTAACAGATTTCTTCTTGTCCTTGACAGAGTTTTCAAAATCTTTTTGCATTTTTTCCAAGTCTGTTATTTTCTTATTTTGATCTATTATATGCTGAAAGCTAAACGGAAAATGAGAGTTAGAGCTTCTATAGGACAAATCCGATAAATAGGCATACACCCCTTTACCTTTTTCGTGATCAGGAGGATTCGCAGCAAATAAAAGTGGAAAAACACACAGGAGACAAACTGTGTACCGTAATATGGGTTTCATTATCATTGTAATCATAATTAAAAATTTAAAAAATACTAATTCTTTTCAAAATAATGTACAAAATAGCTTAGTCCAATAGAAATACCAAGCCCAATCATCGCATATAACAAATCGCGACAAATAAGATATACACTTTTTTGCACACGTTGTCTCTTAGATTGATACTTATGTATAAGAAACATACTACTTGCCAGCTCCCTGCCTCCTAACAGACCAATAAACATCCAAGTAGTACTCATAGGTGTCTTATTATAAACAGTAAAAGCAAAAAGAAGCAACAAATAAAAAGCATTTACAGAAGTAGCTGCTCGTATATCTGTAATACCTGTTTTATTATTTACAATCTTTTGAATATGACCTCCTTTCTGATAAAAAAGAAGCACCAAAAGCAACCAGACATATGCTACAAAAGAGAGCAGCACCACTTTTGACATCACACGAGGTAAAAAAATAGACATATTTGCACCATCTTGTACCAACCAAACCGCCCACAAACAGCCACTGGTTATCCATTGTATCACAAACCACTGCTTGCCAATAGGTCTCTCTTTTTTAGCCATATTAAAACCAGCACTCCACACTAAGAACGTCATAACAAAAGCAACTACATAAGCCAAAAAACTCTTTATCATTATCTTTTGAATCACATTCCTATCCGTAACAAACGTACTTAGCAACAAAAAAGTAGTAGATACAGGCAATCCCATACGCGTCAAAACAATCAACAAAATAGGTGCTAGCAATTGCAAAAAAGAGACATGCTCCAACTCTGGGATCGCCAACCTTTCATAGGTAACATTTCCATCATAGCACCACCAACTCACCCCCACTGTCAACATAAAAATAATAGCGACAAAACCCCACAAAATCCACCATGCAAAACGATGGGCATTCGACGTTATAAAAACACCCAATGTCTGGATACTATCATTATGCACCAAACCATAACAAGAAAGAAAAAACCCAAACCAATGTGCATATACAGGATAGTCCTTAATAAAAAACGAAAAGCCCACCATAAGCATCACAGCAACCATAAACTGAGCGTTCATTCCAGAAACATACATCATACGAGAGAGCCTCTTTTGCCGTATTTTGTATGTGTATTTCAGTCCATCTTTTGACATAAATATAAAAAAGAAATTTATAGACATGCATCAACACCCCACCACAAATTTCAAACAGTCATTAAAAAACATATCCATCTAATAAAGTATTTAATCCATATTAAGAGCAAGAACCTGTCAATAATTTTTCCACTTTATGCTCGAATTTTTGTAAGCAATCATCATAAGGATCCTCCAATGTTTTTAATATAGGTATAACCACCAAATACTGCACGAATAAAGAGTATAACAATACAACTACCAAACCACCACCAACCTGCAATCCACTATTTTTCCATTTAGTCCATTGCAGAAATTTTAGATACAAAACTGCAACAGGTGAGAAAAGAGCACATGCAAACACAATTTGCACCCACAAACAAGGCGTTAAAAATATACATTCCAAAAAGTCCTCATTAGCTTTTTTATACTTTTTTTCCAAAAAGCATTTCTTCAAAAAATCCTTACTATAATAGAGATAGACAACCATTTGAAACAAAACCTGGAAAACAAAAAAAACAAAACCAGGTTGCATTTTATAAAAAGAAAAGTTCTCTCTCTGTATACCAAATGCCTCCACAAGATTCCAAACACTTAGCACACAAAAATATTGCAAAACAACAGCCCACACAACAGCTCGTTCTTTCTCTATTTTTTCCAGATCTTTTTTTACCTCCTCATGCAGAAGCACGAATGTCTTTCTTTCTTTTTCAAGGTTTTGAATCTTTTTTTCACGCACCGCAATATCACGATTATAATCATCCATCTTTTCTCGGGCTTCTCTATCTAAACGCTCTATATCGGTAGCATCAAGATCTTTATAATTTATAGGAACACCATAATTTTGGGCATGTGCAGAACGTTTCTCCAACAACCCTTGCATCTTTTTATATAATTCCTTTAAACATGCAAAACGTCTACTAAACTCCCTTTTTATTTTGGTGTGTACTGCCTTTGTCTTATACACACTAAAAAAGTTAACTACATAGCTATATCCCCAGTAAACAAACCACCAAATACCACCTCCTAATACAAGACCTGCACCAATGAATGTTAAATAATCTTTTACCTCTGAAAGACCAGAGATGTTACCCTTTTCCACTACATACAGATTTCCTAAACCCACTCCCAGACAGATAATACTCACTAGAGCATATTGCCAGCCATTTTTGTGTGCAGTACTTTGTTGAGCAACATTTATTGAAGAAGTTGCATCTGACGTAATGTTAGGAGTTTGCACAGAACTAGATTTTGCTTCCAGCAAATAAGAAGTAGCATACATTTTTTTTTCTTTTTTTGGATCTTTCCAATCCACGAGACAAAAAGCAACCACACCAACATAAATTGCTACCAACATAACAGTCAATTTTTTAATTGTTTTACTATTCATTTTTGTCATGTATTGTATACCACACTTACCAAACATCAACATTACCAGCAAATTTACAATAAAAATTCACATCAACAAAAAAACAATCTCCCAAACCTTAAAATACAACCCTAAAAGATGAAATGTGAAAATTTTTTCACTACTTTTGCTCGCTTTTTTCAATGGTTATGCAACGTACAAACAACCGACATCGACCCTATATACTTTGGCTGTGTTTATTCATAGCCTCTGGTCTCTTCTGCTCAGCACAAGCCAGTACGCCAAGTTATAAAACCAAAGGAGGAGACAGTACTGATAAGCAATTTCGATCATTTAAAAAAAACAATAACAAATTAGGAGATGAATTTATAGAGTTGACAACAATAAGAAAACCGGATGATCCAATACAGAACCTTCAAAATCAAATCACTCAATTAAAGCAAAACATAAACCAATTAAATAACCGCTTGAATCAAGAAATAACAGATAATAACAATTTAAAAAACCTCCTAGCGCAACAAAAACCTAGCCAGATCATTCACAACAATACCCAAATTACTATACAACAACCCAACAACAATGATGCATACAAAACAGCCATCGAGGAATTAAACAAAAAAATAGAAAAACAAAACAGTGATTTTCTCGATAAGACAAATAGACTACGCATGTCTTTTAACTTCGATTTTAAAAAACAAAGTGATTTTGAAAATAAAATCTATGTACTCAACAATACCATTAGCAATCTCAAAGAAACCATCAACCAGCATAACAATCAAACCAAACAACTAAAAGAGACTATCGACAACCAAAAAAGTGATTTTGAAAATAAAATCAACCAACTAAACAATACCATCGACAATCTCAAAGAAACCGTCAACCAGCATAACAATACCATTAGCAACCTAGAAAAAATGATCCATCAACATAACAACCAAACCAACCAACTAAAAGAGACCATTGTCAACCAAAAAAGTGATTTTGAAAAACAAATCAACAAACTAAACAATACCATTGACAATCAAACCAAACAACTAAACAATACCATACAAACACTTCAAAATATCCTAAGCCTATCTGCCATCATAGTGGTACCCGCAATTTGTTACCTCTGCTTAAATTTGCGAAAAAACAACTCCCTAGAAAAACCAATACAAGTCACATGCAACCTCGCTACACCACTAGAAAAAAATAACACCTTAAAACAGACCTCAGTTCAGGAAAAACAAACACAAAAAACACCACACCAAGAGATAGCATCCCAAAACAAAGAGCCTTATACAATAAGTATCTTATTGCTGAGTATACTCAGCTTACTTTTGGTACTCATTGCCTTTGCTTATATTTTGAGCAGTAGAAAAAAATAGATTCATCATTGATGCAATAGGCAATGTCGCGATACAGATAAGGAAAAAATGGTGTTTATAAAGGTGGAGAGTAAATAAGACTTTGGCAACAAAGCACACTCTATGAAACCCGAAGCCCACCCCATCGCCTTTGGCGTGGGTGGGTAGTTCACAACCATCGCCATTTTTATTCTGTTTAGTGCAAAATATGTATCTTTTAATATGGAACAATCCCCATATTTTTTCTCTTTATTGCAGAGGCCTTTTTTACGCTTAACTATTTTTTTTGTTTTAGGAATATTGTCGGCCCACACTGGTTATGATATCTATGGGTATAGCACTGTTGTTTTTTTTGTGCTTGTTTGTGCCTATATGGTTGTTTGGTGCTGGAGAAGGTATAGAAAAATTTGCGGACTAAAGTTGCTCACGGGGTTTTTGGGCTTAGCTACTATTTATGTAGGGGGCTATGTGCGTTATTTACAAGGGTGTCCTGAGCATGTGCCTTATCATTTTGTGCATGTTTTAGAGCATGTAGATTCATATGAAGGTGCGGTTGTAGAAGTTCATGCTAAGTCTAAGGAAGTTGTTGTAAACGTGAGGGGTGTTTATGTTGATAAAAAATGGCAAAGGACACAAGGTAAAGTCAAACTTCATTTTTTTAAAATGCCAAATGTGCAATGTGGTAGTGTGCTTACTATACAAGGCAGACCAGAGACGATGAGGGCTTCTAGCAATCCGCATGTAGTCAATTATCATCAACGTTGGCATATACAGGGTGTTTTTCATGAGCATCAACCAAAAAAAATAAAAATAATCGGCCATAACGCTGCAAATACACTTATGTACTATAGTGATAAAGCTAAAGATTTTTTTGTGAGCAATATCAAAAGTTTTTTTCAGGATAAAGAAGCATTGGGTATAGGGTTGTCTCTGTTGTTTGGAGACCGTGATTATTTGGAAAATAATGTTAAAGATAGCTATAAAAAAACGGGGTTAATGCATGTTTTAGCTGTTTCGGGATTGCATGTAGGATTGATATACATGTTGTTTCTATGGTTTTTTGCTTTGTTAGGGACTCTTTTTCATCGTCCTGGTCATTATCGTTTTGCTAGTGTAATGTGTTTATGGAGCTATGTTGTTTTAATAGGATGTCCGCCTTCAGCTTTGCGTGCAGTAGGGGTGTTGTCATTGGTGGTATTGGCAAGATTTTTACAAAAGGATGTAGATATGGTGAATATGGTAGGTGTGTTGATGTTTTTTATGTGTTTGTACAATCCTTATATGTTGTTTGATGTTGGTTTTCAACTTTCTTTTGTGTCTTTTTTTAGTATTATTGTTTTTTATCCATGGATTGTGAGCCTGTGGAAACCTTCTTATAAATATGTGCGTGCTTGGTGGCAAATGACGGCTATGTCCTTGGCTGTACAGGTGGGATCACTGCCTGTTTCTCTCTATTATTTTCATTTTTTTTCTACTTATTTCTTGCTTGCAAATTGGTGTGTGCTTCCTTTGATGCCTGTTTTGCTCGGGTTGGGCCTAGGGACGCTTTTTTTGATTTGGTTTCCTATGAGGGCTATGATTTTGGCTTGGTGTTGGGAAAAATCAATAGTTGGTATAACTGTGTATGTTCGTTATTTGTCTTTTTTACCTAGAGCATATGTGGGTCCTTATTATATCTCTTCTAGGGATATATTGTTGTACTATGGTATATTGTTGATGTTGTATCTCACGGTGTATCGAAAAAAATTTTTCTATTTGGTGTTTGCGTCGTTTTTGATATGCACTTGGAGTGGTTTGGTTATATATGATAGGGTAGTGCAAAAATCGCGACGTAGGATTGTTGTGTATGATGTGATGCCTCATTGTGTCATGGGATTTTTGGAAGGGGATCGGGTTACTTTGGTTACAGATGGTACGTTACATAAAAAAACAGGCTATTATGCATACAAAATATTACCAAGTTTAACTTATTGGGGTGCCAAGAGTGTTACGCAATATGTTTTGGGGAAGAAGGCACATGCTTTTTTATGTAATGAGCAAAAGGGTGTTCACACAATGGTTTGGCAAGGGAAGTCTGTTGTTATTATTGATAAAAAAATTCATTTTTCTCTACAAAAAATACTTACTAAAGTTGATGTGTTAATAGTGGTAAAAGATGCTGTGGAGGATTTTTCTTTATCGCAAGAATACACTATAGGTTTGTTGGTGATAAGTGGTGGCAAAAAGGGGAATCGACTTTGTAAACAAGCGGAAAAGTATGGTGTTCTCTACCATGATGTAGGCATGCAAGGGGCTTTTGATATGTATTGGTGATGAGATTGTACCAGGATGTTGTGCGTTGGAGGATAAAGGGATTATGCTTTATTGTGCTTTTCTTTGGGTTATGTTTTTTCAAGGTAATAAGGCAATCAACAATGCGGAATAAAAGAAAAACGGGACAGTCATATATTGTGTGGAAAATTAAAAAATTAAACGCATACGAAACAAGGTACTTGTTGTCTGTAAAAATTTTTGGGGGAGGGGATGTCTATGATGGGAGGTGATGGAGAGACACTTTTGTACAAGGATTTGGCATTATTGTGATGTGATTGTGTGGTATAGATAATGTTGCTCATT
This sequence comes from uncultured Bacteroidota bacterium, assembly GCA_942492555.1. Lineage (GTDB taxonomy): Bacteria > Bacteroidota > Bacteroidia > Cytophagales > Amoebophilaceae > JBCCVH01. The sequence goes on along the minus strand of CALOEX010000003.1, from coordinate 180,344 downwards.
TTCTACTGCAACATGGTTTACATGATTAGGCAGGTGCTTTATTCTTGATCTTTTTTTTCTTCTTGTTGGCACTGTGTTAGATTGTTTTGTGTTCTTTTAGTAGAAGCATGTTCTTTGCCCAGGGTTTTTTCTTTGATGTGCAGTGCTTGGGTATACATGTTGATAGCGTCTGGATATTTTTTTTGGGCTTTATATACATTGCCGAGATTATTGAGGATATAAGCACATTCAACATGTTCTTTGCCAACTGTTTTTGCATAAATGTCTAGTGCTTGTTGATACATGTTGATAGCGTCTGGATATTTCCCTTGGGCTTTATATACGATGCCGAGATTATTGAGGGTCGTAGCATAGGAAGTATGTTCTTTGCCCAGGGTTTTTTCTTTGATTTGCAGTGCTTGTTGATACATGTTGATAGCCTCTGGATATTTCTCTTGGTGGTAATATACTAGGCCGAGATTATTGAGGGTCGTAGTATAGGAAGTATGTTCTTTGCCCAGGGTTTTTTCTCTGATTTGCAGTGCTTGTTTATACATGTTGATAGCCTCTGGATATTTCTTTTGGGCGTAATATACAGTGCCGAGATTATTGAGGGTATTGGCATAATTAGTAGACTCTTTTGCTGCTGTTTTTTCATAAATGTCTAGTGCTTGTTTATACATGTTGATAGCGTCTGGATATTTCTCTTGGTGGTAATATACTAGGCCGAGATTATTGAGGGTATTGGCATAGGAAGTATGTTCTTTGCCAAGGGTTTTTTCTTTGATTTGCAGTGCTTGTTGATACATGTTGATAGCCTCTGTATATTTTCCTTGGGCTTTATATGCCACGCCGAGATTATTGAGGGTATTTGCATAATCAGTAGACTCTTTTGTTCCTGTTTTTTCATAAATGTCTAGTGCTTGTTGATACATGTTGATAGCCTCTGGATATTTTCTTTGGTTGTCATATACCATCCCGAGATTATGGAGGGTATCAGCATAGGAAGCATGTTCTTTGCCCAGGGTTTTTTCTTTGATTTGCAGTGCTTGTTGATACATGTTAATAGCCTCTGGATATTTTCCTTGGGCTTTACATACCATGCCGAGATTATTGAGGTTATCAGCATAATCAGTAGACTCTTTTGCTGCTGTTTTTCCATAAATGTATAAGGCTTTTTTGTATTGGATGATAGCCTCTGGATATTTCTCTTGGTAGTAATATACATCACCGAGATCATTGAGGGTCGTAGCATAGGAAGTATGTTCTTTGCCCAGGGTTTTTTCTTTGATTTGCAGTGCTTGTTTATACAAGTTGATAGCCTCTGGATATTTTCCTTGGGCTTTACATACCATGCCGAGATTATGGAGGGTATCAGCATAATGAGTAGACTCTTTTGCTGCTGTTTTTTCATAAATGTCTAGTGCTTGTTTATACATGTTGATAGCCTCTGGATATTTCTCTTGGGCTTCATATACTATCACCGAGATTATTGAGGGTATTAGCATAATGAGTAGACTCTTTGCCAACTGTTTTTTCATAAATGTCTAGTGCTTGTTTATACATGTTGATAGCCTCTGGATATTTCTCTTGGTGGTAATATACATTGCCGAGATTATGGAGGGTATAAGCACATTTAACGTGTTCTTTAAGCTTTTCTGCCAGCAATCGATCCGCGTCTTCTTGGTTTTTTTTTGTTTTCATTATCAACAATAAAAGTTTAGCAAAGAGAGATAACTCCTCCATTTTACAGCTTTTTTTATAAAAACCAAATGAATGAAAGCGAAGTAGCACAAACGTATACACTTTTGTACAAATCTGTTACCCTTTACTCCTCATGATGCATTTTTCATTATTCGCTATTCATCATGCACTTTCCATTTACCCCACAAGTTCATAACGTATCTCCATCTCCGATTTATTGAAAGATACCCCCATGAGAACAAACTTCTTAATGCCTTTCGTTGTCAAATCTCGCTTATAGTCCAACGTTTTAATTTGTGCCAGTGCAGTCTCCGCCACCTTTTGGAGCTTTGCTGTTTTTGCTGCGACTTTAAGCTCTAAAATAATGCCATATTGCGATTTATCTTTTGGCTCTATGCAAATATCATAAATGCCTCCTCCGCTGATTCTATTGGAAGTGACCATGTGGCTATGGCTGAGACAAGCACTCATCCCCAGTACCAGCCCATGGTAGAACTGCTCATAATGTTTGCCTCCCTTATCTAAAAAACTAGGCACACGTACCAGATAATCCTCTAAAAAAAACTGGAAGGCTTCCACATTGCCAGTGACCAAATCCTGCATCGCTTGATAATATTGCCCTTGTTCATTATTGGATACCGCTTCTTCTATAATATTTTCCATGCTGACACGTATTTCCTCATTGGTAAAAGAGAGTGTATAGGTATACATACCAGGTTTGATAAACTGCTTGTTTTCTATTTTTAGGTAGCCAGATAAAAGCATGAGACTCCAAAAAGAAGAGCGGTCTGTCTTCAGGCTTTTACCTAAAATGACATTGGGATTGATAAGGCTTTGTATGGGTATTTTATTGACCAGTTGCGATAAATCTTTTTCTAATGTCGTGATGTTTTTTGCAATGAGATCTCTGATAATGGTTGTACCACCACTGTCAAACCAATAATAGTCTAAACTTTTTTCTATGGGTTTCGTGTTGCTGGTTGCTTGATCAGCAAACATAATAATGGAAAGAGGGTTGTACAGCGTATAACCTTCTACAATATAGCCATTATACATCTCTTTGAGTTCATGTGCTTTTTGTGGTAATCCTGCTTGATCTAAGTAATGATCTGTCTCTTCTGGTGTAAACCCGAAGCAATTCGCATATCTTGAAGAGGAAATCATACTGTATACCTTTACATTGTTCAGCTCAGAAAAAAGAGAGGATTTAACAATTTGTAAAATACCGGTAGTCAAACCTTTGTATAGGTAGTCATTGCCTTTAAAAGCTTTGTTAAATAGCGTGGCAATAAGGCTGCGCATCTCTTCATAATAACCATGCACATGGGCATCATGCAAAGGCGTGTCATATTCGTCGAGGAGAAGCATGACTTTTTTACCATGTGCTTGATATAAAAGTTCACTGAGGTATAATAAAGCATCTTTATAACTCGCTTGACTAGCGGTCTGGTCCAAATATTTTTTAAAGTCTACTTTTTGATGTTCTTTAATTTGTTTTGCATCGAGGAGATAATAATGTGTATTGTAAAGTTTTTTAATAACATTTTGCAGTAATGCATAAGCCTCTTCAAAATTTTTGCCACGTACCTCCTTCAACGTCAAAAAAATAACAGGAAACTGCCCTTGCAACGCCATCACCTCGGGATGTTTGCTAATAGCAAGTCCTTCAAAAAGTCCTTTGGTAGCAACGCCATCCACCTCTTTGGCAAAAAAGTGTTGCATCATAGAAAGGCTCAATGTTTTGCCAAATCTACGTGGGCGAGTAATCAAAGCGATTTCATCACCAGCATAAATAAACTCTTTGATCATCAACGTTTTATCTATAAAAAGATAATGCTCGCCAGCAGGATCTTGATACCTTATCAGCTTTGCAAAATCAGAAACGCCTATAGGAAACATGTGTTGGGTCATAGGTATGTTATAAAGGATGATAGGACAAAGATAATAAACTTACTACGAAGGCAACTGTTTTGCAATGAAAAAAAGAATAGCAAACCACCCTCTTCCATTAAAAAAACAGGTAGACTTATATACAAAAAGACCAAAAGACTTCTGTAAAAAAATTTTTATAAAAATTTTTTTTGCCATTAAATACATATATTGCACCAACACTATTTTATTGTCAAAAACATGTTCTCCATAAAAAAAACAATCTTACTAGTTTGCACCTTCGGTGCGTTGCTTGACGTAGCATCCGCTGCACAGTGCAGTAACAACAATGATAACAATCCTCCCGACATATACTACTTTCCAACAACCAAGGAGAAACCAGTCTTTTGCCCAAAAGAGTATTGGACCATCCTTGATAGCCATCCTATTACGTTTAAAAAACAACCACAAGGAGATACCTGGTTGGTCGTAGGCAATACAGGAACAGGCATAAGCACTATTGTCAATTATGCCCTTGGGCATGGTTTAACTAAAGTGAAACTAAAAGATATTCAAAATGGCAAAGTAAAGCCAATAGGTATTGATGCACAACCTAAAAAAGCACGAAACCACAAGGTAGTTGTTGTCACTAAAAAAAAAGAGTCACACAATATTGCTCCCATAGGTATAGTAAGTGCTAAATCTTGTACAGTGATACCCGCATTATACCCCACCTACATAGACGATGTCCTGCTTTTGGATTGTCCTGGTTTTGAGACTACACAAGGGATGGAACAAAAATTATTCAATATGTTGATGATACGCAGCATGTTAGAAAATGCAACAAGCGTACAAACCCTGCTTGTTGTTGTTGCAGATGAAGACTTAGCATCTCGAGGATGTAAGGTGTTTATAGACATGTTGCACCAGCTCTTGGTATTTTTTCCATCCATGCTAGACCACATGGATCAAGTGCATTTTTTAATCAACAAAGCTATAGAAACGGAAAAAGAGGATGTTATAGATTTAATAGAAGACATTGTCCAAAGAAAAGAAACCCAGTTAGCAAACATCAAAAAAAATCATCCAGACAATTGGCAGAAACTGTGGGAACAAAAACCAGCGTTCAAAGAGTTGTTGCTCCTCAATAGCATAGTAAAATCCGCAACCATCTACATTGTAGATCCTTTGGACAAAGGCGAAAGCTGGCAAGTAGCCTATCAAGCCATCCAAAAAAAAATCAAACCATGTCCATCCATTGCCAAAGACTCCTTCTCCCTAAATATCCCAGGCATAGATGTTGTGGGAACACTCACACCAGTATATGATAAGGAAATATCTACCATAAGAGAACTTGTCGAGAATGTGTATGCTACACGACTATCCATCCATCATGATACACAAAGCATGGAAAACCATCTAGAAAGTGTAAGAGAAAAAGATGATTTATTACTCCAACTGCAATGTATCAAAATGGCAAAACAATCCCACAACCAAGAAAGAAAGGTAGTCAAAGAGGTCTTCAACATCAAAAACCAAATATCCCATTTGAAGAAAAACATAGCCAAAAGCAAACAGAAGTTAAACGAAATTACCCACCATCTTCAAAGTGAAAAAACAAAAAAACGTATGCACTATTTCCATAATAACCGTAACCTTATCAACAAACTATTCATACGAGAACAAATTCAGAAATCTCTAGACCTTATCAAAAAATACATAGAAGAAAATAACCACCAGGATGATGAAAAAAAAGACAACCAATAAACCCCTTCGCCCATAGGTTTTATTTAATAGACGATTTTGCCATTCAGGATTTAACAATGATACTATCCATTATATTTGATATGAGGGGGTTAGTTTATCTTACATTTTGATAAACTAACCCATTTATGGCCGATGCTCAAGGTAAAGAGGCTCGATTTGTAGATATCTTTATAGAAGATACGCTATTCCATACTACACACCAAATCACCCAAGAGCAAAATGGGACATCCTATACACTACACTTTACAAAACTGTAAAACTATATTTTTAGAAAATGAGATAGAGTTTGACGAAAAAATACGATTTTTGTATCTTTGTTTATATTGGGCAGTATACCTACCATTTAATATAAAAAGCATGTCATCTCCCCATTTAAAAAGACTTATACTCCTATGGTACTATCTATGCCTAAGCGTAATCATAATCGCCACCTATAGATACATCCACCCCTCTCAGGATTATTGGATAGAAATTCCCTTGCAAAACAATATACCATTATGTGCAACAGACAATAGCACCGTATCCTTAATAGGCTTTGAAAAAACCTTAACCCAGGCCTCTCAAGACAAGCATTGTTTAGGTATTATTTTACATTTGCAACTCAGGGAAGACCAACCTGCAACAGCAGAAGCATTAGCACAAGCCATCAAACAATTTAAAAAAACACCAAACAAAAAAGTCATTGCCTATACAGCACAATGCGTACCAAGTGAAATATTAGATAAAGATCACTATCAGCAAGCAACCAGTCTTTGCAACATGTATGTTGCCGGTCATGCCCATGAGTGGCAACACCAAAAAGACATATCGCTAAACTTTATAGAAAACATCGTTTATAGTGAAAAAGAAGCTGACTTGCAAACATCTCGCATACCTCAAGTTTTACAAAAAGAAATTTTACAAGAGGGAACATATAAATCTTCTAATGGAGAAATTGTGAAGCTCCTAAACAACCAATCCCAATGGATGAAAAACATCCTTCTCCAAAAATGTAAAAACATTCCACAAAACAAGGGAAAAAAAAAACCTAGAGGCATATCATATTGTCTATGACAAGATATCCATATCTCCTTCAGATGCTTTTACATCTGCCTTAGTACATCAATTAGTCGATACAGTCCCCAGACCTGGCAAAGTCATTACCTACAACAACTACCATCGATATATCTCACCATACATGATGTATAAGAAAGAAATTGCTTCTAAGCGGATACTCATAGTAGACATTTCTCAACAAATAAAAAGTGAAGAAGAAAACACAGATCGCAGTGAATACAGCCCCTTCAATCGTCTTATAGAAAAAATACCCTGCTATGATATGGTCATTTTAGTACTCAATACCCCAGGAGGCAATCTTGATACAACAAAAAAAATCGCAGGTTTTATAAAAAAAGCTCAAGAAAAGCACATCCCCATCATTGCCATTGCACAAGATGAATGTTTGTCTGGAGGTCTTTTTTTGAGTGCTTGCTCAGATAAAATTTTTGGTTACCATACAACAGGTACAGGTTCGCTTGGCATTGTTACAGGTATAACATACGTTGATTTTTCCACGCAATTTGAACAAAAAAACATTGATAAAGACGATACAATTGGAGACATTTACAAAAAAAAAGGAAAAACATTTTATGATAACATAGACATGGTTGATATATGCGAAAATATTTTAGGTTTTTCTCTAACACAATCTACACATAGATATTTTCCTAGTAGCACACCTATACACGAAGCATTCAATCGTTGGATACAAGAACTTTATGGCGAAAAATGCATAGGAATCTACGATAAAAAAAACAAGGAATGCATTATGAAAATAAAAAAAGAAATGAAAGAATCCTATGAGGAATTTTTGCAACATGTACTCAGTAAAAACAAGCAAGAGAAAGAAGCATTCGACAAAAAATACGGGCAAGGTCGTTCCTTTATGGCCGATCCTCAAGGAAAAGAAGCAGGTTTTGTAGATACTTTCATCCAAACCCCTCTTTTGGATATCATGCGTGAACAAGCCAATCAACATAAATTTCCATCTTATAACCTTAATTACATCACTTTGTAAAACATCCAATTCTGAAACAACACTCTCTTCTAACCATTGAGATATAATAAGAAAGATTAATAGACAACAAAAAATACAAACAATTCCCCCATTTCATGCAACATAAATGCATACACATACAACATGCACCTTTATCAAACAGCCCGTATACCCTTTACCAAAGAAGCAAGCTCTTTAGCCATTTTGTGCATCCCTAATTTTTCCGCCAAGGGAATAAAGAAATTTTCCGTTTCTGTTGCAATTGCCAACTGTCGGTCCGACTCTTTCGCCTCCAAAGTACGCATATTATGCAACCGATCCGCAAGTTTAACAAGCAAAGACACACGATTCCCATTTTGAATCAAAACATCCAACGTTTCACCCTTTCCCACCTTGAGTTTAGGCCTTTTTGAGCGTTTGTATAAATGGGAAACATCCTTGACAATATTCCTGACATTCTCCCCAAACATCACTTTCAGTTGTCGCAATTCATACGATGTATCCTCAAAAATATCATGCAATAAAGCCGCTATAATCATATCTTCCTCCTCCTCTTTACTTAATGTTATAAACGATAAATGACCAATCAAAATAGTCGCCACCGCCAAAGGATGCAAATAATAAGACTCCCCAGATTTTCTAAACTGGCCATAATGATAGTGTTTGGCTACTTTCAACGCCTCCCTCATACGATTCTTATCAAAACCATGCGCTTCTACCAACTGCAAAAACCTTTTATCCTCATCACTTTCTATCTGTTCTAAACCACTTAAATCCTCCACAACAAACCGGTCTATCTTCGGGCGTATATTCTTTAAATTTACAGGAACCACATAAGTTTGCACCAGTGTTTTACCCTCTTTAACAATATCTATATAACCATAGTGAGCATTGATGATACGCTTATTTTCCAAAATGTTAATATTATTAAGCGTATTTACCACTTTTTCATCCTCATAAGGACGATAATAAACCAAATTCCCACCATGTTCCACTTGGTTTGTAAACGTAAAGCGAATCGCCATTTCAGGATTCTTTTTATAGATTTCAGGTACATCATAATCAAGAAAAACATCTTCTATCCAACAGGTAACATTATCTTCAGGATAAACATCACCAAAAACATGCACCGCATTGACCATCAAATTTTTCATTTGATATGGATCACACACCAATTCCGATACCTTTGATCGATTTTCCAACGAAAGCACACCAATAGGCAGACTTTCATAGTTAAGCATACTTCTTGCTTCCGCAAGAATATCCTCTATTTTAGAGGTCAGTATATTTATTTTTAAATAAGCACTCGTAGACTGTCCAATATCATTATAGTACCCCATAATATCTTGTAATTCCTCCACAATCTTTTTATCTACTTCCTCTATTTGTTGCAACTCATCAATACGCTTTTGCATTTCTTGCATCATATAACTATTCTTATGCAACACATCATAAATCTGTTTGTTATTTGCCTCATGCGTAACCAAAAGCCCATATCGAGCTGTTTTCAACCTCATGTTCAATACTTCCAAACGTTCTTTCTCCTGGTGTAATTTTCTAAAAATTGTCATTACAAAACCCACAGAAGCAACACAAAAGACAAAAAGCCAATCAGCATACAAACCAAAATCAGGAAAGAAAACCCCAGTCAGCATTTTATTGATGCACATAGCAACTGTGATACCACCTGTAGCAAATACTAAAAACAAAGGAAAAACAGTTTGTATCCCCAAGAAAATAATCCCTGCTACTGCATAGAAAATAGAAGCAATTTGCGGATCTGCAATAGCCAAAAAAGCAGGTAAAAAACCCCAACAATACCACAGGGTCACATGATATACCTTACTGAAATAAGGCTTGAGCCTATTTGTCCAGTGCCCTTGCGTCATAATAGCAAAAGAGAGTCCAAGAGGTATCAAACGTAAAATCAGCAACAATATTTCATCTACTTGCGGATTTTTGTAGCCAATCAATACACTAGCCAAAGTAAAAGCCAACGTAATATAACCCACAAAAGCAGGATTGCCTATAGCAAAAGATTTTTCAAAATAAGAGGTGAAAGTATGCTTGCGTTCTTTCCACTCTCCTTGTGTGTAATTGACAAAAACAAAGCCTTTGTTGTCTAGGTAGCTTATCACAAAAAACAGCATAACACTAGGGATAATAGCAATGTACCAAGACGCTCTGATACAAACATAGAAGGTTTTGACAATCTTCTTACTAACGTTACACATATTCATAGCAATAAAGTGAGAAAAGCTATCAAAAGGGTACACTTGCATAAAAGCAAGTATAGTAAAGATTGTTAAAATAGTAAAATAGCTTATAGCACTAATGAAAAAAGCTTTTCTAGATCCTTTAAAGCCCATACAGCCAACTAAAAAAGGAATAGTAATAACAGAAAAAACAAGAATACCACCCGATAATGTGTAGTCTGCTAATGCTGTAGGCAACATTATAATGTATCCTACACTTATCAAAGTACACAACACACCGAAAGCCAAAGCTATCATTTTGGTTTTTTTCACAATTTTTTTTTCATTGTTTTCCTTGGTATACGGTGTAATAATATCATGTACAATGATAATGGCAATAGCATTGAGAAAAGAATCCATGGTAGAAACCGCAATGGCACAGACAACAAGCAAGAAAACTGTTTGCCCAAAAGGAGAGCATAACTTTTCCACTAAAAACAAATCGGTGATGTTTCTAGAATTACCTGCTTTATCTTGCATGTTTCTAATATCTCCAATTATTAAAGTGCCTTTCAGTCCTACCCCTAAAATCAAAAGACGTAAAATAGCATAAACAAAGATAAAAGCCAAAAACATATTTTTAATATGTTTTTGAGTTGGAGTCATCAACACCCGTTGAATGACAGGAGGAGATATAAGCATGATAGGGAAAAGAGACCAAAAGCAAGCATTGACAAAGCTTGCAAATAGCTTTTTTTGAAACACTAATCTATTTGGGTTTTGAATTTGAATGGTTTGATAAATGGTTTTGAAGTTATAACCTCCTTTGGAGATAATAAAAAAAATAACGATACCTCCTATAATAACCAAAGCTTGCAAAATATCCGTTTTAGCCACAGCACGGATACCTCCTAAAAAAGTATAAAAGGTCACCATAAAGCCTAGAAAAGCAATGGAAACAACTGAAGAAACACCCATAAGAGCACTTAGTTCACTAAAGTGAATGAGTTGTGCCATGATAATGCAAAGAGAAAAAAGAACAGCTATAACCGCTGTCACATAACGTGCCGATTTTCCATAAAAAGTCTGCATCATATCAGGTAGTGTAAGCTCTTTTTTAAAATGTACCAGCCTTGGAAAGACAAATACCCCTAGGAGGAATGTAACCAACAAAAATAGACCTGGGTAAAAAAGCGTCCTTACACCGTTTTTATATGAAGTTCTTAACTCAATAATTTCCGTATCAAACAAAGTTGCCAACATCGTTGCCATCAGAGCACCTACAAAAAGATTTTTATTCGCAATGGCATAATCACGCATCGTTTTGACACCTCTGCCAGCCCAGAGACCGATAACCAAACTAGCTCCTAAAAAAAGAGAGACAGCTATAAAATTAAATGTTGTATACATAGTATAGATATTTTATTGTGACAATATTGTAGTAGATCAAGATTAAACTTGCTAATAACGGAAATCTACTATCACAATATATCAAAAAAAAGTAGAAAACTCCCTTTTTTAAAAAAAAAATTATAGTGCAACATTCCAGCGCAATCAACCAGCTCATCTAATAAAAAAACACATCCATGAAAAAACAACCCCCTGCGCATAAAACATTTTTTATAACAAAAATTTATTTTTGTAGACTTCTCCACATTTATTTTGTTTTTTCACAAAAAAATAATATTATTGAAAATATTCTCCAAAATAAAAAACCAACAAAAAAATGGAAAAAACCAACCATGCAATAAAAAAACATCTCTTGCACCTATCTAAAATACTTTTAGTACTCTTTCTGCCCCTTTTCAACATACTATCCGCCACCCAACCCAAAAACATCACCCCAAAAAAAGAACCCCATCCACAAAACACCTTCAACACCAACATCCAACATCAACTAAACACCTTGTTATACGCCAGTAACATCAAAAAAAACCTCAGCAACAACAACGTAGAAAAAGTAAGTGAAAACCTCCAAAACCTCAATAAAACAGACAAACAAAAACTCTTAAACCCAGCCCTCATCATAGAAAAACTACTAGAATCCCTCACAATCCCAACCAATCAATGGGAAACCATCCTTCTCAAACAACATATCACACAAGCCATCCACCCCCTTATTTACATTTTATACCACACCACACCCCACTACAACAAAACAAGACTACAAAATCAAATACAAAAAGCCCAAACCACCATAAACGAAACAAAAGCACCCCAAAACGCACTACACTTTCACCTCGACTTCCTACAAGCCATCATAGACAACCTACCTAAAAACCCCCAAGAACAAAACGAAACAAAAACACTTATCATAGCAACCCATCAACTGCTACAACAAACCAAAAACGACCCTGCTAGTCTAGCCCAAGCAACAAAAGACATCCATCTGCACCTCAAAAAAAAACCAAATACCACATGGTACCAAATCGTACTATACATCAACCACCTCAAACAACAAACCCAAAACAACCCCATAGCCCTAACCTACCTGCAAGAAATACTTGAAAACTACAAAAAACCCAGCCTCAAACCCCAAAACAAAATCACCCAACAAATAAACAACCTGCTAGATGTCAAAAACCAACACCATCACAACACCAAAGGAAACTGGCATATACTATACGCTGGCATAGACACCCTTACACACATGGCCATCCATACCCCCAACCTCCAGACATACCTAAAAACCCCACACAACATCCTACACTATTTAAACATACAAAACCAACAGCAACTAAGCCACCCCGCCTACAACTGGCGCCTCCGAGAAAAAATCCTCGAAAGTGCAATCCTACTCACCCAGCACACAAACCTTGCCATAAAACAACAAGCCATCGAATACATGCTAACCCAAACCATCAAAGAAAAAAACAAACACGTCACCAACATACTCCAACAACCAAGCCTCATCACCGCTATTACAGAAACACTACAAAAAAACGAACACAACACAGCAGAAACCTTCGAAAAAATCCTAGAAAAACACACAAAAAACATAGAGCAGCAAATCCAACAACAATGGAACAACCAAAAAAACCAATATGAACAAAACCTACTAAAACAAAAAAACACCATTTGCAACATCAGCCATCATATAGAACAAATCAACCAAAAAACAACACAAGCAAGTACCACATACATAAAACAACAATCAAAACAACATCTTGCCATCCTAAACCAAAAAAAATATGAACTACAAGAACAACTAGATACACCTACCATACAAAACGCAAAACTAGCAAAACAATACAACAACCTCCTAGCAACCCAGCAAACAATAGCAAACATCCACAACAATCCAAAACCAACCCCCAAAGAATTAAAAAAAACCCTTCAAACCATACAAAACACCCAAAAAGAAACCTTTAAACAAGAAAGACTACACATTTTACATATAGGAAAAAAATACAATACCACCTTCAAAAGCACATTTCTATACAACATAATAATCGTCCCCGAAGACCCATTCTGGACAAAAGAATTCGAAACCCTATACAAAGAACACATTGAACGCATTGAAAAAAAACCATTAGAAACCCTACAAAAAAACACCCTTGGCAATATTCTTAAACACTACACAGACCTCCCATACATTCCCCTCAAAGCATCAAACCAACACACAAAAAACTTTGATGTAGACCAAGCCGTTCATACATTCCTGAAAACCCCCACCACAGAAACACCTCTTTTAGTCATTACAGGAGATTCAGGCAGTGGCAAAACCACCTACCTAAATCATCTATGCCACAAACTATGGAAAACACGCAAACCCAACGACCCCATACCCCTTCTACTACATCTAAAAGAATTCATACCAAACATCAACAAAAATCAACTCTTAAACCAAGGATTCAACAACTATGGCATAGGCAATGACGACATCGAGATACTACAAAAAAAATACAAACTTATCTTACTCCTCGATGGATACGACGAAATAAAACCCAAACCAACACTGTATCTAAACTGGCAATTAAAATGGGTACAAAAAATCATTGTGACAACACGCAAAGAACACAATATAAACCAAAACCACTTCATCCCACCCAACAACAACATACCACAACAACTCTACCAAGAAATAACCCTGCAACCCTTTGATCAAACACAAATCAACAACTACCTACAAAACATTACCAAACAACCAAATACAAAATGGAAAAATTGGAAACAGTATCGCACTATCATAAACCAAATGTCCATACAAAACATAGCCAAAAACCCCCTAGCCCTAGAAATCCTTGTCTACATACTACCCCAAGCCACATCCAAACACAAAAACAACAACCAACCCCCAAACAAAACCAACACAACAATCTACAACCTATTTACCACACATTGGTTTGAACGTAATAACGGTAGATTGCTACAACGAAAAATAGAAGCCATCAACATCGCAGAATATCAAGAGTTTGCCGAAGTATTAGCAAGTCAAATGCTACAAAGAGAAAAAGAAATTATCATATATATACCTCCTTTAGAAAATATGTTTGAAAATACAACATCCAATCCACAGCAACCAGATGTATGGCATAAGTTTTTTAACCCGAAAGACAAAAAATTAGTAGCTATCCGTGAAGGAATGCCCCTACGCAAAATAGGAAACAACAGCTGGACCTTTATCCATAAATCACTTCTCGAATATTTCGGTGCATGCCATATCTTCAGCCAAGCCTCCCTACCAATACAAATAACATTAGACAACAACAATAACCCCATCAAACATAACCTATATATCAATAAAAAACTCCTCAACAACCAACCCGGAAGCATCCAATTTATAGCCGATATGGCACAGAAAAACACTACATTCAAACAACGCCTACTACTCTATATAGAAACCTCCAAAAAAGATCCCAACATCGCCATTGCCGCTGCCAACAGCGCCACTATACTAGCCATGGCAGACATCAACCTCAACAAACTAAACTGGCAAGGCATACGCATCCCCGGTGCCAACCTAGACTACGCCTTCCTAGCCAACACCAACTTCTCAAACAGCGACTGTCGCAACGTAAGCCTAAGACAAACCTACTTAGAAAATACCATATGGAACAACGCCCAAGTACAAAACATCAACTTCGGCGAATACCCCTACCTACAATACCCCTATGAAGTAAAAGAAGCCCTTTGGTCACCCAAAGAAAACATATTAGCAACATCCAGTGGCAATATCATATACCTTCATAGCTGGGATGAAAACAACAAAATAAACACCCAAACACACCAGCATCCAGATAGCATCAGAAGCATCAATTGGTCTCCAGACGGTACCAAAATCACCCTTGGCGGAGGAGACTCCACAAGTACCCAACATTATAACATCCACATTTGGGACATCAAAAAAAACATACACATAACATCACTTGAAAGCCATACAGAAAAAATATGGGACATCAGCTACTCCCCAGATGGCACCAAAATCGCTTCTGCCAGCTGGGACAACACCATTTATATCTGGGATGGCACAACAGCCAAACTCCTTACACAATGCATCGGACACACACATTGGGTAACATCTGTAACCTGGTCACCAGACAGCAAAAAAATCGCCTCTGCCAGCTGTGACAACACCGTCCGCATTTGGGATAGCACCAATGCAAAACTCCTACATACATGCAAATCACATACGTGGCAAGTAAACGATGTAAAATGGTCACCAGACAGCACCAAAATCGCCTCTGGAAGCAAAGACAAAACACTATGCACTTGGAATCCACACAATGGCACACTAATCAAAAAATACCCAGAACATAAAGGAGCCGTAGAAATTGTAACCTGGTCCAAAGACAGCAAAAAACTCATCTCAGTAAGCTCCAATATCATCTATATCTGGGAGGCACACACACATAACTTACTAGGAACATACACCCAACACACAGATGAAATAACCTCCATCAGCTTAGCCAACAACAACAGCAAAATGACCTCTGTTTCAACAGACAACACCCTGCATATCTGGGATATCAACACCCAAAAAACACTTATAGTATACCAAGGACACAAATACAGCATCAACACAGTACAATGGTCACCAGACAACACCAAAATCAGCACTGCCAGCCCAGACAAAACCGTACACATCTGGGATTCCAACACTAGTCTACACCTTCCTCCCCAAGGACACACAAAACACATCACCTCTGTAAAATGGTCACCAGACAGCAAAAAAATCGCCTCTGCCAGCAAAGATAACACCATCCGTATCTGGAATTCACATACCGCACACACCATACAAACATATACAAAACACACAGACGACACCAACACAATTAGTTGGTCTCCAAACGGCACCAAAATCGCCTCAGGCAGTAGCGACAAAACCATTCATATCTGGAACCCACATACCGCACACACCATACGCACATACACACAACACACAGATACAATCAACACAATCAGCTGGTCTCCAAACGGCAAAAAAATTGCCTCTGGAAGCAATGACAATACAGTACACATCTGGAATCCAACCACCGGAAAAACCCTCAACATCTACACACAACACAAAGACAATATCAATGCCATCAGCTGGTCACCAAACAGCACCAAAATCGCCTCCGCCAGCTGGGACAACACCATCCACATTTGGAATGCTAGCGATGGAATACTCATAAGCAAATACACAGGACATACAGGTTGGGTAACCTCTGTAAACTGGTCTCCAGACGGAATCAAAATCGCCTCTGGAAGTGAAAATACCATACACATCTGGAATGCCACCCATGCAACATTCATAAGCAAATATACAGGACATACCAATGTGGTAACATCTGTAAGCTGGTCACCAGACGGCAAAAAAATCGCCTCTGCCAGCTGTGATAAAACACTACACATCTGGGATAACCAATGCACACAAATTGCGAAATGCACAGGACATATAGACTATGTTAAATCAGTACATTGGTCACCAGACAGCACCAAAATCGCCACTGGAAGCTGGGACAACACCATCCGCATCTGGGATGCCAACAATGGGCATCTATTCATGATTTTAGGTAGCTATGGGCTAAACTTACACAAAGCACAATTCATCAACACCCTAGGACTCACGAGCATCAACAAACAACTCATCAAACAAAGAGGAGGCACATGCAAACAAACCAAAATCCCCAACAGCAAAAAAGAAGAAGAAAAAGAAGACTGCTTAATCATGTAAAATAACCCATCTCTTCAAAAAAAATAAAAATTAGCATATAAAACAGTATAATAAAACACATTTACAACCCCCAAACACATGAAAAAAAAATACCTGCTTATATACACCTTCCTCCTCACCCAGCTACATGCCAGTAGCCCCCTCCTACAACAACCCACACCCATCCAAGTACAAAACTACACAACCTACCACAGCAAAAAACAAATCAACAATACCATCTCAAACCCCAATATTCCCCTCAAAGACCTTGCCAAAGACCTAAAAAAAATCATCCCATACCAACCCGACAGCCATACCTTCCTATTAGCCATTTTAAGCAACAACCCACCCCAAAACCCCAACACTCCACCCATCTGCAAAAAATACTTCCTTTCCTCCATTAGCAACATCCCCCCAGCAACACAACACATCACACACAAACTATACTACCACATCATCCAAACACAACCCACCCACATCATTCCCACCCTACTACAATGGCTAGCAATAAGCCCAGAAAAACACCCCATCACCCTCACCAGCAACACCCCCCTTTGCCTTTCCTGCCACTACCTCCTCACAAACATCATCGGCTATAGCAACAAAATACCCAAGAGTCCCCAAGGATGCAAAAACAACACCATAATATGGGAAACAATACCCCCTCTTGCCAAAAAATACCTCAACAACTACATAAAAAAAACAAAAAACCCCCTCCAAAGCATATACCAACTCCTCACGCAACCACACAAAACAAAAGCCACCTTCAACACCCATATTTTAGACCTCAACAACAAACACATCAATAACCAACTAGCCCTCATTCAAACATTAGCAGAAAAAGCCCAAAAAGACCCCATATTCAAACAAAAACTCTTCACCTATATAGAAACCTCCAAAAAAGATCCCAACATCGCCATTGCCGCTGCCAACAGCGCCACCATCCTAGCCGCCACAGACATCAACCTCAACAACCTCAATTGGCAAGGCATACGCATCCCAGGTGCCAACCTAGACTACGCCTTCCTAGCCTATACCAACTTCTCAGACAGCGACTGTCGCAACGTAAGCCTACGACAAACCTACTTAGAAGGTACTATATGGAACAATGCTCAAGTACAAGGCATCAACTTCGGCGAATACCCCTACCTACAACACCCAGGAATCGTTTATAAAGCTATTTGGTCTCCCCAAAAAAATCAGATAGCAACATGTAACAGCAAAGACATATACATCTGGTATGCAACAACATGCAAACTCATAAAAAAATACACAGGGCATGCAAACACCATAACTTCTATAAGTTGGTCAAACGACAATAAAATCGTTTCAGTAAGCGGAGACAACACCGTGTGCATTTGGGATATGACAACAGAAAAACTCCTAAAAAAAAGCACAGGAAACTCAGACAACATCAATGTTGTAGCCTACTCTCCAGACAGTACTAAAATCGCTACAGGAAGCTGGGACAACACCCTGGAAATTTGGTATGCCCAATCATGGAAAATTTTCAAAGAATGTAAAAATCATACCCATTGGATAACCGCTGTCACTTGGTCACCAGATGGTACCAAAATTGCCTCTGCAAGTGCTGATAAAAACATATGCATATGGGATAGCAAAACAGGAAAATTACTCCAAAAATGGACAGGACACGACAACTATCTTAGGGATATCAGCTGGTCGCCAGATGGCACCAAACTCGCTTCTACCAGCTCCGACAAAACCATCCGCATTTGGGATACTACTACAGGAACACCCATAAAAATATACAAAGACAGTACTTTTTGTAGTGTCAGCTGGTCACCAGATGGTACCAAACTCGCTTTTGTAAGCGATGATAGAACCATACAAATCTGCGATAGCACAACCTATAAACCACTCCAAATATACTCAGGACATCAAGACAATATAAAATCCCTAAGCTGGTCCTCAGACAGCAAAAAAATCGCCACTGCAAGTTATGACAAAACCGTACGAATCTGGGATAGCACCCCAAAATCATTCGTCAAAAAAAATGCAAGACACCTATATACAGTTTGGGCTGTAAACTGGTCCAATGATGGTAAGCTCAGCTCAGTAAGCTCAGATAACATCATACGCATTTGGGATTTCACCACGGGTCAACTACTAAAAACACATAAAAAAAATGTAACCTATATCAGATTCGTCAGCTGGTCACCAGATTCCACCAAACATGTGACTACCAGTGATGACAGAACAGTACATCTCTGGAATAGCAAAACAGGCGAATCTATCAAACAATGCAAAGGACATACACACTGGATATTATACATCAGCTGGTCTCCCAATAGCCAAAAATTTACCACTGCCAGTTTTGATAACACCATGCGCATCTGGGATAAACAAGGTAGACACATTGCAACATGCACAGGGCATACAGCATATGACTATGTTAGATTTGTAGCTTGGTCACCAGACAGCACAAAACTCATCACACTTAGCTGGGATAACACCGCACACATCTGGAATAGCCAAACAGGTGCATACATCAAATATATAGGACATACAGCTTGTCTAACCACTGTCAGCTGGTCACCAGACGGCACCAAAATCGCCACTGGAAGCTGGGACAACACCCTATGCATCTGGAATGCAAACACTACTACATTAGAAAAAAAACACCTAAAACACACAGCATGCATAAGATCAGTCGCTTGGTCACCAGATGGCACTAAAATAGTATCCGCTGGTGATGATGCAACCATATGCATTTGGAATAGTACGACAGGAAATCTCATACAACAATGTACAGGACACACAAGTTGGATCAATGTTGTAAAATGGTCTCCAGATAATACCAAAATTGTCTCTAGCAGTGAGGATGGCACCATCCGCATCTGGGACAAACAAGGCACATACCTCCATAGCTGTATTGCCTATAGCAATGACATAAACAACGTAAAATGGTCACCAGACAGCACCAAAATCGCCACTGGAAGCTGGGACAAAACCATCCGCATCTGGGATGCCAACAATGGGCATCTATTCATGATTTTAGGTAGCTATGGGCTAAACTTACACAAAGCACAATTCATCAACACCCTAGGACTCACAAGCATCAACAAACAACTCATCAAACAAAGAGGAGGCACATGCAAACAAACCAAAATCCCCAACAGCAAAAAAGAATTAAAAAAAACAGCCACAACAAAAAACAGCAAAAAAGAAGAAGAAAAAGAAGACTGCTTAATCATGTAAAATAACCCATCTCTTCAAAAAAAATAAAAATTAGCATATAAAACAGTATAATAAAACACATTTACAACCCCCAAACACATGAAAAAAAAATACCTGCTTATATACACCTTCCTCCTCACCCAGCTACATGCCAGTAGCCCCCTCCTACAACAACCCACACCCATCCAAGTACAAAACTACACAACCTACCACAGCAAAAAACAAATCAACAATACCATCTCAAAACCCAATATTCCCCTCAAAAACCTTGCCAAAGACCTAAAAAAAATCATCCCATACCAACCCGACAGCCATACCTTCCTATTAGCCATTTTAAGCAACAACCCACCCCAAAACCCCAACACTCCACTCATCTACAAAAAATACTTCCTTTCCTCCATTGGCAACATCCCCCCAGCAACACAACACATCACACACAAACTATACTACCACATCATCCAAACACAACCCACCCACATCATTCCCACCCTACTACAATGGCTAGCAATAAGCCCAGAAAAACACCCCATCACCCTCACCAGCAACACCCCCCTTTGCCTTTCCTGCCACTACCTCCTCACAAACATCATCGGCTATAGCAACAAAATACCCAAGAGTCCCCAAGGATGCAAAAACAACACCATAATATGGGAAACAATACCCCCTCTTGCCAAAAAATACCTCAACAACTACATAAAAAAAACAAAAAACCCCCTCCAAAGCATATACCAACTCCTCACGCAACCACACAAAACAAAAGCCACCTTCAACACCCATATTTTAGACCTCAACAACAAACACATAAACGATCAACCAGCACTCCTCCAAGCACTTGCACACCAAGTCCACCAATCCCCCATATTCAAACAAAAACTCTTCAACTATATAGAAACCTCCAAAAAAGATCCCAACATCGCCATTGCCGCTGCCAACAGCGCCACCATCCTAGCCACTGCAGACATCAAACTCAACAACCTCAATTGGCAAGGCATCCGTATACCCGGTGCTAACCTGGATCAAGCCTTTCTGGCACATACCAACTTCTCAGGGAGTGACTGTCGCAATGTAAGCCTGAGACAAGCCTACTTAGAAAATACTATATGGAACAACGCTCAAGTACAGGGCATCAACTTCGGCGAATACCCCTATCTACAACACTCTGAACAAATAAAAATAACCAGTTGGTCTCCTAAAGGAAACCTTTTAGCAACATGCAGTGGACATAACATATATGTCTGGGATGTAAAAAAACACATCCTTATCAAAGAATTTAAAACCTATAAATCTGCATTTTATTCCATAACATGGTCTCCAGACAGCCAAAAACTTGCCTCTGCAAACGATAATAACACCCTATTTATTTGGAGTCTTCAACAAGACAACCCATTTGCAATATGCAAAAAACATATGAGCTGGATAACCTCTATAAGCTGGTCCATTGACAATAGAATAGCCACATCAAGCTATGACAAAACCATATGTATTTGGAATGGAATCAATGGAACACTAATAAAAAAATACATAGAAAGTGCCAGCATAATTTGGTCAGTAAGTTGGTCCCCAGACGCGAAAAAACTCGCATCTGCCAGCAATGACAACATCATGCGTATCTGGAATAGCACCACAGGAGCATGCATTAAAGAGTGTATAGCACATAGAGATGCCATCTGGTGTGTAACCTGGTCCAAAGACGGACAAAAAATAGCATCTACAAGCTCCGATAATACCATATGTATTTGGGATAGCAAAACAGGTAGTCTACTTGCAACATGTGCAGGACATACAGGCATAGTTTGGCATGCAAACTGGCTAGACAATGGACAAAAAATCGCTTCTGTAAGTGAAGATAAAACCATCCGCATTTGGCATGTCATAACAGGTAACCTCCTCCTTGAGCTACCTAAATACATTTCAAACATTACAACCATAAGTTGGTCAAAAGATGGAAAAAAAATTGCCTTTCCAGAAAATGACAAAATCATACAAATTTGGGACATCCCCGATAACAACCGAAAAAAAATCTGTATAGGACATAATAATTACATACATACAGCATGTTGGTCATATGATAACACAACAATAGCCTCAGCAGGCAACAACGAAAATGTATATATCTGGAATCCACAAACAGGAAATCTTATAGCTACTTGCAAAGGACATACACGCTCCATTAGATCCATCAGCTGGTCTCCTACAAATTACCAAATCGCCTCAGGCAGTAGCGACAGAACCGTCCGTATCTGGAATGAGTATGGTAAACAACTTGTTATATGCATCGGACACACACATTGGGTAACATCTGTAACCTGGTCACCAGACGGCAAAAAAATCGCTTCTGCAAGCTCTGATAAAACCATTCGCATCTGGGATAAACAAGGTAATCAAATTGTAAAATGCACAGGACATATAGACTATGTTAGATCTGTAACCTGGTCACCAGATAGCCAAAAACTCGTTTCCATTAGCTGGGAAAAAATCGTACGCATCTGGAATCCAAAAGGAAAGCAAATCGCACAATGCACAGGCCATAGAGCTTTTGTATTCTCTGTAATCTGGTCCACAGACAGCAAAAAACTAGCAACATCAAGCTCAGACTGCACCATAGGAATCTGGGACGCCACTACAGGCAACCTACTCAAAATATGTGAAAAACATACAAACCGCACAAGATCTGTAAGTTGGTCAAAAGACGACACAAAAATAGTCTCTGCCAGCAATGATAAAACCCTCTGTATTTGGAATAGTAGAACAGGAAATCTCATACAACAATGTACAGGACACACAGGTTGGGTCAACCTAGCCAAATGGTCTCCAGATGATACCCAAATTGCCTCTATTAGTAATGACACAACCTTGCGCATCTGGAATAATAATGGAAAGTGTAACCACATCTGTATTGGACACACCGATTACATCAACGATCTAAACTGGTCCACAAATAGCAAATACATCCTCACCGCTAGCGATGACAACACCATCCGCATCTGGAATGCACATACAGGAGAAACATCTATGAGCTTAGGCAGTTGCAGACTCATTTTACAAAAAGCCAGATTTATCAATACAAACGGACTCACCCACTTTGTCCAAAAGCTCATCAAACAAAGAGGAGGCATATGCAAACACAATAAAATCCACGATGAAAAAAAAGAAGAAATCGAAAATGAAAACGAAGAATGCTCAATTATGTAAAAAACCATACATCACAAGATTATTTGTTAAAAAAATTTAACTTCTCATTAGTTTTTTAAACAAAAAAATATAATATAACACTTTCTTACAACTTATTGTTTGCATAATGAAAACAAAAAAATACTTTATTTTACTTGTAAGTATACTCATAATACACAGTTGTCAAATACATGCTACAACATCCAAAAACAACATTCCCCCACCATATTATTTAGAGATCCTCCCATCCACAAACAACAAAAAAAACATAATTCCCTTCAAAAAAACACAAAACAACATCCCCCTCATATTTACATTAAGCACATCTCCCCTCTTTCAACCAAACAACACAGAAACACAATCCACCCAAATAACATACATGCTAACCCCACAACTCCTAAACAAAGCCAAAATACAGCATGTCAGCCAAACCCCCCACCTCATTCTTGCCCTTTTAGAATGTTTATACATCACAAACAAAAACAAAAACAAACACCTCGTACACCTCGACATCAACATCCCCATCTGTCCATCTTGCCAACACTTTCTCAAACATGTAGTTGCCTACAACAAACATGTAGCCAGCAATATCCAAGGATGCCAACAAGACATTTTAACATGGACAAAAATTCCCCCACTTGCCCTGCAATATCTCAACGATTTCATAAAAAAATCAAACACACCCTTCGATACAGCACTCACGATGCTTAGCACATTACAAGATATACCCAACACACAACACAGCCCATCACCCCCCCAAACAAACACAACAAAAAACCTTATACACACATCCCCAGTAGCACATTACACACAATTAGACACCCATATTTTAGACATAAACAAAGAATATTTTTCATCTAAAATGATATATGCACTAGCGCTTATAGTAAAACAAAACAAACAACTAAAACAAAAACTCTTCAACTATATAGAAACCTCCAAAAAAGATCCCAACATCGCCATTGCCGCTGCCAACAGCGCCACTATACTAGCCATGGCAGACATCAAACTCAACAACCTAAACTGGCAAGCCATACGCATCCCCGGCGCCAACCTAGACCATGCATTCCTAGCCAACACCAACCTCTCACACAGCGACTGTCGCAACGTAAGCCTAAGACAAGCCTACTTAGAAAATACCATATGGAACAACGCCCAGGTACAGGGCATCAACTTCGGCGAATACCCCTATTTGAAACACCCAGGAAGCATTGGTATCGTCACTTGGTCACCCCAGGGAGATAAATTAGCCACGTTATGTGGCTACAGCATTTACATATGGAATTTTGCCACAAGCACACTCATAGCACAAAGCAAAAACCAAATTCTCATCAACAGCATCAGCTGGTCCCCAGACGGCAAATACCTCGTCTCTGCCAGGTATGACAACACCATATGCATCTGGAATCCCTCCACAGATACATACAAAGAGTACAAAGTACACACAGCCCCTGTAACCTCTGTAAGCTACTCCCAAGACGGCACAAAACTCGCCTCTTCCAGTGAAGACAAAACAGTACACATCCTAGATCTTAAAACAGAAAAATTCATAGAATGCAAAGGACACACAGATATTGTAACCTTTCTATATTGGTCACCAGACAGCACCAAAATCGCTTCTATCAGCAAAGACAACACCATCCGCATCTGGAATCCCAAAACAGGCACCCTTATTCAAACATTTGACAAACATATAAAATTAATCACAACCATGTCTTGGTCTCAAAATCAAGAAAGAATAGCATCTGGAAGCTTTGATCACACCCTACACATTTGGAACACCAAAACTTGGCAACTCATTAGCATATGTCAAGGACATACAGAACCCATAACCTCCTTAAGCTGGTCACCAGACGGTACAAAAATTGCCTCTGCCAGTGCAGACAAAACCATTCGTATTTGGAGCAAAGAAGGTAACCTCCTCCATGTAGGTACAGGACATAATAGTGATGTAACAGTTATCACATGGTTTACCAACAATTACATAGCCTCTGCTTCCAGAGACAAAACCATCCGTATTTGGAGTGGAAAAACAGGTTTCTTTCTGCAAGAATACATAGGACACACCAGCTATATAACCACCATCACACTATCACCAGACAATACAAAACTCGCTTCAGCTAGCTTAGACCATACAGTACGCATATGGACCATCCCAAAAAAAATCCAAAAACCAAAACCAAACATAAAACACACGAATTACGTTACCTCAATCAGCTGGTCTCCAGATAACACAAAACTCGTCTCTGCTAGTGAAGACAAAACCATTTGCATTTGGGACAGTACCACAGGAATCTCCCTTATGGCATATTCCAATCATATCAAGAGAGTAAACGAAGCAAAATGGTCCCCAGACGGTACAAAAATTGCCTCTGCCAGCAATGATCAAACCATACATCTTATAAATGCCACAACAGGTAAATGTATAAAAACATATCTAGGACACACAGATATTGTAACCTCTATAAGCTGGTCTCCAGACGGTACAAAACTCGCCTCTGCCAGTTTCGATCATACTATACATATACTCAATCAACAAGGAACATGCATCTGCAAATACATCAAACACACAGATTATGTCAGATCTATCCACTGGTCACCAGATGGCAAAAAACTCGCTTCTGCCAGCGATGACAAAACTATATGCATTTGGGACAAAGAAGGAAAGCTAATTAAACAGTGTGAAGAACACACCGATATAGTCTGGTGTGTAATCTGGTCACCAGATGGCAAAAAAATCGCTTCTGGTAGCGAAGACCAAACCATATGTATTTGGAACGAAAAAGGAAAATTATTGCGAAAATATCAAAATCACAAAGGTCGCGTCAGCTCTCTCAGCTGGTCACCAAACAGCATCAAAATCGCCTCTGCCAGCTACGATTGCACCATTTGCATTTGGGACATTCAACAAAAAAATTTCATAGCAACATACAAAGCTCACAACGATTGGATAACTTCTATATCTTGGTCACCAGACGAGAAAAAAATCGCTTCTGCTAGCTATGACAACACCATCCGCATTTGGGATGCTATAACATACAACATCCTTGCTATCTTAGGAGAACACAATTGCCTCTCACTAAACAAGGCACAGTTCATCAACGCACGAGGACTCACAGACATCAACAAACAACTTATTATACAAAGAGGAGGCATAGAAGACGAAAAAAAAGAAGACATATAAAATCTAATCCAAACAGCACCTTCTCTTGTTTAAAATATCTCTGGGTAGTTATTCTTTTGAACTCTGTAATAAGCATTTTACCTCAACATAGCGTCGTCAGTATTTCAATGATGATTTGAATTCTTAAAAAGAACTGTTTTTTTCATTTTTTTAAGCATCATACTTTTATTTCAATTTTTTTCAAAAAATCAATAATTATATTTGTATTTCTTAATTCTCAAAAAGTTTCATATGTTTTTTTTATGTTTAGTTTAAAAATGTTATACTTGCCTATATTGAATTAATTTTAAGCTGAACATATATGCATTGGTTATTGGGGATTTTATTATTGTTATCCCATTTTGGTACAGTTTATGGATCATGTGCGCTTTCCTGTAATGATGATAAAGTGCAAGTAAGTAGTGGACAGAAAATGGATAATGATAATAGTAAAACTAGTAAGGTTGAGGCTATGAAGTTGAAAAAGGCAAACAAATTTCCAGTAAAAAAAAATAGTACGTCTTCTGATGTTGTTTGTTTTTCTGATATAGTTCAAGATTTTTCAAACGCTGTTTTAGCTTATAATAATGGCTATTTAGAAAAATCTAAGCTTCTTACTGAATTAGCGAGAATTGAATGTAATGATATAATAAAATGTTATGGTGATGAGGTTTTAAATTTATATGTTTATCATCATGTTAGCTTTCGTGAGTATAAAGCTAAAGTGGATGCATTTTATATAGATAAATTTGATGAGGGGAAAAAATATAAATTCTCTTTGAGTTCAATGTTTGAATTTCTAAACCCTTTCAGTAAAGATCATGAGCAATAAAAAACTACTTTTTAAGTTACTGGTTTTATCCTTGCTTTTTAATTATAGTTCTATTCTATTAGCAGTAGAAAAAAACCGTATTGAAAAATGTATGGATTGTCCTGATAATTCTGTTAATGCATGTATTATATTGATGCAACAAAGAAAAATGTTATAAAAAAATGTGATCATAGATGCCTTATTAAGTTTATAAAATGTAGTGCTTGTAATGAAATATCCTTATACTTTGGTATTATCAATCAATTAAGAGTTGTATACCCTCCTCTACAAGCTCTTTCCTGGTTGCTTTTCCGTTTTTGCTATTCCAGCTCCTCTTCTTTAGCAAGAGAGATTGTCTCTCTCTCTTTTTTCGACTTGCTCATAGGCATTGAGTTCTTCTGTTGTCCAACTAAACCTTTCTAACTCATCAAAGGCTTCTTTGATAATCATGTCTTTCCCTGTAAGCTTTGCCGAATCTGCATCGTTCATGGCAGGAGCTTTGTACAAAAAGTGATAGAATTTTTCTTCTAAGGAAAGTTTGCTGATGTCTTCTGGGCATTGCTTCCCAAATTTAGGCAGTTCTACAAAAGTAAAACTCATATACTTCATGTCATGGGCATGGGTAACTTTATCCAGCAGAACATGTTCACTTTTATAGTGTTCCTTTTTAGGGAAAATAATGTGGTTGGTAAAAGCTAAAAAAATGCTTCCTTTGAGGTTATGGTATTTTTCACCTATTTCTGCTTGACCTATATAGGCTTTAGAAGCGTAGAAAAGAGCCATTTTTTCAAAGCCTTCTGTACGTGCTATCTGCATTTCTACAATGTATTGACAGCCGTCTTCATCTTTACAGAGTACATCTACAATGCTTTGCTTTTGGGAAGCAATTTCTGGGTCTTGTGCTGTTTTTAGAAAAATTACATCTTGAATAGCATGGTGCAGTTGATTTTTAAGCACGGCATTGAGCATGGCTATAAGAATCTTTTTATTCTTCTCTTGCCCAAAGATGCGTTTAAAGGCAAAATCGTTTTGCGGATTGAGGTATTTACTTGTGATCATATGCAAAGATATTGTTTTTTCAACAAAATGTTAAAGAGTTATAGCGTAACTTTTCACTAACTTATTCATCATCCTTGCCGTGTAGTATTTGTGCAATGAGTGCTGGATCAACACCTGCTTTGCGCATTTTTGCTGCCATGGCTTGTTTGCCTTTTTCCATACCCTCTGTAAGACCTTCTTGTTTACCTTTTTCCATACCCTCTGTAAGACCTTCTTGTTTGCCTTTTTTTATGCCTTTTTCTATTCCTTCTTTTAACCCCTCTTGTTTAGCATAAAGCAAAGCAGAGCGATTATCTCTCTCCCTTTTTTGGACTTGATCATAAGTATTGAGTTCTTCTTTTGTCCAACTAAACCTTTCTAGCTGATCAAAGGCTTCTTTGATAATAACGTCTTTCCCTGTAAGTTTTTTCAAATCTGCGTCGCTCATGGCGGGAGCTTTGTACAAAAAGTGATAGAATTTTTCTTCTAAGGAAAGTTTGCTGATGTCTTCTGGGCATTGCTTCCCAAATTTAGGCAGTTCTACAAAAGTAAAACTCATATACTTCATGTCATGGGCATGGGTAACTTTATCCAGCAAAACATGTTCACTTTTATAATGTTTTTTTTTAGGAAAAAGAATATAGTTGGTAAAAGCTAAAAAAATGACCTCTTTTAGATTATGGTATTTTTCACCTACTTCTGCTTGATCTACATAGGCTTTTGAAGCGTAGAAAAGCGCTCTTTTTTCAAAGCCTTCTGTATGGGCTACCTGCATTTCTACAATGTATTGACAGCCGTCTTCATCTTTACAGAGTACATCTACAATGCTTTGTTTTTTAGAGGCAATATCTGGGTCTTGTGCAGTTTGTAGAAAAATAACATCTTGAATAGCATGGTGCAGTTGATTTTTAAGCACGGCATTGAGCATGGCTATAAGAATCTTTTTATTCTTCTCTTGCCCAAAGATGCGTTTAAAGGCAAAATCGTTTTGCGGATTGAGGTATTTACTTGTGATCATATGCAAAGATATTGTTTTTTCAACAAAATGTTAAAGAGTTATAGCGTAACTTTTCACTAACTTATTCATCATCCTTGCCGTGTAGTATTTGTGCAATGAGTGCTGGATCAACACCTGCTTTGCGCATTTTTTCTGCCATGGCTTTTCTTTCTGCTTGTTTGCCTTTTTCCATACCCTCTGCAAGACCTTCTTGTTTACCTTTTTCCATGCCTCTTTTCATGCCTTTTGCTGTTCCTTCTTTTAAACCCTCTTCTTTAGCATAGCACAAAGCAGAGAGATTGTCTCTCTCTCTTTTTTGGACTTGATCATAAGTATTGAGTTCTTCTTTTGTCCAACTAAACCTTTCTAGCTGATCAAAGGCTTCTTTGATAATAACGTCTTTCCCTGTAAGTTTTTTCAAATCTGCGTCGCTCATGGCGGGAGCTTTGTACAAAAAGTGATAGAATTTTTCTTCTAAGGAAAGTTTGCTGATGTCTTCTGGGCATTGCTTCCCAAATTTAGGCAGTTCTACAAAAGTAAAACTCATATACTTCATGTCATGGGCATGGGTAACTTTATCCAGCAAAACATGTTCACTTTTATAATGTTTTTTTTTAGGAAAAAGAATATAGTTGGTAAAAGCTAAAAATATGACCTCTTTGAGGTTATGGTATTTTTCACCTACTTCTGCTTGATCTACATAGGCTTTTGAAGCGTAGAAAAGCGCTCTTTTTTCAAAGCCTTCTGTATGGGCTACCTGCATTTCTACAATGTATTGACAGCCGTCTTCATCTTTACAGAGTACATCTACAATGCTTTGTTTTTTAGAGGCAATATCTGGGTCTTGTGCAGTTTGTAGAAAAATAACATCTTGAATAGCATGGTGCAGTTGATTTTTAAGCACGGCATTGAGCATGGCTATAAGAATCTTTTTATTCTTCTCTTGCCCAAAGATGCGTTTAAAGGCAAAATCGTTTTGCGGATTGAGGTATTTACTTGTGATCATATACAAAAGTACAAATTTTTTTCGTTTGATTTTTACATGGCAGACAAAAAAAACGATACTGCGTAAAAATTTCCTCCTTATTCCTTATTAAAGGAATGGTACATGTGCTAGTGTTAGAGAGAGGAGTATTGTGGTAAAAAGTGTAGATTTGCATTACACTTGTTTTTTTTCAGTAAAATAGATTTATTTTTTGTTGTAGCTAGATTCGTTGTGTGTCTTGTATGGAATTTGGTTTTTTTTAACATTAGCATATGTTGTACAATTATAGTTATCATGGTATTTTTAGAGAATGGAAAAGATTAATGCCTACTTTTTTGATGAATTTTTTGTTTTATGGACTCTTGCGCATGACGGATACAATTGTATTGCGTAATGTGCAGGATTGTGAAGCTGTTACTATATCGTCTTTGTGCCATAAAGTATATTTTGTAGCAAGTGCTTTTTTAACGGGTTTTACGAATGCTTTGGCGGTAATAACGTTGCATCATGTGGTACGGGGTGATTATAGACGATCTACAGAGACCCTTAAAATTACTTTAGGACTTAGTATAGTGTTTAGTTTCATCTGTTTTTTTGTCTTTTTTTTCTTTTCTTCTCGGGTTGTATATATGATGGAGCAACCTGATCATGTCTCTGTAAGGGCGGTTAAATATTTGCCTATCCTTGGTTTGTCTATCATTCCCTCATCTTTTGTAATGTGTGTACGCAAGTATTTGCGTGGACTTGCATGGCTGAAAAGTGCTATGTTCATCAATCTTTTTGCTTCTTTTTCCCATGTGATTTTGGCTTATTTTTTTATCAATGGGTTGTTTGGCTTTTCTCGTATGGGGCTTTTAGGACTTCCATGGGCTATTGCAGTTTCTCATTTTTTGAGTTTGTTCGTGTCTTTTTATTTTTTGTATGCACTGTACAAAAGGGGTTTTATTGTTTCTAGTAATGTGTTTCAGTGGGACAGTGCAGTGTTAAAGGCTTTATTGGTTTTGGGTTTACCTTTGAGTATTGAATTGGGAGGCAGTTATTTTTATAATAATTTGATCAATCAGATGTTTACAGGTAGACTTGGCAAAGAGGTGAATAAAGTGGCTACTCTTGTGAGAAATCTTGATAGTTTTTTTCGCAATATGTGTATTGCTGTTTCTGTGGTGACTTCTATGCTTGTGGGAAGGGCGTTTAGCCAAGGGCAACAGGAGGCTTTGTATAGAATTCGTAGAGTTGCTTATGTTGTTGGCATTTGTATGGGAATTGTGGTGGTGATTTTGTTTTTTTTGCTTTATCCGTTGTTTATAAAACTTGCAAGACCTTCTTTGTATGAAAATGAAGATGAGATGGCTCTTGTGCGTCGTGTTGTTTTATTGTCGTTGCCAGTGCTTTTTTTGCATTGTTTTAAATTGGTGGGTATAGGTTTGCTTACGGGGTTATCTGCTGGTGTTTTAGTTTGTTGCATTACACAAGGTTGTTATTTTTTTGTGGGATTGTCTTTGAATCATTTATGCTATGTTGCAGGGTGGGGGCTTAAGGGTATATTTTTTAGTAGTTGTGTTTCTTTTTTGATTATTGGTGTGTTGTGTAATTATTTTTTTGAACGAAAGTGTAGGGGGTTAAAAGTGTAAATGAGCTTGTGGAATTTTGTGGAAAAAGTTGTTTTTTATGTGTTCCTCTCATGTATTCTTCTGAAAAAAGATATATTTGTTGTATGTTTACTCTTTTATTTTTGTGTTATGTCTCATGATCGTTTTTCAAGCTATTTGCGAGATACAAGTTTGTTTTGGCACTTTTTCTACACTTTGCCTGTTGTACTTTTTGCAAGTATTGTGTTTTTTATGTTTTATAAAAGGGTGTTAGATAAGCTTATTGAGAGTAAAAAGGTGGTTTTTTATGCTTTTTTTCGATCTGTAGGGTTGTCTGCCTTATTGTTTGGCTGGTTATATGTATTGTTGTTACTTGTGTTTTATAAGGTGGATAAATGGTTTTTGAATGGTGTGTATAGCGAAATGATTTATTTGGGTTTTGGCGTGCATAGTGGTTTTTATTTGGTTTTGTTTTTTGGTTTTTTAACGAATAGTTTAAAGAAAATTGTATTGAATAATACCTCTTTGCATGTTTCTTTTAGGCGTGGAACGCTGGGTAGAATTGAGGTTTTTGTATATTTTTCACTTTTTTTGTGGGGGTTTTTTTTGTTGGGGTCTCTTTTTCCTACCTATTTTGATAGTAGTGTGACTGTGATGGTATTGTTGGAACGTGTGCTTAAAAATTTGACGCTTTGGTGTTTTGTTCTAGTGGGTTGTTATGTGATGTATAGTGTGAGTAATTATTATAAAAGGAAGTTTCAATTGCGTAATCAATCTTTGTTTTATGCTTTATTAAAAAGTAGTACTTGGCCTTTTATTATTTTTTTGTTGGGGGTTACTACTATACACACTGCTTTGATTTTTTTTCCCACCCAGGAGAAATTAGATAATGCCTATCAGTATTTTGGTTCTTGTTGTATGCTTTTTGCGTTGTTTAAAATGGTGGGTTTGTTTGAGGAACATATGTTGCTACCCAGAATGGACAAAAAAAATGTTCCTAATAAAACAGTGGTGCAAGGTTTGGGGAATATTGCGCGTATTGTTTTGAGTGCGTTGTTGTTGATTGTGCTGTTTATGTTTTTTTCTGGTAGTGGTCACTTGGATCTCACTACAATTTTAGCAGGTTCGGGATTGGGGCTTGCTGTGGCGGCACAACCTATTATTGCTAATTATTTTGGAGGGTTGATTTTGTATGTTGAGGGTAATTTTAAAGTAGGGGATTGGGTTCATTTTACAGAGAAGAATATTGAGGGTTTTATTGAGAGCATAGGTCCTAGATCTAGTGCTATCCGCACGTTTGATAGGCGTTTGTTATATGTGCCCAATGCGTGGTTTTCCTCTGAGAGTATTGTAAATGCTAGTAGGATGACGCATCGTAGGATATGGCATAAAATTGTGTTAGGATGGGTGACGAAGCTGGAGGTTTTGGATAAAATTGTTCAAGATATACGCATAATGGTGAATAATCATCCTGGTATTGATAAAACGCAACTTTTGATGGTGCACTTTACTGGTTTTGCACAACATGGTTTAGAGATTACTATTTATGCGTTTACTAAGACACGTAATTTACATACAGCGCGGAATGTACAGGAAAATATTTTGCGTGAGGCAAAAGGTATTATTGAAGCGTATGGGGGTTCTCCTCCTGCTATGATCTCATATCGTTTCCCGAATCCTGAGGAGGCATCTGATAGCAATTGGCCGGATACTCCACTTGCATAAGGCAGAGTCCATGTGCGGGAAGTTTTTTCCCTGCTTGGGTACGATTTTGTGCTGTGATGATATCTTGGATTTTTTTGGGGTCTGTTTTTTGGGTTCCTATATCTACTAATGTTCCTGTAAGGGTGCGTACCATGCTTTGGAGAAAACGATTAGCGGTAATATGAAAAATATAATGGTGGTTTTCTTGTGTCCAATAGGCTTGTGTGATATGGCATATATGGTGTTTGACAGGTGATTTTGCCTTGCAGAAACTTTTGTGGTTTTGTTTGCCTAAGAGTGATAGAGAGGCTTTGTTCATTGTTGCAATGTCTAAATTACCCTGTATATAGTAGGCAGTTTCTATGAAGAAAGGATCGGGTTGATTGATGATGCGGTATTGATAGGTGCGACTGTAGGCTTGGTAACGTGCATGTGTGGTGTTGTGTACAGGTGTTATATTTTTGATGACAATGGTGGAGGGAAGTACGGCGTTGAGTTGGTATAGTAGTTTGTCTAGGTTTTGCACAGGTGGTAAATCTAGGTGAGCAATTTGTCCTTGGGCGTGTACATGGGTGTCTGTGCGACTGCTACCTACAAGTTGTACAGGTTGGTTTATTTGTGCGAAGGCTTTTTCTAAACAGTTTTGTATGGTGGGGAGACCGGGTTGTTTTTGCCATCCGTAGTAGTTGATTCCTTTGTAGGCAATGGTGATGAAATAGCGTTGGGTCATGGTGGTTATGGGTTTTTATGCATTCAAAAGTAGCTAAAAATTTCTTTTTTAAAAGAATAAGTGCTATCTTGATATTAAGAGGTTCTAATGAAAAACACTATGAATATATATGTGAAGATTGCTGTACTCTTGACAGGGGCAGTGGGGATGCAACAGGTTATTGTAGCGTCTAGTAATGAGCAACTACAATTAAACTCTGTGCCAGATACCACGAAAAAGAGTTTGTTAATAAGCATTGATAATAATGATAATAATAATAATAATCAATTGGGGGTAGCAAACACACCAAATACTGAGGATAGTGCGACATTTTTAACAGATGAATATTCAGAAGAAGATGGCAACAGTAATACAAAATTAAAACTAAAAAGTAAACAGAGTATACATGATGCAAGGAAGGAATTGAATAAGCTTAGTATGGATAATTATTTTTATAATCAGCCCCAAAATAATAATAATTTTCTCTGCGCTAAATGCAGTACTAGTGAGGGATCAAATAGCCCTAATTACTATTCTGTTTTGACTTCAAAATTGTTTATTTTTTTTGTGATGAGCTTGAATATCACTTTGGTATTTTTTGTTTACCGACTTAAAAACAAACTTGACCAGATAGGAGGACTCGCTTGGCCTCCTCGTTATAGAGTGCTTTATGTATAGTGGATCAGGTATTTTAGTTGTGATGCTTCCAAGGCTTGGAAAAATTTTTTAGAAGGTGTGATTTTGTATTTTTTTACTGAGGTAAGTACTGTGGATTGTGTTTCTTCATGAGGGAGTATAATTTGTAGACTGCATGTACCTTGGTATTTTTTAAAGAGGAGTACCAGGTTGTCCACGAGGGTTTTATCTATGTGTTGTATGGGAAGATAGAGTTGCACATTGCGGGTATTGACCTCTAAAGCAGTACTGAGATCCTCGATATTTTGCACTTGAAAAAAGATTCTGTCTTCTTGTCCTTTGGAGGGTTTAAGATTGCCTTTGATGTATACAAATTTGTCAACTGCTAGCCAGTAACGGCATTTGTTATATGTTTCTCCAAAGAGCATTATTTCCAGCGTGCCATGGTAGTCTTCAAGTGTTAAAATAGCGTAGGTGTTTCCTTTGCTACTTTGGCGTTGTGCAATGGATTGTACAATGCCAGCTAAACGTATGTTGTTTTGGGGTTGTTGCATGACGTTTTGTGAATGGGCGTTGCATAGGTGTTGCAGTTCTGTTTTAAAGTCTGCTAGTGGGTGTCCAGAAATATAAAAACCTACGTATTCTCTTTCTATTTTTAGTTTTTCCATTGTTGTGTAAGGAGTGCAGTGTGGTGGTGTGGGGGCTTTATTTTTTTCATCAGTTGTTTGCAGTGCAAAAAGAAATTGTTTGCTGGCTATTTTTTTATTGTAGTTCTTTTGTTCGTAGGAGATGGTTTGCTCGATGAAGTTAGGTTCTTCTTTTTCTTGATGTATGTATTGTCTGCGGTGCAGGTCTTGAAAGGAGTCGAAAGCACCGGATATAGCAAGTGTTTCAAAGGGTTTTTTTCCTGGTGATTTTCCTTGATTGACTTTGATAAGGCGTTTGACCAAGTTGGAAAAATCTTTGTAAGGACCATTTTGTTCTCGTTCTTGCATAAATTGTTCAATGGCTTTTTCTCCTAGTCCTTTGATAGCTGCTAGTCCAAATCGAATGGTGTTGGTGTCGTTCCTGAATTGTGTATCGCTTTTGTTTATGTCTGGACCTTTGATTTCGATGTTCATACGCTGGCATTCCTCGATGAAAAACATGATTTTATCCATGTTTTTTTGGTTGTGGATAAGGCAGGCGGCCATGTAGGCAGTGGGGTAGTTGGCTTTGAGGTAGCCTGTTTGGTAAGCTACAAGTGTATAGGCGACTGAGTGGGAGCGGTTAAAGCCATATGCTGCAAAGTAGCTCATTGTTTCAAAGACTTTTTTGGCAGTTTGTTCATCGATGTTTTTTGTTTTTGCCCCGTGGATAAAATTGGTTTCTTGCTCTTGCATTTCTTCTTTTTTCTTTTTGCCCATAGCACGGCGTAGGATGTCTGCTTGTGCTAAGGTGTATCCAGCCATGGCTTGTGCCATTTGCATGATTTGTTCTTGGTATACAGGAATACCAAAGGTAGGTGCTAATATTTCTTGTAGAGATGGGTGCATGTAGTCAATTGTTTCTTTGCCATGCATACGGCGTATGTAGTTGGGTATATTTTTTTTAGGTCCTGGGCGGTGTAGGGCATTCATGGCTACTAAATGCTCAAAGCAAGTTGGTTTTAGCTGTTGCAAATAGATACGCATGGCATCGGATTCGAATTGGAATGTGGCAACTGTGGCTCCTGCTTGGTAGAGAGCGAAAGTTTTTGGGTCGTCTAGGGGTATTTTGTTGATGTCGATTTGTTCGCCGTGTGTTTGCTCTATAAGTCGTAGGGTATCACGGATGATACTGAGTGTTTTAAGTCCAAGAAGGTCCATTTTAAGCATGCCTACACTTTCGATGATAGAGCCGTCATACTGTGTAACGAGGAGATTGGTGTTTTTGTCTGTTTTGATGGGAATGAGTTCTATAATAGGTCTGTCTGCAATGATGATGCCCGCTGCATGGATGCCTGTGTGGCTTTGTGATCCTTCTAGTGTTTCGCTAATGGCTAAAATTTTTCCTTCTGGTACGTCTTCTTTTTTTCTGTATGCCACTAGTTCTGGAACTTCTTTGTAAGCGTCTTCGAATGTGATACCTGGTTTATTGGGGACAAGTTTTGCGAGTGCATCTGCTTGTTTGAGGGGAATGTCTAAAACACGTGCTACGCCTCTAATGGTAGATTTGGGTCCTAGGGTGCTGAAAGTGATGATGTGGGCTACTTGTTGCTCACCATATTTTTTAACGAGGTATTGAATGACTTGTTCTCTTCCTTGATCATCAAAATCTATATCGATGTCGGGCATGGTGATGCGGTCTGGGTTTAAAAATCGTTCAAATAGTAGTTTGTACTGAATGGGTTCTACATCTGTGATGCCTAGTGCATAGGCTACGGCGGATCCTGCAATAGATCCTCTTCCTGGTCCTACACATACAGATAGTTGTTTTGCAACATTGACCATGTCTTGCACAATGAGGAAGTAACCTGCAAACCCCATGTTTACAATTATGTTTAACTCGTAGTCTAGTCTTTGTTTAATTGTAGGGGTTATGTTGCCATAACGTTTTTTAGCACATTCGAAAGTTAGATGCCACAAGTATGCTCCTTGGTTATCGAAGTTTTTGGGAATGTCGAATATGGGCATGATAAGGTCTTTTTCCAAGATGGGCGTGGTGATTTTATTGACTATTTCCTCGGTGTTATAGATGGCTTCTGGTACTTCTGGAAAGAGGGAGAGCATTTCTTGGGGTGACTTTAGGTAAAATTGATCACCTGTAAAACGCATTCTGTTTGGGTCATTGAAAAGTTTACCTGTCTGTAGGCATAGCAGGATGTCTTGTGCAAGGCTATCTTCTTGTTTGATGTAGTGGACATCATTGGTGGCAATGATTTTAACATTGTATTTTTTACTCCATTTCCGTAGTATTTTGTTGCAAATTTCTTGTTCTTCTAAACCGTGTCTTTGTAGCTCTATGTAATAGTCTTCACCAAAAATTGCTAACCATGATAAAAATATTTTTTCTGCTACTTCTTCTCCTTGTTCTAAAATTGCTCTTGGTACTTCTGCTCCTAAACAGCAGGTTGTGGCAATAAGTCCTTCTGCATGTTTTTTGATGGTTTCTTTATCGATGCGGGGTTTGTAGTAGAAGCCTTCTGTATAGCTGAGGGAGCAGAGTTTCATCAAATTGTGATAACCCACTTCATTTTTTACAAGCAACAGTTGATGGTAGCGTCTCTTGTCATCGCGGCTATGCATATCGGGGGCTACATAGGCTTCACAACCAATGATGGGTTTAATGCCTGCTTTTTTTGCTTCGTTGATAAAGTGTACTACACCAAACATGTTCCCATGGTCTGTGATGGCGAGTGCTTCCATACCTAGCAGTTTATTTTGTTGCATGAGTGCAGGGATGTTTGCGGCTCCATCTAGCAGGGAATAGCTAGTATGGCAGTGTAAATGGCAGAAGTATTCTTTCATGGATTTTGTGGTAAGGTAGCGTGTGCAAAAATACGTTCTATATTGTAAGCAACAAAAGAAGTGTAGGGTTATTTAAGGGGGGTGTTATGCTTTAAAGAAGGACAAAGTCACAGATCTTTCTATTGTGGCTTCTGCAAAATAGAATGGATAACACTGGTGGATGGTATCTTAAAACTGCAATATTTTACTATGAGATAGGAAATGGTCTAGAGGGGAAAGTTTTCTACTTTTCTTTTTTTGCTTTGCATGTTTGGTTTTTTATTTACTACAATACATTTTTGCAAACTTCTTTACATGATGGTATAGTAAAAATGCAACATTGTCTTCATGTTTCATTTCTTATATACCTCATCAGAATTTTAAGTGTTTTTAATAACCTCCTTTTAGTTTATTCTTTGTCGTCTTGTTTTTCTTTTTGCTCTTTTGGAGATACTGGTTCTTTTTTAGCATTATTTTCTTTTTTGTATCCAAGTGCTATTAAATAGGTATCTCTAGGTCCTACACATTCTTGGAATTCCTCTGCGGATAGCTCTTCTTTTTGTGCTAGTAACTCGGCTACTTTTTGGACAACATCTCTGTATTTGAGGATAATTTGTTTAACTTTTTCATAGAGTTCATCAACAAGCTTACGTACTTCATGGTCAATTTTGCTCTTAGTTTCTTGGGAGTAAGGTTCTGACCAAGTGTATTGACCACCTGTTGTTGAATCATAGTAAGAAAGTTTGCCAATAGTATCATTCATACCGTAAATGGTAACCATTGCATATGCCATTTTAGTCACATATTCAAGATCGTTTTGTGCACCGGTAGAAGGTTCTCCAAAAAATATTTCTTCTGCGGCCCTACCTCCTAAAGAGGTGCAAATTTTATCTAATAAATATGATTTTTGAACAAGTGATCTTTCTGAGGGGAGGTATTGTGCAAACCCGAGTACATTGTTGGTACGTGGCATGATGTTTACTCCTACTAGTGGATCTGCATGTAGCAAACAGTGTGCAACGAATGCATGTCCTATTTCATGTATAGCAATTTTGTATTTTTCTTCTGTTGTCAAAATGGTTTCATACCGCTTGATACCTCCTATTTTTTGGGCTATTGCTTCATCTAATTCTAAATTGGTAACAGTTTCTTGATTTTTTCTAGCAGTGAGTAATCCTGCCAAATTGCAAATTTCATCTATATCAGCATAGGATGAACCTGGTGTTTTCTCTGCAAGTCTCTCCATGGATATAGCTGTTTTATCTATGTTCATTTTGTTTAAATAATAGACAAAAGTATCTACTCTCTCTTTTTTTGTTGGGTAGTTTGTAGATATGCGAAGCCCTAAGCGACCTGGTCGCACAAGTGCAGGATCTAAGAGATTAGGATGGTTTGTACTTGCTAAAACAAAAATGCCCGTAGTGGAGTTAAATCCATCTATTTCATTCAACAATTGATTGAGTGTTTGCTCATGGGATGCTTGCCCATAACTTGCTGTTGCTCTTTTTCGCCCAATGGCATCAATTTCATCAATAAAAATAACACAAGGTGCCATTTTGCGTGCTTGTTCAAAAAGTGTACGTATACGTTGTGAACCACTGCCTACAAAAATTTCATCGAACTGGCTACCGCATATAGATATTAAGGATACTTCGGCCTCTCCTGCAAGCGCTTTGGCAAGAAGGGTTTTTCCAGTGCCTGGAGGTCCTGCTAACAAAGCTCCTTTAAAGGGTTTCGCCCCTATGCGATGGTATCTGCTTGGGTGTTTGTAATAATCCACAACATCGCTGAGTTGACGTTTGGCTTCTGCCATGCCTTGCACATCTGTAAAGCGAACGCCCGTTTTGTTTTGTTTATCCCATAACTGTCCTTTTTTTCTTTTAAATGGGAGATCTATATCGAGCATAGGTGCTGATATTATCAATAAAAAAAACAAATACAACACCATTTGTATCACCATGGGCAGATAACCTAGCATCTTGTGAAAAAAGCTAACACCTCTATAGTTTAGCTCTGGTGCATGAGGATAATCTCTTCTGTAATTGGTATGATAGTTATATTGAAATCCCCCTAATGTTTTCATAGAGTAATGGGGACCACCAATATTATCTTTGGCATTTTTAGTTTGTTTTGCTATCTCTTCTTTTAAAGTGATATGAGCAACTCCTGCGTCATTTAATGTTATGCTTTTAATATGACCGTTTTTGATCAATTCTAGAAATTTATCATTGTCTATTTCTTCCATGGGATTTGAAGGCCACGATAGTAGTGCAATGCAACAAACAAATAAAGCTGCTATAGCTATTTGTATTTTTTTATTGTTTCTATTTCTTTTGTTGGGGGTTTTATCATTATTTTCTGCCATTTTTTTTTCTTTGGGTACGATAAATATACATATGTTCGTTGATATATTCGTACTTTTAGTGGTGTTTTTTCTTATAGAAGACTATCTTTGCTGGATCATGATAACAATATCATGATCATTTTGTTGCTCTTAATGATTCTTGGAGTGGTGACCGAGCGGTCGAAGGTGCTCGCCTGGAAAGCGGGTGTACCCTTAATAGGGGTACCGAGGGTTCGAATCCCTCCTACTCCGCCATCCGTACGAAAAAAACAGAAATGTTTGGGAAATGAGTTTGCCGGAATCTGTTTTATTTGGTATCATTATAGTCGAAAGTATAGCACATCAGTATAATACTATCAAATTATTAAAAATATGGCAAAAAAATTACAATTGGAAAAAATATAAAGGCATCGCGAAATAAACGTGGTTTATAGCAAGAAGATTCTGCTCAAAAATCTGGTTTAAATACACAACGCTAACAAAAATTGTTAGTAACCTAATTAAAACCGTCTGTCATGGTTATGGATCAAATTACTAAAGCATTAGGGGTTTGTATTGAGGATTTAATAAAATAGCATTATGGCAAAGACTAAAGAAAACAATTTAAAATTTATAGATTTATTTGCAGGAATTGGCGGTTTTCATTTGGCATTACACGATTTGGGTGCTAAATGTGTTTTTGCTTCAGAATGGGATGAACCAGCCAGAAAAACATACGAAAAGAATTTTCAGAAAATTCAACCATCCTTATTCGAAAAAGGCTTATTTGGAAAAAAAAACAAGAATTATTTGCTGGCGACATTACAAAAGTTAATCCTAGAAA
Source organism: uncultured Bacteroidota bacterium (assembly GCA_942492555.1). GTDB lineage: Bacteria > Bacteroidota > Bacteroidia > Cytophagales > Amoebophilaceae > JBCCVH01. The sequence continues at coordinate 139,019 of CALOEX010000003.1, read as the reverse complement.
TATTCCTGATTTTGATATTTTATGTGGTGGTTTTCCTTGTCAGCCATTCAGCATATCGGGTAAGCAAAAAGGATTCCAGGATACGCGAGGGACATTATTTTTTAATGTTTTAAAAATTATAAAGACCAAAAAACCTAAAGTTGTTTTTTTAGAAAATGTTAAACATTTAAAATATCACGAGGATAAAAAGACATTGTCGGTTATTATAGAAAATTTAGAAAGCCTGGGCTATAAAACAGAATGGAAAATCTTGAATGCTAGAGACTTTGGCTTAGCGCAAAACAGAGAAAGAATAATTATTATTGGACACAAGGATAAAAGATTTGATTTTGGAAAAATTAAAAAAGATAACTCAAAAACAATAAAGGATATTATGGAGAAAAATGTTGAGTTTGCGTATTTAAAAAAAGAAGAATACACAATTTTGCCAAAAGACAAATGGAAAAAACAAGATTCTGGTTTAATTTTTTGCGGATACAGAAATAAATCAATGAGAACAAATGGCAGAAAGTGGTTGGCTAACAAGAAGTCTTGAACAGCCATACCCCTACACAATGAAATACGAAGGTGAAATATCGGGGAAATATGAAAAAGTCCTTTTTGAAAATTATTGACTCATTTCAAAATAAATCTTCACTGACTGAAAATTTTCTGAGGTTTATTCTTCATGGGGCAATTGCATTTAGGGATAAAAATCATATTGCAATAAAAAAATTTCAAATGGCGATGAATTGTCAATTACTACTATTATTTCGTTATTAGGGGAACATTTTACCGAAAATTACAAAACACACGGTGGATCAAAACTTCCCGTTTTGGCATTTTATGCGATGTATAAAATGCTTATTACGGAATTAGGTAGATACAAAGATTGCACATTACTACCTCTTGGCAGTCATACCGCCTCTGATAGAACATCAAAAAGCTCTGGCGATATTGAAATTGTCAAAAATGGCAAAATTTTTGAAGCTGTGGAGGTAAAACTAGATAAACAAGTAGATATAACTATGGCAAGAATAGCATATGAAAAAATTGCAAGATTCAATCCAGTAAGATACTACATATTGTCATATATTGGAATCTCAAAAGATGATGAAAAAAGTATAAATAAGTTAATTTTAGAAATTAAGAAAAAACATGGTTGCCAGTTAATCGTTAATGGGTTACTACATACTCTAAGATACTATTTAAGATTAATTTCTGATGCTAAATTATTTTTTAATAATTATATCGAATTGGTAAAAAAAGATAGTGAACTTAAAACAATCCACAAGTTAAAATTAAAACACTTAATGGAAAAATATGATTTATTATAAAAAATATAAGGAATAGAATCTAAATATGGAACACTCTTTTAATGCATAAATAAATAAAGCTCTTTGTTAGAGGTTCTATTTTTTAGTGTGCCAAATGCGTACTGTGTAATCGGAACTGGCAGAAGCGATTTTGTTATCATCAGGAGACCAATTTACATCCCAAACAGTACCTTTGTGTCCGAAAAATGCTCTGGTAGGCTGGCCTTTTTTTCCATCCCAGATACGTATGGTTTTGTCATAACCACTGGAAGCTATGTGTGTGCCATCTTGAGACCAGGCTACCGAGGTTACATGGTTTGTATGTCCTTTACATACGAAAAGTGCTTTGCCTGTGTTTCCATCCCAAATACGCACAGTATTGTCCCAGCTGGCAGAAGCGATTTTTTGTCCTTTACTTGAAAAACTTAGTTTTGTCACCCAATGTTTATGCCCTTTGCTTATAGCAATAGGCTTTTCTTTGGTAGAGGACCAAAGCATTACTGTATGATCCCAGCTGGCAGAAGCGATTTTGGTGCTGTCTGAAGACCAGCTTAAATCACTGATCAAATCTTTGTGGCCTTTACATTTCAAAAGGTTTTTCCATGTTTTTCCATCCAAAATCCTGATGATTTTATCTTTACTGCTAGTAGCTATTTTGTTGCCGTCTGGAGACCACTTCACCCATGTTACAAAAGAGATATTTCCACGACAAATGTGCAATGGTTTTGTTATGCTACTATCCCAAATGTGGATAATACCTTTATTGCTGGCAGTGGCAAGATTTTTTCCATTGGGTGACCAACTAAAAGCCTGTACACAACTATTGAGTTTTTTACATGTTACAGCGGATTTGCCAGTTGTGCTATCCCAGGTGGATAGGGTTCCATCATTGCTAGCAGAGAGTAATTTTTTACCCGTAGGATCCCATGCAATGGTGGTAATTTGTGTTGGGTGGGAATAGGTTGCAACTATTTTACCTGTGGTATAATCCCAAATGTATACGTTTTTACTGCTATAGGTTGCTATTTTTTTTTCTCTGGGATGCCAAATGGTTTTTTCTACTCTGTTGGGGTGTTCCCATTTGAAAGCTATGCCAGCACGGGGCGAATGGGGTTTGATGTTGTTAGGGTTATTATCCATAGAGCAGGTGGTTTTTTCATCATGGCAATCATCATCCTTAGGCATGGAGCCATATAAATCTTTGACACAAACAACCAACAAAGAAAATAGAAACAGTATACATTTTTGCATTACAAGGCAATAAATTATTCACAGCACACACTTATATATACACTTTTAGGAGAAAATCCGTATAACAAGATTCCTTACAAGTATAGTAAATATTTTGTAAACACAAATCAATTTTCAGGCACAAATAATTGTATTTTATTGTCTTGCAAAGGAGGAATAGGCGTAATCATATCCTTGTTTAAACTTGGATTTTTTTTGCTATCATCGCTCTCTTGCTCCTGGATCAAAGATATAGGAGATGGTGTAGGTTGGGGAGGCAGGAATGGGTTTTTTATTACTATGCGCACTTGATCAAGTCCAAATGCTTTTGTGTGGGAATGCTCACTGGTGACCACGATGGAGTCTTGGCCTTTTTCCACATTTTGTATCAAAGAAGAATCATTTCTCAAAAATGGTACACTATGGGTGGGCAAGTGATGGGGTTTTTTATTGAGTTGCCGATTTTGCATAGATGGCAATAAAAGAGATATACGATCTACTTTTGTAACTAGTTCAACGACAATTGCTTCTAGATTCGCTATACGCTCTTGCTCTTGCTCTTTGAGTTTTTTTTCTATTTCTTTGTCTATTTGTCTATTATTATACCATTTGCAACAGTTCAATGTAATGTTTGGCAAACAGTTTTTGCTACAACAGTTGGTAGAGGATGTATTTACTTTTTCTTGTTCCTCTTGGGACAAAGATGTTAGCAGTATCGGTTGCTTTGTGCGGATATTAAGATCTTTGGTATGAGTGGCATGTAAAGTCCCTAAACAAAGTATAACAGTCATCCAACACACGCGAAAAAAAAGATTTTTTTGATACATAAGTTTTTTTTTTAAAATTATTAACTCCCAGGATTATTTTTCTTTACTACTTTAGAAAAGTAAGAGTACTATTAATATAAATTTTTTGAAGCAAAAAATCAAAATATTACCCAAATAGAGTGGTGGCATCATGAAACTTTTTGGCTTTGGTTGATATAAATAGAGAAAACGATTATGCATGAAAAAAGTATCGTTTCTAGTTTTTTTAAAGAGAGTTGTATAAATATGCTGTATCAGTTCTTGTAGAAGCTTTTCTTTTATCCCATTTTAGTATGCTGGATTTTTAGTGGTTTTTTAAACTAAAAGGAGGGCTTTCTCTATGGTTGACCCCCCTCACAATCACTAGCGGAAACTATCCGCTTAGTCAAAATTCATATATGCACTTTTAAAAACAACGATAAAAAATGAACAAAAAACACCTTCCTACTGCGTTTTTACCTTTTGTAAAACATATATTAAGCGATTATAAATTTGTAACATGCATTTATTTTCTACTTGCTATTGTCGCTGGTTTTATAGGCCCATTTAATAAAATATTGATTAGGTGGATCGTTGATATATTGCCTCAGACCACTTGTGAGGATGTTTCTCCTCTTATATTGCCTGCTTGTTTAATAATTTTGAACTATTTGTTGTTTGATAATGTCACTTGGCGTTGTATTGGCTATATCAGATATAAGTATCAAGGTGTAGTGAAAAATAAAATTATCGAAGAAACTTTAGAGCGTATACTAAGCTATTCCCACCATTTTTTTCAAAATACTTTCAGTACACGTACCACAAAGCAAATTTTAACACTTGCAGAAAATATTGAAACGATTCTCTATAGATATAGCCACAATGTTATTATTGCTGTTTCTATGCTTTTTATTTCTTTGATTGCCGTCTTTAAAGTCAATGTTATTTTTGGTTTTATTATCATGGGATGGCTTATATGCTTTACTGTTTTTAGTCTGTTTATGGCAAGGTATATGACGAAATTTGTAGATGCATATGCTAAGTCTGAATCTTTAATTGCAGGGGAAATAGGTGATGTTATCAGCAATCAGAGTAGCATTCGTTTTTTTGCACATCAAAAATATGAAAAACATAAGATAAGGGGTGTTTTAAACAAACTTTTACAGGCTTTTCAACGCAATGAAAAATATCATTTGATTCTATTTGGTATGCAAGGTATTATGATAGCAACAATGATTGGCTTAAACACTTATTTCTTGGTGTATTGCTATCAACAAAATCTTGTAAGCCATGGTGATTTTGCGCTTATTTTGGGCCTTTCTATAGATTTGGGACGTGTAGTTTGGCAAGCGATGTTTCAACTCAATATATTGCATTACGAATACAGTAGATGCAAGCAAATTTTAAGAGAATTGATACAACCCTTGGAAATTCAGGATGCTCCTCAATCTACTATACTCTCTTGCAAAGAAGGAAGCATTGTTTTCAAAAATGTCCATTTTCATTACAAAGGAACTTATCCCCTATTTGAAAAGCTCTCTATCCATATAAACCCAGGAGAAAAAGTAGGTCTTGTTGGCTATTCTGGTGGAGGTAAATCCACATTTATCAATTTGATTCTACGTCTTTACGACGTCACTGGCGGAGCTATTTTAATTGATGGGCAAGATGTCCGACAAGTAACACAAGAGTCTCTGCACAATAACATTACTTTGATACCTCAAAACCCCTCTCTTTTTCATAGAAGTCTCATGGAAAATATCCGCTATGGAAGGTTACAAGCCTCAGATGAAGAAGTGATACAAGCATCTATACAAGCCCATGCACATGATTTTATTGTCAAGTTACCAAAACAATACAATACGCTTGTAGGAGAACGAGGAACAAAGCTTTCTGGTGGGCAATGTCAACGTATTGTTATTGCAAGAGCCAATTTAAAACAAGGGCGTATTCTCATTTTAGATGAGGCAACAAGCCAATTGGACTCTGTTACCGAAAATTTTATCCAAGAGAGTTTTGCTATGTTAATGAAAGGTAAAACAACACTGGTTATCGCACATCGTTTATCCACTTTACTCAATATGGATCGTATTTTAGTTTTTGATAAAGGTAAAATAGTAGAAGATGGCAACCATGAAGCGCTACTTGCCAAAAATGGTTTGTATAAAAAGCTCTGGGATGCTCAGCTTGGTGGTTTTTTGGGTGCTAATGTATCTGAGGACTAGCTTTTTAATAGGTTTTTAGCACTTAATGATCTATGGTAGGAAAAAATAAAAAGTAATATCCTATAAAACAACACTCCTTCTCTCACAATCTATACTGGACTTGGAAAAAAAATTTCAAGAAGCCAATATCTACCATTTTCTTCAAATACCCTACTTACATGCTACAACAAAGACCTACATCAAAAAGTAAAAAGCCTATATTTTTTACTTTATTGTATATTTTTCTCTATATTTTTTTGTTTTACAAAAAATATGTATAATGCCACAACTGAGCATATGCTACAACCTCTCTTGTATAGCTATGCTACATTGTATATTTAATGCAAATATGTAATATATAGTGTTTTTCATGACAAACCTCGGGTTCTCTCGAGGTTTTTTTTTAATACCAACCCCCCAAATCAGCAAAGTAGCCATAAAAAAACCACTGCAGATTCTGCAGTGGTTACTTGAGTAATGACTCTACGGACCTATAGTCCTTATTGTAGTCAGTATAAAATTTTTATAGTTTCTATTGTAATCAGCACCATTCACCAATTTACAATACTGTTATGTGCTTATAGTTTCACACATCTAGAAGACCCATTATAACCTTTTTTTCTTAAATTAGCAAAAAAACAAAAAAATATTTTACATTTGCTCATAAGCAAATAAATCTAACTTTATAAATAAAAAGATGTGATTTTGCTCTATGCTACTTTATAAAAATGAAAAGACAATTTATCATGAACACACACACATTTGGATTCGACCTAGGCATCAACTCTATAGGATGGTCAGTAGTTGATAAAAAACAAAACAAAATCATAGCAAGTGGTGTACGCATCATCCCGAATGCAAACGAAAACGGAACACCTGAACGTCGCAAAAAAAGACAAGCACGCAGGCAACTACATCGTAAAAAAATGCGCAAAACAGCACTTATCAAAGCACTACAAGCAAAAAACATGTTCCCAAACATCTCTCAAGGGCGACATGCCATCAAACTCGAAGAACCCCTCAAAACATTCTTCAAACAAAACCCCTACCAATTACGTGCTGAAGCCCTAAAAAGACCTTTAACACCCATGGAACTAGGCAGAGTCCTCTTTCAACTTGCACAACGCAGAGGTTTTCCCACCAAAAGACTTGATGCAGGATCTACAACAAAAAAAGACAAAAAAACAATGCAGAACGAATCCGAAGCACAAAAATTCAACATGCATTCCTTTGGGTTTTCCGAAAATCAAATGAGCCAATACAAAACCCTAGGAGAAATGCTTTACAAAGAAGACAAAAAGTACCCCAATCACCTCGAACGCATCAACATGCGCAGACGCTACACCAAACGAGAATGGTTTGAAGATGAATGCCGCATCATCTGGAAAGAACAACAAACCTACCACCCCAACCTACTAACAGACGAATACAAAGAAAAAATAGAACACATACTCTTCTTCCAACGTCCCCTAAAATCACAAAGCAAAAACATTGGGAAATGCACTTTTGAAAAAGGGGAAAAAAGAGTACCCAAATACAACCTATTCTTTGAACAATACCGCTTTTATAAAACTTTAAACAACATGAAAATCGATGGTAACCCTCTAGATGAAACACAGCGGGCAAAACTTATTGCCAAAATGTGCAATAAAGGAGACATAAAAATAGAAAAAATTGCTGAAACATTGAAAATAGACGAAAATAGTCTTAATTATCAAGAAGACAAAACCTTGTCTACCTGTAAAATAGCCTATCGATTACAACAACTATTCAACAAAAAAGAATGGAAAGAAAGATACAAAGCATGCCAGCTCTCCTATTACAACAATCTACTCGGCAATCTACGCAAATGCCAAAACACCGAAGACCTGGAAGCATTTATCCAAAAATGGCAACTAAAAGAGCTGCCACAAAAAACAAAAAAGCCCAAAAAACTTAGGGAAGAGCTTTTGGATCTACACAAAGAACTCAAACCCCAATATGCCTCCCTTAGTGAAAAAGTAATACGTGCAGCACTTCCTTTCCTCAAAGGAGATCCTGCAAACAACCTAGATCCACAACCCGAATACATTGCCATACCACTTGCCAGCCTGCAAAAAGTCTTTGCACACGACGGTAAATCCTGGGAAAAACAAAACAAAACCAAGATTATCACAGACATTATTGATATCATCCAAAACAACCAAACAAAAAGAGGCAACTATAGCCAACAACTCAAAGAGTACTTGAAGGAAAAACACAAACTCAGCGAGGAAGCCATTGCCCAATGCTACCACCATAGCCATCAAAAAATCAATGAAATAGCCTCTTCTCTTTCACTAGAACACATGCCAGAGCTTTGTAACCCAACCGTTACCAAAATTCTCAGCGAATTACGACGCCTTTGCAACAACATGCTTGACTCCTATCATGCCCCAGAAACCATTCGGATAGAATTTGCCAGAGAACTTAAAAAAAGTGAAAAAGAAAGAGAAAAAATAGCAAACCAACAAAAAACAAACAAAAATGAAAGAATAAAAATCATGCAAAAATTGGCGGAAAAAAAAGTTAAACCCACGGCACGCAACATATTAAAATACCAACTCTGGCAAGAAACCAACAAAGAATGTGTCTATCAAGCAGATCAACAAAACAATAAGATCCCCAGTGACAAACTCTTTACCGAGGCATGGGATGTTGACCATATTGTACCCAAAAGCCTTTTCCACACCAATGCCCGCTTTAACCTTACCCTATGCCCTGCTGACATGAACCGGCATGAAAAAGGAAAACAAACACCCTACCAATGGCTCAAAGACAATCCCCAAAAATGGGAAAAAATCAAAGCATGTGCCAAAAAACGCTTTAAAAAAGGAAAATACGAACATTTTATTTCAGAAAAAGACCCCCTGCCCATGTTTATGGACAAAGATGCCCAAGACACTGCCTACATCGCACGAGAAGCTCGCACACTCCTGCGACATATTTGTCCTAAAGTCTACCCTGTCAAAGGTGGCGTTACTGCTCTCTTGCGCAAACAATGGGAGCTTAATAACCTGATTGCACCCACCACACCCAACATCGCTACAGATCTAGCAGATGGTATGTATTTTGTGGCTATTGACAATGACAAAATTGTCGCTTCTCAAAAAGACCCCTACGATACCATAAAAACTGGAGAAACAGCAGATCAAGCTGATGAAAAAGCTTTTGTTTCCAACTATAAGACGGCAGTTAACTACATAAAGAAAAAACTCAAAAAAGCAGGGCGTGTCTTGTATGGTGCAGTCTATGACGGCAAGTTTAGACCAGAAAAAACCCGAGATGATTACAGACATAACCAAATAGACGCTGTGGTGGTTGCTTTCGCAAACAATTACAATCAATATTTCAATAAACTGAGTGGTAGAGGTAAAAAATATCAAGTCTTAGAAACCCTAGAGATAGAGCCTCCATACAAGCAATTTCGTAGCGACTTAGCAACCCAACTAGCACAGAGCTTTGTCTCTTTCCGCCAAATAAATAGACACTACCAAAAACGAGGATGGTATCTCGCAGATGGGAGAAAGGTATACTTTGATACTGTACGGGGACAACTGCACACGGAAAATTTCTATGGTCAACACGATTCTATGTACTACCAAAAAAATAAAGTAAAAAAAATCAAAACGTCTAAACAACTAGATAAGATTGAAGATCCATATCTTAAAAAAACCATCACAGACTGGTTCAATCAAAAACCTAACAAAATATCTCCTTATCCTTATTTTGGCTCAGAAGATAACTCCCTACCCATTAAAAAAGTATCTCTTGCACAAACCATTTCCAATGCACGCAAAGTTTCTGAAACGTCTCCACTTAACCAATGGGTAGATCCAGAAAACAACTATATGGTTGCCATCTACCACAATGCCGAAGGAAAATGGTCTGATGAGGTGATTTCGCTATGGGATGCAGTCCAACGTAAAAAAAAGGGAGAATCCATTGTACCTGCTGTAAACGAAGAAGGAGATCCTCTCTACTTTACGCTACGACAGTATGACTATTTTGTATTAGGCTTAACAAGTAACCAAATGCAAGAGATCCATTGGGATGATCCCACTCAAAACGATCTAACAATCATCCACAATCATCTTTATCGTGTAAGAACATTGAGTAAAAAGAATTATTACTTTGACCCACACAACCATATTAATGAGATTCTCAGTTTGCATATACAATCAATGGATTATACAAACAAAAAAGGCTTTCAAGCATACCGTCCAGTCAAAGTAACCATCAACCGATTGGGTAAGATCACCTCACACAAAATCCTCTATCCCTACCAACCATAATGACCAAACAGACCATTACCATCAGCCAACCAGCCCATCTTTCCCTAAAATATGAGCAATTGATGATCTCTTTGAAAAAGAGTAAGGAAGAGTTACAGCGGCCCATTGCTGATCTTGCCATGCTTGTCCTAGACCATGTAGAAATTACGCTCACACAACCCTTGCTTGCTTTTTTGGGAGAATCCAATGTTGCCGTTACTTTTTGTGGCAGCAATCATTTGCCCAGCAGTATGTTGCTCTCTTTTCATACCTATTGTCTGCCAGCAGTACGCTTTCGGCAACAAATAGATGCTAGCAAACCTTTGCAAAAAAAACTCTGGCAAAAGACCATCAAACACAAAATCACCCAACAAGCAAAACTGCTCGAACGGCTCAAAAAAGAGAACACACCCCTGGAACACATGGTCTCTAAAGTTACCAGTGGAGACAGTACCCATGTAGAAGCACAAGCAGCCAAATACTACTGGAAAACCCTTTTGGGTGCTTCTTTTTATCGCGCTCGTACAGGTCCCCCACCTAACCAATTACTCAATTATGGCTATGCCATTCTGCGAGCAGCCGTAGCCCGTTCTTTAGCAGCCCATGGACTCATTTCTCTATTAGGCATCCATCACCGCAACCAATACAATGGTTTTTGCCTTGCCGATGATGTCATGGAACCCTATCGGCCTTTTGTAGATGCTACGGTTTACGCAATTTCCCTACAAGAAAATTTGGAAAGAAAGATCACCAAAGAACATAAAGCTTTGCTACTAGGCTTGCTTACCCAAGATTGTTGTTGGGAGGCACAACGCACCAGCGTAGGCCATGCCATCGATCGTACCGCAAGTTCATTGGCTAGTTGTTTCGAAGAAAAAAATTTTCATTACCTAACTTTCCCAACTTATTATGTCTCACCCCACCTATGATCATCTCTCATCTTTACGTGTTATGTTTGTCTTTGTCTTTTTCGATTTGCCGGTAAAAACAGCCCGCGATAGAAAGGTTTATACCCTGTTTCGCAAACGGCTTATGCGTCTTGGCTTTCAAGGTTTTCAAAACTCTGTCTATACACGAGATTGTGCCACCCATGAAATTGCGAATAAATACACAGGATATGTACAACAAATTGTTCCAGGCAAGGGCCATGTGAGTATTTTGCGTGTTACGGAAATGCAAATATTAAAAATGATCAATATTTACCGAAACGATCCTCCCAAACCCACACCAAAGCCTAGCCGTCAGCTAACATTGCTCTAAAAAAATGGATTGTGAGTGCCTGATAAAACAAAAAAAATCCCATTTTTTATTTTGTTTATTTTTGCAAAAACCCCTTAGAATGAAAAGAGACCCACAAAATGTGGGTCTCTTTTTTGTTACAGGTAAATATAACAAATTTTGTTAACTGACTACAACAGAGGGGTTGTGGGGAACTTAACTAGTTTGGGTAAATATAACAAATTTTGTTAACTGACTACAACAAGAATATAAAAGATTATACACCTCTTTAAGGTAAATATAACAAATTTTGTTAACTGACTACAACGCCCCAATCGCTATCTTCCAACGTGACCATGGTAAATATAACAAATTTTGTTAACTGACTACAACATGATTATATTCGGTTTTTGTTGCTGGGTAGGTAAATATAACAAATTTTGTTAACTGACTACAACAAATTAACAAGAGTCGCGTGGTGAGCCTCTGGTAAATATAACAAATTTTGTTAACTGACTACAACTAATTGTTAAGTTTTGTACCTCTTCTCTTGGGTAAATATAACAAATTTTGTTAACTGACTACAACTAAAGGTTGTTTTTATAAGTTTTTTAATTTGGTAAATATAACAAATTTTGTTAACTGACTACAACTAACATATGCAAATGTGAGTAATGGCAATGGGTAAATATAACAAATTTTGTTAACTGACTACAACTAAAGGTTGTTTTTATAAGTTTTTTAATTTGGTAAATATAACAAATTTTGTTAACTGACTACAACTAATCCATTGATTGACGGAACTTTTATATCGGTAAATATAACAAATTTTGTTAACTGACTACAACGCAATAAAGACGCAAAAATTGAATTAACAAGGTAAATATAACAAATTTTGTTAACTGACTACAACGTCCATTATAACCCTCTTAAAAAATGGCTAGGTAAATATAACAAATTTTGTTAACTGACTACAACCTATTGTCAGAATACTTTCGGATTGTCTTTAGGGTAAATATAACAAATTTTGTTAACTGACTACAACAATTTATTAGAAACTTCGTCGTATCGGAATGGTAAATATAACAAATTTTGTTAACTGACTACAACTCGATAACCCAAAATACGCGCGTGAAAAATGGTAAATATAACAAATTTTGTTAACTGACTACAACTTTCGCATCATTGTGCCGAATGCTTTCAAAGGTAAATATAACAAATTTTGTTAACTGACTACAACAGTGGCAGAGGGCGTAAGTTCTAGGTTCGGGTAAATATAACAAATTTTGTAAACTGACTACAACTCCCAGGAGCGTCGTATTGATTGTTCTTTGGGTAAATATAACAAATTTTGTAAACTGACTACAACAATTTGGGGGTAGGGGTGGGATGTAATTTTGGTAAATATAACAAATTTTGTAAACTGACTACAACACTGCCCAAAGGCTGTTTCCATTTTTCCTAAGTAAATATAACAAATTTTGTAAACTGACTACAACATTTACGCATATAACACGCTAAAACAATACTTTTTCTCTATTCTATTTTCAAAAAACCTTTCAAAACAACATGAAACTTGAAATACATATAAAGAATACGGTGATATTCTCTATATTTTAGAGATTTTTATATAACTTTGATAGATTTATCTTAAAAAATTTTAAAGATAAATCTATACATTAAAAATTTTTTTAACAAATAAATGGACTAATTCATGCAATTTCACGTCCAATCCTTTTGCTATAAAAAATAATGTGCTAATTTTAGCTTCAATGCGTCCAACTTCCAACAACTGAATCGTATTAATATGCAATTCACTTTTTTGTGCCAGTTCTCTTTGTGATATTTTTTTAGACTTTCTTAATGTCTTTATTACATGGGCTACAGCTAATTTTATATTCATTGACATAAATTTGATTTTTAAAGGTTAAAATAAATTATTTGTTCCTAAAATAGCTTTTTATATATTCTTATCAATAAAAACACTCGAAAAAAGACCCTTACAATCATGTGACATATCGTACAAAAAAATAATATCTTATCCTTCACTTTTTGTTTAATGAAAAATAAAACACTACCTTTGATGTTTCGAAACATTTTTAGCCAAAACATATGTACAAAAAAAACAAGGACCTATCTAAATACATCATCACCATCCTCTTCATAGGAAGCCTGCTCATCATCATGACTTCCATTATCAACCCCAATACCCTTCAGAAAAAAAAACCCTACATTCTCGTCACCACCAGCATCCTTGCTGACATCATACAAAACATCGTACAAGACAAAGGAACCGTAGAAGCCATCATCCCATATTATACAAACCCCCACGAAGCAAGACCGAGTCTCCGAACCTTCCACAAACTCGATAATGCACAAATTCTTGTCAAAAATGGATGCCACCTCGAAGGTGGATACGACGCAAATCTCCAGCAATACAAAAATACATCCCCAGAAATATTTACCGCAAGCGATACCTTACCCCCAAAAAGCATCATTAGACACAATGGGTATGAAGACCCACACTTCTGGCTCGACCCAGCACTCATCATCATATTCATCACTGCCTTCACAAACAAAATCATCGAAATAAATCCAGCAGACAAAGCTTACTACCTCAAAAACCTCAAAGCCTACATCAAAAAACTTAAAAAAATCACCCAAGAACTCGAAAAAACCATCAAAAAAATCCCCTCAAACAAACAGGTCATCGTCACACACAACTCCTTAAGCTATCTCACCAAATATGGTCTACACATACTTCCCATCATTCCAGGAACATCCACCGTTGGTGAACCAAGTATCTACAACATCAAGATAGCACTACAAAAAATCATTCAAAACAACATCTCTACCCTATATAAAGAAATGTCTACCCAAGACAAGTATCTAGAAAACCTCCGCATAGAAGCAGACAAACAATACCACAAAAAACTTACCATAGAAATGCTATACACGGATGCAATACCTCAAGATTGTAGCTACATACACATGATTGAACATAACAACAAACAATTTTCAAAACTTATACCATGCAACCTTACAAAACAGCTGTAGAAATACATGACATGAGTGTTGTCTACAACAAAAAACCCGTTTTATGGGACATTGATATACACTTCCCACAAGGACAACTCATTGGCATACTAGGTCCTAATGGCGTAGGCAAAAGCACCCTTTTAAAAGCCATGATGAACATCGTACCCAAAAGTAGTGGCTATGTAAAATTTTTCGGACAACCTTTAGAAAAAATGCGCAAACATATTAGCTACATACCACAACGACAAAGTGTAGACTGGGAATTTCCAGCCAATGTATACGATATTGTCATGATGGGGAGATACCCACACATGGGCATTTTTAAAAGACCCAATGCAAATGACAAAAAAATCGTCTACCAAGCACTACAACAAGTAGATATGCTCCCCTTTGCACAAAGACAAATAGGAGCACTCTCCGGTGGACAACAACAAAGGATCTTCATTGCACGCGCCCTGGCACAAGAAGCCAACATTTACTTTCTAGATGAGCCCCTTGCAGGCGTAGACGCCAGTAGTAGCACACTTATTTTATCTTTACTCAAAAAAATCGTCGCCAACAATAAAACAGTCATTATGATACACCACAGCCTAGAAACCATAGAGGAATACTTCGATTACGTCGTGCTTCTCAACATGTACATACGTGCTGTAGGACCCACGAAAAAAGTGCTCACCCCAACACTATTGCAAGAAACCTATGGCAGTCAACTCAATATCCTCAGCAACATCAGCCATCTACTACAACAAGAAGGAATCTCCATCCGAGAAAAACAATGAGAAAAGAAAACGTGCTAAAAGACTGCCCATACCATTTTCCCTACAACATTTACAAACCAGATAAAAAAACATAATTTAGCCCCTTGGCTAAACAAACTTTTGCTACATTAAACGACAGTTTCCAGGACAAAAACACCCTTTTATAACACAGACATGCAACACAATAAAGCACTCGAATACCATGCCTCTTTTCCACAAGGAAAAATACAAATCATGCCCACAAAGCGACTCAAAGATCCCACTGATTTAGCTCTTGCCTACACGCCAGGAATAGCCACACCTTGCCAAGAAATTGCTAAAGACATACAAAAAGCCTACACCTACACAGGCAAGGGAAACCTGGTTGCCATCTGCACCAACGGAACAGCTGTTCTCGGTCTTAAAAATATAGGACCAGTAGCCGCAAAACCAGTCATGGAAGGCAAAGCACTCCTTTTTAAAATGCTAGCAGGCATTGATGCATTCGATTTAGAAATACAAGAAGAAGACCCCGACAAACTCGTTTCTATTATCAATGCACTCACTCCTACCTTTGGAGGAATCAACCTTGAAGACATCCAAGCCCCACAATGCTTTGATATTGAGCAGAATCTACAAAAAATAAGCAACATACCCGTCATGCACGACGACCAACACGCCACTGCCATTGTTGTTAGCGCAGCACTCCACAATGCACTACGTCTAGTAAACAAAAAGATCAAAAACATACGCACCGTCATTTACGGTGCAGGAGCAAGTGCCATTGCCACAGCTTCACTACTCTGCAAACAAGGTCTCCCAAAATCAAACCTCATCATGTTTGATAGCCAAGGTGCCATTCACAAGCAACGCTCTAATCTTTCTAAAGCAAAAACCCCCTTCGCTACAGACAAACCCATTAGCCTAGTTGATGCTATGTATGGTGCCGACTTCTTCCTAGGGCTATCAGTAGGCAACATCCTACATCCAGACCACCTACAATACATGGCTCCCAACCCGATTATTTTTGCATTGGCAAACCCTACGCCAGAAATAGACTACAACCTAGCACATCAAACACGTAAGGATCTCATCATGGGAACAGGACGATCTGACTACCCAAATCAAATCAATAATGTGCTGGCTTTTCCATATATATTCAGGGGGCTACTCGATGTGCAAGCAACACAGCTTAATGACGAAATCAAACTTGCTGTTGCCCATGCCATCGCTTCACTCGTTGACGAAAAAGAAATGTCTACAAAAAATGGCCTACAGAAAAAATGCCTTATTCCACACGCACTAGATAAAAGACTTTATACCAAAGTATCTACAATAGTAGCACAGACAGCCATTAAAACAAAAGTTGCTAAAAACAACATCCAAAATTGGAAAGACTATGCAATTTACCTACAACAAAGAATCAAACTCACTTACGAATCCTAAAAACATATTTTCTCAAAGCACTAATTTACATTAGTGTACAATAAAAACACTTCCACCTTTTTGCCACTCACCAATAGAGAAATGGATCATGCTTTACGTTTCGTTTTTGAAACATCATTATTCCTTTATTTTTTTTCATTGCTGAGTGCATCATTTTTGGGCAACACTATAATTTTTTTCCAATACAGAATACTCTTCAGAAAAAAATATAAATTTGTCGTGAGATGCTCTCCATTAACTTAAAACATTATGCAAACAACAAAACTCCTTACCTTTCTAGCAATAAGTATAGCAAGCTTTTTCCCACTTTATGCTACTTCTAATCATAATGAGGACAAAGTAAGCCTGAATGAGGATAGTGTACATCGACAAAACCTCTTTTTTGCAGAGCTACCCAAAGCAAAGCAAATCGCATTACTGCAAGGTTATTTAAGAAAAAACAACATAGACATACCATTCACTATAGCAAGCCCCATTTTTCTTTTTGTTTTTATGCCACCACTCAATTCTCGTGGCGCTCAGTATCAAGGAAAAAATTTTACAGGGTTAGACCTTTCACGTCGTGATTTTACCGATGCAAATCTAGAGGATGCAAACTGTAATAAAGCGAATTTATTTGGTGCTATTTTCAAAAATACCAATATCAAAAATACTATTTTAGTGAGTGCAAATCTCTCTAATACGCAGTGTAGTTATGTTGATTTGTTGCAAAAAAACATCAAAGGTCGTGGAAAAAATTTTTACGAAGAAAAGCTTTTCAACGATTTGAAAAGTATTGCCAAGGTTTATCCACAACTTAAAACAAATACGGACAAAATGGATCTTTTACAGATTGCGTGCAGTATAGCCCGTTTGCCTTACGATAATCAATATCCAGAGTTTTATATCAAAGTTGCATACTGGACTTGCAAGCTACTCTGTTTTAAAAATAGATTGCATCAGGATTTGGGCGATCAACTGGTTTGTTCATTACAATGGCATTTAAATAATGATGCAAATAAATATTGCTGGAAAACTGACTACCCTCAAGGTAATAACACTTCGATAAAACCGATGATTGAACCACAACAAAAATTAAGTTTTGACAGTTGTCTACAAAATTTTAAAAAGGGTTTAACCCAATATAATGTTCAATCACAAGATAGAAAAGGTTTTAATTGGTACAAAGAAACCATTGTAAAAAACATAGAAGGACTAGCCAAAGCCTACCCTAAAGTGAACAAAAAATCCTTACAAAAAGAGATGGTAGAAATTGCCTACAATTTGTCGAAAAGTTATGAACTCCAACACCTGGATTTTCTTTTGCACTTTTTATATCACCAAAATTGGCTTATTCGTATCAAAAATGAGGCTGGTGTAAAAGCAAGTGATCTATACTACAACGCTAAGTTTGTTGCTATCTAAATAGTTGTTAAGTTTGTTTTTGGTTTAGTTTATCATAAATCTTTCACACAACTATTTCCTTACGTAATCTTGCAATAGGAATGTTCATTTGTTCTCTATATTTTGCTACTGTACGCCGTGCTAACACATATCCTTTTTCCTTTAGCATCAAAACTAAATCTGCATCACAATACGGCTTACCTTTAGGTTCTCCATCAACAATTTGTTGCAATGCTTTTTTTACTACACGACTACTTACTTCCTTTCCATCTGTAGTAGCAATAGCCTCAGAAAAAAAATATTTCAGCAAGTAAACTCTACCATGTACCTGCACAGATTTTTTGCTGATTGCCCTAGAAACGGTAGACATATCCATTCCTATAACTTCTGCTACATCACGCAAAAACATAGGACGCAAAAGGATTTCGTCGCCTGTTTCAAAAAATGTTTTTTGTAAGGAAACCATACCTTCCATGATTTTTAACAGTGTTGCTTTTCTGCTTTCTATTGCTTGCATGAACCATTTGGCTCTATTGATTTTTTCCTGAATGAAAGCAACTGCATCTCGACTGTTTGAAGTATTATCTTTTTTATATAAATCAAGCATTTCTTGATAACTTTTATTCACAGATAGACGACGAACTTTTTTTTCTAACATCACTACTGTAATCCGCTCTTTTTCTACATGTATTTCAAAATCTGGTTCTAAAATAGTTTCCTGTGATGAAGCTCTTGCCATAGGGGCTGGATTTAATTTTGATATTTCATCTACAACACCACGAAGCTCCTCTAAACTAATCTGAAGGCCTTCTGCTATCTTATTGTAATTTTTATTGCTAAAATACTCAAAATATTTTTGGACGATCTGCTTTGCCAATCTATATACTCTATGCGTTTGTTTTGCTTCTAACTGCCACAAAAGACACTCTTGTAAATTTCTTGCAAAAGCACCCAGAGGACTCACATTTCTCAAATGGTGAATTATTTCTCTTAATTCATCAAGAGACACTTCTATACCATATAAAATAGCCAACTCTTCCACTAGCTCTACCAAAGGATACGCAAGGTATCCATACTCTGTCAAACTACCTACCAAATGCTCCGCAATCACATTTTTAACATCGCCCAACTGCAAAAAATAAAACTGTTGCAATACATCTTCTTGCGGTGTCAGTGGTTGACGTGTATATCTATGTAAAAACATATTGGCCATAGTATCTTTTTTATGTTTATAAAAAGAACTTCGCTCTTTATGATAAATCTGGGAGACTACTTGATTTGCTTCTTCTTGCTCATCTTTAAGGACTTCTAGTGCAGGATTATCTATCAGCTCTTGATTAATCTTATCGTCCAATTGCTTATCTGACTTCTGCAACATATTAATCATCTCTATTTGTTGAGATGTCAACCCTTGTTTTTGAATCTGTTCTAAACGAAATTTTTGCATACTATTTTATATTAAACAATAAAGTATATATTTTACCCTCTTATCAAAAAGCAAAGTTAAAAATTATTAAGGCTATTCGCTATGAAAAAAGCAGAAAAAAGCATTTGCATCACCATAAAAAAACTTTTAGAAAACGCAAAAATAGGAGAGGAAGCAGATGTTGTAGGGTGGGTAAAAACAAAACGCATCAGCAAGCAAGTTTTTTTTATTACTCTCTCTGACGGCTCATCACTCATACCATTGCAAATAGTAGCTTCATCCCATACTTTCAGCGAAGACCTTATCAAACGCATCACTGTAGGAGCTAGTCTTGCCATTAGAGGAAAAATCGTTACTTCTCCTGGAGAAAAACAAGATAAGGAGCTAGAAGCACATACCATTACTATTTTAGGGGATTCTCCAGCGAGCTATCCGTTACAACCTAAATGGCACACTTTAGTATTTTTGCGTAGCATACAGCACCTCCGTATGCGCACAACTACTTTTCAAGCTATTTTCCGTATAAGACATGGGCTTTGTCACGCTATACACAACTTTTTTCATCAACGAGACTTCTGCTGGCTACACACACCTATTATCACCAGCGAAGATGCTGAAGGTGCTGGACAAGTATTCTCTGTGCTCAGCACCCACAACAACAAACTTTCCGAAGAAGTTTTTTTTGGCAAAAAAGTCTCTCTAACGGTTTCAGGACAATTAGCAGGGGAAGCAGGAGCGCTTGGATTGGGAAAGATCTACACTTTTGGCCCTACATTTCGTGCAGAAAACTCAAATACGAAAAGACATTTAGCAGAATTTTGGATGGTGGAGCCAGAAATGGCCTTTTATACGCTTCAAGAGAACATTGCTTTAGCAGAAGCTTGCATCAAATATGCCATTGACTTTATAGTAAAAAACTACCCTACAGAAATGTCTTTTTTAGAAGAAAGAGCACAGAAAGCACAACAAGTAGAAAACAAGATTGCTACTCCTCTTCGTACACAGCTACAAAATCTCATAGAAAAACCCTTTACACAAATCTCTTATACAGAAGCTATTCACCTTATGCAAACAACACAATCTGCTATTGCTCCCACATGGGGAGAAGACTTACAAACCATCCATGAGCGTTATTTGACAGAACATTTTCAAGGAGGAGTCATCGTCACAGACTACCCCAAAGAGATCAAAGCTTTTTACATGCGACAAAACGATGATGGCAAAACAGTAGCTGCTATGGATATCCTCTTGCCTGGCATTGGGGAAGTCATAGGAGGTTCACAACGTGAGGAGCGTTTACCATACCTAAAAAAAGCCATGGCAAAAACAGGTTTAGCAGGAAAAATAGACTGGTATCTAGAAACTCGCCTCTTTGGCACCGTGCCTCACAGTGGTTTTGGGCTTGGATTAGAAAGACTTATCTTGTTTGTAACAGGCATGGAAAACATTCGTGACGTCATCCCTTTTCCAAGAACACCTGGCAGTGCCGTTGGATAAAACAATACAAAAACATAAGCTTATGAATTTGCTCATACAAACTTTACAAGAAAGAGGAATGCTCGACAATATTGTTCCTGGTACAAAAGAGCAACTCAACAAGGAAACCACAGCCGCTTACATTGGCTTCGACCCTACGGCTTCTTCTTTACATATTGGCAACTTAGCAACCATTATGTTGCTTAAACAACTACAGTTAGCAAAACACAGCCCTATTATTGTATTAGGAGGAGCAACTGGTATGATTGGAGACCCCTCTGGCAAAAATGCAGAGCGAAAACTTTTAAACAAAGAAAAACTACGGCATCACCAAGCATGTATTCGACAACAAATGGCTCGTTTTCTTGATTTTTCTGGACCTTATAAAGCACGTATTTTCGATAATTACGACTGGTTTAAAACCATGGATACTCTTTCTTTTTTGCGAGATGTAGGCAAACATATTTCCATCAACTACATGATAAGTAAAGAATCCGTTAAAAATCGATTAGAAACAGGTATCTCATACACAGAATTTGCTTACCAACTCCTACAAGCCTACGATTTTTACCATCTATACACACAACATGGTGTAAAAATGCAAATGGGAGGCTCCGACCAATGGGGCAACATTACTACTGGTATTGAATTCATACGCAAAAAAGCCGGCAAGGTAGCCTATGCTCTCACCACGTCTCTCATGGTCAAAACCGATGGCACAAAATTCGGCAAAACAGAAAAAGGAAACCTTTGGCTCAATGCGAACCTGACTTCTCCTTACATGCTTTATCAATCTTTATTAAACACAAGCGACCAAGATGTCCTCCCTCTGATCAAACGCCTTACTACCCACTCTATCAACGACATTGACAATATGCTATTAGATCATCAAAAAGCACCACACAAACGCATTTTACAAAAAGCCCTCGCACAATTTCTCACTACATTCATCCATAGCACCAGCGACTATCAACAAGCAGTCAAAGCAAGTGAAGTACTATTTGGCAATGCACCTGCATCTGACCTATACACGCTTGGATCCTACATCATTACATGTTTAGAAGGAATCCCCTGTATCCAAATCAGTAACCAAGCAGTGCAAACAACAACAAACCCCGTTGATTTTTTTACAGAAATAACCCAGTATAAAATCTTTTCTTCCAAAAGAGAAGCCAGAGAAACATTACAAGCTGGAGGGCTATATATAAACAAAGAAAAGATCACGAACCTAGAAGAACTTCCCCCTCTATGCTGGATCGACGATCAGTACCTTATCGTACAAAAAGGAAAAAAATCCTTTTATTTGTTACAGCGTAAGTAAGTGCTTTCTATGGGAAGATTTTGTTTGCAGACAATGGATTTTTTGGTTTTGTGCATTTTTGTATATGCTTTTATTGTTTTGTATGTATCAATGCATAAGCATACAAGTGGAAAGAGAGTATTCAGTAGGTGTTTTTTTTTAAATATACTGAATTTTTTAGCTTTAAAACAATTGCCTTCCTAGCAAGTTTATTATCTTTGACCTATCATCCTTTACAACATACCTATGGCTTCATACATGTTTCCCATTGGCATAGACAATTTTGCCTCTTTGATACAGGATAGCAATACAAAAAAACAGCACTATCTCTTTGTAGATAAAACGTTGATGATCAAGGAATTTATTGATGCTGGAGATAAAATTGCGCTTATCACCCGCCCGCGTAGATTTGGCAAAACACTAAGCCTTTCCATGATGCAACACTTTTTTGCCAAAGAGGTGGATGGCGTTGCTACAAAAGGGCTTTTTGAGGGCCTTGCTATTAGCAAACATCCCGAGGTGATGGCATTGCAAGGGCAGTTTCCTGTTATTTTTTTGACGTTGAAGGAGGTACGTGGTAAAAATTTTGAAGAGACGTATGGATCTTTTAAAGAAATTATTAGAGATCTTTATCTACAACATTTGTACCTATTAGATTCGAAAAAAGTATCAAAGTACAAAAAA
This sequence comes from uncultured Bacteroidota bacterium, assembly GCA_942492555.1. Taxonomy (GTDB): domain Bacteria; phylum Bacteroidota; class Bacteroidia; order Cytophagales; family Amoebophilaceae; genus JBCCVH01. The sequence goes on along the minus strand of CALOEX010000003.1, from coordinate 116,504 downwards.
GATACTATCGATTTATTTATCACCAAACAGGCTTCATTAGCGGAATATAAAACTTCTATTCAGTTTTTAACCAGTCTATTATATAATCATTTTGAACAAAAAATAATTATTCTTTTAGACGAATATGACACACCTTTACATGATGCCCATGTGCATGGTTATTATGAAGAGATGCGTAGCCTTATTGCCACGCTATTTAACAAAGCTTTTAAAGGCAATGACTACCTACATAAAGGTTTGATTACCGGTATTTTACAAATTGTTAAATCCTCTCTTTTTTCTGAGCTGAACAATGTAAAGGTATACAGTATGATTTCCTCTTCAAGATATGCGAATTGCTTCGGTTTTACACCAGAAGAGACAGATCATTACTTAGATCAAGCAGGATTACCACAAAAAGCACATGAACTCAAAGAGATGTACAATGGCTATATTGTAGAAGGTTATACGCTGTACAACCCTCTTTCCATTATTATGTTTGCTGATCAAGCAACCAGCAACACGAAACCGATAGAAAAAAGTTTAGACTACTATTGGTTTGACAGTGGTGGTACAACCATTATCAGGGATCTCATTGCAAAAAACATCACGACATTAGAAAAAGATTTATCACAACTGGTCAACAAAATACCCATACAAAGCCTTATCAATCCCAATGTCATTTTAGGTAAAAGCTTGAAGACAGATCGCTCTTCTTTTTGGAGTCTCATGCTTTTATCTGGTTATCTAAAAATAGAAAATAAACAGTTTATCAAACCTGGTATGTATGCTTATACACTCTCTTTTACCAATGAGGAAATACGTGTCAGCATGGAAAATATTATAGAAGAAGCGGTATCCAATAATGAACAAGGGCAATATTATCAAGCGATGCAGGATTTGGTCACTGGCAATGTGGAAGCCTTCCAGGTTTTTTTAGAGGATTATCTGGTACGTGTGCCTAGTTTTTTAGATAAAGGAGGCAAACATTATGAGCAGTTCTACCATGGGCTGGTGCTGGGGATGAGTGCTTGTCTCAGCCATAGCCATATAGTCACTTCCAATAGAATCAGCGGAGGGGGGATTTATGATATTTGCATAGAGCCGAAAGATAAATCGCAATATGGCATTATTTTAGAGCTTAAAGTCGCAGCAAAAACAGAAAGGCTCCAAGAGGTGGCGGAGACTGCACTAGCACAAATTAAAACGTTGGACTATAAGCGAGATTTGACAACAAAAAACATTACAAAATTTGTTTTCATGGGGGTATCTTTCAATAAATCGGAGATGGAGATACGTCATGAACTTGTGGGGTAAATGGAAAATGAAGAATGAAAAATAACGGGTAACAGAACAGTACAAAAGTGTATGCATGTGTTCTGTTTTTTTCACTTACACTAGGTAGCTTCGTAGCAAGTTTATTATCTTTGGCCTATCATCCTTTACAACATACCTATGACCCAACACATGTTTCCTATAGGCATAGACAATTTTGCCTCTCTGATACAAGATAGCAATACAGAGCAACAGCACTATCTTTTTGTAGACAAAACCTTGATGATCAAAGAGTTTGTTGATGCTGGAGATAAAATTGCCCTTATCACCCGCCCGCGTAGATTTGGCAAAACATTGAGCCTTTCCATGATGCAACACTTTTTTGCCAAAGAGGTGGATGGCGTTGCTACAAAAGGGCTTTTTGAGGGCCTTGCTATCAGCAAACATCCCGAGGTGATGGCATTGCAAGGGCAGTTTCCTGTTATTTTTTTGACGTTGAAGGAGGTACGTGGTAAAAATTTTGAAGAGGCTTATGCATTATTACAAAATGTTATTAAAAAGCTTTACAATACACATTACTATCTTCTCGATGCAAAACAAATTAAAGAACATCAAAAAGTAGACTTTAAAAAATATTTGGACCACACCGCTAGTCAAGCTAGTTATAAAGATGCTTTATTATACCTAAGTGAACTTTTATACCAAGCACATGGTAAAAAAGTTATGCTTCTCCTTGACGAATATGACACACCTTTACATGATGCCCATGTGCATGGTTATTATGAAGAGATGCGTAGCCTTATTGCCACGCTATTTAACAAAGCTTTTAAAGGCAATGACTACCTACATAAAGGTTTGATTACCGGTATTTTACAAATTGTTAAATCCTCTCTTTTTTCTGAGCTAAACAATGTAAAGGTATACAGTATGATTTCCTCTTCAAGATATGCGAATTGCTTCGGTTTTACACCAGAAGAGACAGATCATTACTTAGATCAAGCAGGATTACCACAAAAAGCACATGAACTCAAAGAGATGTACAATGGCTATATTGTAGAAGGTTATACGCTGTACAACCCTCTTTCCATTATTATGTTTGCTGATCAAGCAACAAGCAACACGAAACCGATAGAAAAAAGTTTAGACTATTATTGGTTTGACAGTGGTGGTACAACCATTATCAGGGATCTCATTGCAAAAAACATCACGACATTAGAAAAAGATTTATCACAACTGGTCAACAAAATACCCATACAAAGCCTTATCAATCCCAATGTCATTTTAGGTAAAAGCTTGAAGACAGATCGCTCTTCTTTTTGGAGTCTCATGCTTTTATCTGGCTATCTAAAAATAGAAAATAAGCAGTTCATTAAACCTGGCATGTATGCTTATACACTCTCTTTTACCAATGAGGAAATACGTGTCAGCATGGAAAATATTATAGAAGAAGCGGTATCCAATAATGAACAAGGGCAATATTATCAAGCGATGCAGGATTTGGTCACTGGCAATGTGGAAGCCTTCCAGTTTTTTTTAGAGGATTATCTGGTACGTGTGCCTAGTTTTTTAGATAAGGGAGGCAAACATTACGAGCAGTTCTACCATGGGCTGGTCCTGGGGATGAGTGCTTGTCTCAGCCATAGCCACATAGTCACTTCCAATAGAATCAGCGGAGGAGGTATTTATGATATTTGCATAGAGCCAAAAGATCAATCGCAATATGGTATTATCTTGGAGCTTAAAGTCGCAACAAAAACAGAAAGGCTCCAAGAGGTGGCGGATGCTGCACTGGCACAAATTAAAACGTTGGACTATAAGCGAGATTTGACAACAAAAAACATTACAAAATTTGTTTTCATTGGGGTATCTTTCAATAAATCGGAGATGGAGATACGTTATGAACTTGTGGGGTAAATGAAAAATGAATAGTGGAAAACGAAAAATGAACAATCAATGGTAACAGATCAGTACAAAAATGTATACACGTATTGTGCTTCTCTTTTCATTTTTCATTTAAAAATAGTATCCTATAACATAAAAGGCATATCGCCAGTTTTCTTTATTTTCTGCTTTTTATTAAAAATAGAGTACATTGTATCCTCAAAATTTTAAAAAAAGTCAATATATTTTTTTAAATCTATAAAAAAATGAAAAACCAATACCATATGCATAGAAAATATGCCTCATACATAAGCATATTACTCCTTCTTTTGTTGCCTCTATTAACAACACTATCCGCCACAAAACCCACCCTTCAACCCAAAAATGTGGATGATGAAAAAGATAGTGTAGAAACAACAACTTTTGTAAGTAACAACCAATCTGCAAAGCCAGTCATTGCTTTGTTGCCAGCAAATGATGTGCAAAACAATTTGCCCAATGAACCTGAAAAAAACAGGGAAGCATTTAGAATGCACCACCTACTGCAAACAACATGCCGTATACTCTGGGAGGGCGACCTGACAATGGTACACACAAACAAAGAACAAAAAACCTATACTGTCATTACCGATGACGATGTGTTGTATATTTTTAAAAAAAAGCCAGACCTCACAGCAGAAACCCTTCCATTACTACAAACCATTGATCTACACCAATATACTTTTATCACCACCACACCAGCACAAACCATTCGCATTGCCAAAAATCCAAATGACATAAACGATACATTAGAATACAAAACTGAGCAAGAAGCACGCAACAATATGCTCCATACTTTACGCTACGCTACCAAACATTACTACTATATAAACAGTGAAAAAAAGATGCGTCCCTTACTACCCATACAACGTAAAAGTCGTTCCATTGAAGACAAAGAATGGTCTGCTGAAGAGCTTGTCCAAGCGAAGCGCGATGCTCTGTACCACCAAACTGCTGATATACAGTACCAAAATCAAAATAAAGAACAGAAAGTAGATTGTTTAGCTACATCAGCAGGTATACTACACATTTTTTCGGAAAGTATAAATATGGATAGCACAGGCAAAGACCTTAAATCAAAACATATCTGTACCATTGATTTGATGACCCAACACTATGCCTACAAAATACCACAAGAGAGTACAAAGAGTACCCATACCTTTGTTATTGATCTAAGTCCAATGCAACAAAAAAAGATAAAAGTCAACCAACTTCATCTTGAGTGTAGGAATAAAGAGCTAGCTGGCTGGCTTCATTATTTACGTCCTGTGTGCCAAGCCACTCTTATCGATAATCAATATCAGATCATCCATCTCTCCACACAATGTCAAGGATTTAATGATCCTGCTATCGCCATCTATCTCTGTATAGACAGGTATAAATTTAATGAGATGAGCTACAAAGGATTAGCCGATCTTTTGTCCAATTTTTTTGGCACCAAAGTTATCACGCTCACCCAAACACAAAAAGACAATAATATAACCCAAGAGACCAGCCCTATCCATTGGCAAGATAGCCAAAACCACTCTTTTGCTATAACACTAGCAAAACCATTGAAAAAACCACTGACCACAAAAAAACCTATTGAAACTAAAACAACTACATGTACTGTTAGTACATGTAAATTTTATACCAAATTAGCAAAAGGAAAAAAGCCAAAAAAGAAACAATGGCAAGACGTGCTTAGCCATTTACAGCAAGAAAAACACTCCCAAAGACCTGATTGCACATTAGGTCAGAAGTGTCCTATATTACAAAAAATAGAGGAAGCACAAAAAGGACATATATTACCAAATCTTCAAGAGCGATGTCATATGTTCGCTTATATCCATCCCGTGCGTCTGAGAAGTCACGCAATCACCATGACCACTGATCAACACGTTTTTGCCTATGCCACAGATTTTGCTAAAATGAATCCCATTCTTTTAGCCAACCATCATCCCTATCACCAATTGCCCACTATGTATCATCCACAAAAAGGCATGACACTTCTGTTACAAGAAGCTTACAAGAATGGCTTTTTACGTTTTAATAAGGAGGCTGGTCGCTATGTACATTATATGACACCATGTGAAGATGATTTCATTGCAACAGTAGCCTATTTTAGGCATGATCATTACCACCGTAAACTCGGTAGTCCCCTCAATTATCCAGCATTGGTTGCCTTAAGGCTCTATACCTGTTTTTCTGTTTTGTGTGCTGATTTTCGGTTATCGCAAATGCAAGGTCGTTTTAAAAAATGGCAACTATTGGATCGCTATTTAATGGAAGCCATCATGGCGCTACACCAAGCAGAAAATAAAGAGAACCAAGCACTTTATTCTGGATTAAAAAATGTGCAGTTTGACCAAGAAGTCAAATTTGGGTTTTTAGCTACCTATACCAGCACCAGTGCTGATAAGGATGTTGCGAAAAAATTTGCAAAAGGTCAAGGCATGCTTATGATCATTACCCAAGAAATGCGCGAGCAATTCCCACATGGCAATGTAAGTTGGATTTCAAATTTTTCAGACGAAGAGGAACTGTTATTTGCACGTAGTGCTGATACAGGTATTTTTCCCGCTCTTAAATGGAAAGGAACTATTGTGAATAATAATGCTAAGATGCAACATGTGGGTTTTACGCCTGCTTTGTTACCTCCTCTCATTGTAGCTGAAAATCAAAGATGTGTACTTTCTGCGAACGTTTTACATCGATTTAGTTATATCAAGTTAGGTAAAAATGCCACCCTTACCACCACCCCCTACAATCCCAAAACTAAACAAGGAGGGCATTTAGCCATTTATTGTTTGGATGCATGTGTGCTGGAAGAAGGTGCACATATAGATGTAAGTAGCTGTGGCTATCCGGGAGTACCCCATGGGTGTCCTGGTAAGGGTCAAACAGGCATTTATTGTGCAGGGGGAGGAAGCTACCGCACCTTGGGACAACCAGGAAAGTGCATGGTCTCCCAAACACTTAAAAAAGCATCTCATGGATGGATCTATGGCATGCCACAATTACAAACTACAGACAAACTTCCTTTAGGTAGTGCGGGAGGAAGCATGTATTACACCGAAGAAAAACTACATATAGCAGGTGCTACAGGTGGTGGGGCTCTCTCCCTTACCATTGATGGAACACTTAAAATAGGTCAAAATGCTGGATTTAAAGCCAATGGGCAAAATGCAGATGCTACTACAGGCGGTGCGGGCAGTGGGGGTACCATTGTCATCGATTGCAAAAGCACATTAGCCATAGAAGCACAAAGTGGTCGCCATATTATGGCGCAAGGTGGACAATCATTAGGGGTTTATGCCATGGCAAGAGGTGCAGGAGGAGATGGGAGCATAATGGTTTATTATAAAACCCATACAATAGCAATGCCCAATCCATTAAAAAAACGTAAAAGCAATGATAGTGACCATAGTGAAGAACACTTTGCAGAAAAGCTGGCACAAGAGATAGAAAAAGATCCACTCTTTCCCAAAGAGCAAGTACAATATACATTGCACCCTAACACCCTTGGCCTATGGCAACCTTTGGGCGTTTCTCTTTTTGTGCCACGCCATCTGCCCATTATTATTCATTACTGGGCACTACAATGCAATCTCTCTTTGGGTGCTACCATTGTATACACGATCGTCCTATTCGAAGGATCAGCACAAAAAACATCTACATTACCACATCAAAAAACCATTTTACAGTCTATACCCAATCATGTTTTTGTTACCATTGACCATTTCTACCATATGGGGAAAGTAGCAACACAACAGCAACAATACCCAGTTGCCTTTGCATACCATAACAAGGCCATTGCACTATACAAAAAACACCCAACTGCAAATGAACCCATCTCTTTACCCATGCTCTATCAGGCACTTGCTACAACTTATGAAAAACAAGGAGATTATGAAAAAGCCACAGGATATTACCAGCAAGCAGGGCAAAAGCCAACATCATTCCAAGCAACCAGCAAGATCGTACAGGATGCACAAAAAGAAGAAGTGCAGATGGACTATATCGTAAGCCAAGGTTTAAGCATGTATATACCGTTACAAGCCACTGATACGGCAGTTGACCAAAATAAAGAAATAAAAGATTACCCTTTTGCAGATTTTATGGATTGCTTTTTAGGAGAAACATTGCCGAACGCCAGTATACCTTATAATGATGAAAGCGATACCAAAGAAGATATGCCTGATACAGACATAGCAAATAACAATCCCAAGCATCCAAACAAGTTCAAGCATAAACCAACCTCTTTGCCACAAAAGATACAAAACAAGCTTAAAAATAGTCAGTTGCTACTTCTACAAGGCGCTTCTGGTGCAGGAAAAAGTTTATGTGGTCGCTACATATCACAACAATACAACCAACAAAAGCACAAGATTCCCTGTTTAGCCATTTTTATTTCCTTGCCTAAAATGTATGCAGGCAAAAACCTATTGGTCAAAGGACTGATCGATAAAGGACTCGATATTGTAACCATTACAAATCTACAAAAACGTATTGATGTGCGCCTATTCTTTATTTTAGATGGTTTTGATGAAATAGTAGCCCAATACCAACGCCATAACTTACCTCTAAACATAGCAGAACACTTTGGATTGAGAGCATGGAAAAATAGTCGTTTTATGATTAGTTGCCGTAGCCAAGTGTTGAACGAGACACAAAAACAGGACTATTTTGGCATCATCCCTGAAGTACACCTACTTCCTTTCTCTGCAAAACAAGTCAAGCATTATATCGAACAGTTTGCTACTAACAAAACCCTCAATATTGCCCAATGGTCTGCCAAAGAGTACCAAGAAAAGCTAGCACCCTTTCAAGGATTGACCGATATGACCCGTGAGCCTTTTTCTTTGGGGTTGATACTCAATGTATTGCCCAGATTAACACTTATGTATAGTGACACAGAACAACTCTCACGTGCACAGATCTACACTGCCTTTAGTGACCAATGGTTTGAACGCCAAATTGCGAAGTTACAACAACACCAAACACTTGACAAAACATCAGCCACACTACAAGCAACCTTCCTAGAATATTGTTGCGATCTTGCTTTGACCATGTTCCAACAAGATACACAAATTGCCAATCCCCATCAAGATAGTGATATTTGGCAACGTTTCTTTACACAAGAAAACCAAATCAATTTACAAACAAGCCCTTTGCGTAAAGTAGGAAAAGATAGCTACATGTTTATCCATAAATCCTACCAAGAATATTTCGTAGCCTATCGTTTTATCCAAGAGCTACTAGGTCTGCCCTCTAACCCAAGCAATTGGCAAGCAGATCACTTTATAGGGTTATCTTTTAACCAAAAAGATAACCAAACTGCTTTTAATAAGGCTACACCGATCATACATTTTATGATAGATTATCTACATAGCCAAGAAAAAGATACTTATAAAGGATTACAAAAATGTCTATTCAATATCATTGCATTTTCTAAAGAAAATGAGCAAGTAGCTACCATAGCTGCCAACAGTGCCACCATACTAGCCATGGCAGATGTCAAACTCCGTGACCTTAATTGGCAAGGCATTCGCATACCCGGCGCTAATCTGGATCAAGCCTTTCTGGCACGTACCAATTTCTCAGGGAGTGACTGTCGCAATGTGAGCCTGAGACAAGCCTACTTAGAAAATACCATATGGAATAACGCACAAGTACAAGGAATTGATTTTGGTGAATATCCCTATTTGCAACATACTGCTGGAGTAAACTCCGTGAGTTGGTCCCCAGACGGGAAAAAGCTGGCCTCTGCGAGTTCCGACAACACGGTGCGAATCTGGGATGGAACCACAGGCAATGTCATCAAGGCGTGCACGGGGCATACGGATTCTGTAAACTCCGTGAGTTGGTCCCCAGACGGGAAAAAGCTCGCCTCTGCGAGTGACGACAAAACGGTGCGCATCTGGGATGGTACCACAGGCAATTTCATCAAGGCGTGCACGGGGCATACTTCTTATGTAAGATCCGTGAGTTGGTCTCCAGACGGGAAAAAGCTCGCCTCTGCGAGTTACGACAAAACGGTGCGCATCTGGGATGGTACCACAGGCAATGTCATCAAGGCGTGCACGGGGCATACGGGTACAGTTTGGTCCGTGAGTTGGTCTCCAGACGGGAAAAAGCTGGCCTCTGCGAGTTACGACAAAACGGTGCGCATCTGGGATGGTACCACAGGCAATTTCATCAAGGCGTGCACGGGGCATACTTCTTCTGTAATATCCGTGAGTTGGTCTCCAGACGGGAAAAAGCTCGCCTCTGCGAGTAACGACAAAACGGTGCGCATCTGGGATGGTACCACAGGCAATTTCATCAAGGCGTGCACGGGGCATACGGATTATGTAATATCCGTGAGTTGGTCTCCAGACGGGAAAAAGCTCGCCTCTGCGAGTGACGACAAAACGGTGCGCATCTGGGATGGTACCACAGGCAATTTCATCAAGGCGTGCACGGGGCATACGGATTATGTAAAATCCGTGAGTTGGTCTCCAGACGGGAAAAAGCTCGCCTCTGCGAGTGACGACAAAACGGTGCGCATCTGGGATGGTACCACAGGCAATTTCATCAAGGCGTACACGGGGCATACTGCTGATGTAAACTCCGTGAGTTGGTCTCCAGACGGGAAAAAGCTCGCCTCTGCGAGTAACGACTACACGGTGCGCATCTGGGATGGTACCACAGGCAATTTCATCAAGGCGTGCACGGGGCATACTTCTTATGTAAAATCCGTGAGTTGGTCTCCAGACGGGAAAAAGCTCGCCTCTGCGAGTTACGACAAAACGGTGCGCATCTGGGATGGTACCACAGGCAATTTCATCAAGGCGTGCACGGGGCATACGGATTATGTAAAATCCGTGAGTTGGTCTCCAGACGGGAAAAAGCTCGCCTCTGCGAGTAACGACTACACGGTGCGCATCTGGGATGGTACCACAGGCAATTTCATCAAGGCGTGCACGGGGCATACGGGTACAGTAGTGTCCGTGCGTTGGTCTCCAGACGGGAAAAAGCTCTCCTCTGCGAGTTACGACAACACGGTGCGCATCTGGGATGGTACCACAGGCAATTTCATCAAGGCGTGCACGGGGCATACGTATTCTGTAAACTCCGTGCGTTGGTCTCCAGACGGGAAAAAGCTCGCCTCTGCGAGTTCCGACAAAACGGTGCGCATCTGGGATGGTACCACAGGCAATTTCATCAAGGCGTGCACGGGGCATACGGATAAAGTGGTGTGCGTGCGTTGGTCCCCAGACGGGAAAAAGCTGGCCTCTGCGAGTTTCGACAAAACGGTGCGCATCTGGGATGGTACCACAGGCAATTTCATCAAGGCGTGCACGGGGCATACGGGTACAGTAGTGTCCGTGCGTTGGTCTCCAGACGGGAAAAAGCTCGCCTCTGCGAGTTCCGACAAAACGGTGCGAATCTGGGATGGTACCACAGGCAATTTCATCAAGCCGTGCACGGGGCATACGGGTACAGTTTGGTCCGTGAGTTGGTCCGTGAGTTGGTCCCCAGACGGGAAAAAGCTCGCCTCTGCGAGTTCCGACAAAACGGTGCGAATCTGGGATGGAACCACAGGAGAAATCTTGATGATGATGGGTAATGCGGGACTTTCATTAAATAAAGCAAATTTTCAGAGAGCTATCGGGCTTTCAAATACTCATCAGAAGCTTATCAAACAACGAGACGGTATATGTGGTGACAAAAATGTTGCGCATGATGATGAAAAAAAAGAAGAAGCAGAGCAGAAAAAAGTAGAGAACAAAAATGTAAAGCAAATAACAAATAAAATCCCTGCTAATAATGACACTTGGGCATGTGAGGCATGTACATATCTCAATACATCTCATGTGATGCAATGCGACATTTGTGGTACACAACGTGTGTTGTTTGCGCAACATCAAAAAGACAAAGATGAAAACAATACTTCCTCTACTAAAGGTGAATGGGCATGTGCAATGTGTACTTATCTTAATACACCAAATTCCATAGAATGTGAAATTTGCTTTACAAAACGACCCCAAAAATAAAAAACGAAAACCTCTCCGAAAAAGAAAAAAGAGCCAGAAAGTTGATGTAGGGGAGTGGATAGGTCGCCCCCCCCGCATGTGGCAAAGCCCTATGCGGGGGGCGAATGAATCATGCACAATAACGGGTAACAGAACAGTACAAAAGTGTATGCATGTGTTCTGTTTTTTTCACTTACACTAGGTAGCTTTGTAGCAAGTTTATTATCTTTGACCTATCATCCTTTACAACATACCTATGACCCAACATATGTTTCCTATAGGCATAGACAATTTTGCCTCTCTGATACAAGATACAAATCCTGCTGACGAGCATTATATTTTTATAGATAAAACGTTGATGATCAAAGAGTTTATTTACGCTGGGGACAAAATTGCTTTGATTACTCGCCCCCGTAGATTTGGCAAAACACTAAGCCTTTCCATGATGCAACACTTTTTTGCCAAAGAGGTGGATGGCGTTGCTACAAAAGGGCTTTTTGATGGCCTTGCTATTAGCAAACATCCAGAGGTGATGGCATTGCAAGGGCAGTTTCCGGTTATCTTTTTGACGTTGAAGGAGGTACGTGGTAAAAATTTTGAAGAGACTTATGGATCTTTTAAAGAAATTATTAGAGATCTTTATCTACAACATTTGTACCTATTAGACTCGAAAAAAGTATCAAAGTACAAAAAAGATACTATCGATTTATTTATCACCAAACAGGCTTCATTATCGGAATATAAAACTTCTATTCAGTTTTTAACCAGTTTATTATATAATCATTTTGAACAAAAAATAATTATTCTCCTTGATGAATATGACACGCCTTTACATGATGCCCATGTGTATGGTTATTATGAAGAGATGCGCAGCCTTATTGCCACGCTATTTAACAAAGCATTTAAAGGCAATGATTACCTACATAAAGGTTTGATTACCGGTATTTTACAAATTGTTAAATCCTCTCTTTTTTCTGAGCTGAACAATGTAAAGGTATATAGTACCATTTCCTCTTCAAGATATGCGCATTGCTTCGGGTTTACACCAGAAGAGACAGATCATTACTTAGATCAAGCAGGATTACCACAAAAAGCACATGAACTCAAAGAGATGTACAATGGCTATATTGTAGAAGGTTATACGCTGTACAACCCTCTTTCCATTATTATGTTTGCTGATCAAGCAACAAGCAACACGAAACCGATAGAAAAAAGTTTAGACTATTATTGGTTTGACAGTGGTGGTACAACCATTATCAGAGATCTCATTGCAAAAAACATCACGACATTAGAAAAAGATTTATCGCAACTGGTCAATAAAATACCCATACAAAGCCTTATCAATCCCAATGTCATTTTAGGTAAAAGCCTGAAGACAGGCCGCTCTTCTTTTTGGAGTCTCATGCTTTTATCTGGCTATTTAAAAATAGAAAATAAGCAGTTCATCAAACCTGGCATGTATACCTATACACTCTCTTTTACCAATGAGGAAATACGTGTCAGCATGGAAAATATTATAGAAGAAGCGGTATCCAATAATGAACAAGGGCAATATTATCAAGCGATGCAGGATTTAGTCACTGGCAATGTGGAAGCCTTCCAGGTTTTTTTAGAAGATTATCTGGTACGTGTGCCTAGTTTTTTAGATAAAGGAGGCAAACATTATGAGCAGTTCTACCATGGGCTGGTGCTGGGGATGAGTGCTTGTCTCAGCCATAGCCACATAGTCACTTCCAATAGAATCAGCGGAGGAGGTATTTATGATATTTGCATAGAGCCAAAAGATCAATCGCAATATGGCATTATCTTGGAGCTTAAAGTCGCAGCAAAAACAGAAAGGCTCCAAGAGGTGGCGGATACTGCATTGGCACAGATTAAAACGTTGGCCTATAAGCGAGATTTGACAACGAAAGGTGTTAAGAAGTTTATTCTCATGGGGGTATCTTTCAATAAATCGGAGATGGAGATACGTCATGAACTTGTGGGATAAATGGAAAGTGCATGATGAATAGCGAAAAATGAAAAATGAACAATCAATGGTAACAGATCAGTACAAATGTGTATGCATGTGTTCTGCTTCGCTTTTATTCATTTGGTTTTTATAAAAAAAAGCTGTAAAATGGAGGAGTTATCTTTCTTTGCTAAACTTTATATTATTGATAATGAAAACACAAAAACGTATTCTTTTTTTAATCGGTATGCTTGTCGCAAGTTTGCCCTATCTTGATGCTACTCAAAATAATCATGATAACAAAGTAAAACATATTGACGACATTACGCATCAACAAAACCTCTTTTTTGCAGAGCTACCCAAAGCAAAGCAAATCGCATTACTACAAGGATATCTAAAAAAAAATAACCTTGACATGCCATACCTGATACAGCACATCATTTTTTCTTTTGTTTTCATGCCACCGCTCAATTCTCGTGGCGCTCAGTATCAAGGAAAAAATTTTGCAGGGTTAAACCTTTCAGGTCGTGATTTTACCAATGCCAACCTAGAAGGGGCAGATTGTAGCAAAGCCATTTTCATAGGTTCTAGGTTCAAGGACACGAATGTGATAGATACCCGCTTTGATGATGCTATCCTTACCCATACGACATGTGACTACCAAACGTATTTTCAAGATAATATGAAAGCAAATAAGATCTATGGAGGTCAGTGGTATCAAGACAATCTTCCCAATGATCTGAAAAGCATTGCCAAAGTCTATCCACAACTTAAAAAAGATGCAGACAAAGCTAAGCTATTGCATATTGCTTGTAGCTTGGGCCGCTTGCCTTATGATGATCAACATCCGGAATTTTCTATCAAAGTCGGATACTGGTCTTGCGAGTTATTGCGTCTTAAAAATAGATTGGTTAAGGATTTGGGCGATCAATTGGTTTGTTCATTGGAAGATGAATTAAGAGATAATCTAAGCTATGCAGCAAGACTTTGCTGGCAAACCGACTATCCACAAGATAAAATCACCTGCACACAGGTTGTCAATCTACCACAAGACAAACCTGATTTTGATGGTTACCTCAAGCAATTTAGGGATGGTCTTGAACAATATAAAGTGAAATCACAATATTTTTTTAGCTTTGATTGGTACAAAAAAAATATTGAAAAATGTATCCAAGGAATTGCCAAGGCCTATCCAAAAGTAGAGGATAAATCTCTACAAAAAGACATGGTAACAACGACCGATCAATTGTCAAAAAGCTATGAACTCCAATATGCGGATCTACTTTTTCATTTTTTATATCACCAAAATCTGCTCATACGCATCGGAGAAAAGGTTGGAGTAGGGGCCAAAAATGATATACACTACAGCACCTTTTTGACTATAAAGAAATGTTGGACTAGAGGCCAAAAATGACACACGAGAAAATGAATAGTGAAAAATGCATCATGAGGAATAAACAGTAACAGATTGGTACAAAAGTGTATGCATATGTTGTGCTTCGCTTTCATTCATTTAGTTTTTATAAAAAAACTGTAAAATAAAGGGCTTATCTCTCTTTGCTAAACTTTTATTGTTGATAATGAAAAAACAAAAACACATTCTTTTTTTAATCGGTATCCTCACCATAGGACTACCCCCATTGCGTGCCGCTGCACTTAAAAATGACCACCCCCCTCAGCACAATCTCCAAGTCATGGACTATACCGCTTCTCATAGCAAAAAACCCATTGATCATACAATAGATGCAGACGAGCTATCAGATGTAGATTTGCTAGACGACTTAGATACTGTTGCTAACAAAGCAAAAGATAATCATATACTACTCAATGTGATCATAAGCAATAAACCCTTCAATCAAAAACCCAAAGAAAAGAATAACCATGAAAAAAAAGAGGAAGAAGAAAGAACCATCATAGTTACTTCCAAGACACCACAACAAGCAAACAACGAAGTAGTGGCTATCTATACAAAATATATGTTGGATGCTACAGGTTTGCTTAACGAAAAAGCACATAGAACTGCCCACAAATATCTTTACCACATCGTCCAAACACAACCCTCCCATATTATCCCTGCACTACTGCAATGGCTACATCTCAGCAAAGAAAAGCATGTCATCACGCTTGCCATAAGTGTACCTATCTGTCCCCCTTGTAAATACCTACTCAATGTGGTGGTTGGCTATACCCAAGAGGTAGCTTCAAACGAACAAGGTTGTCAAGGCAATCAACTTGAGTGGCAAAACATGCCACCACTTGCCAAAAAATACCTTGATCATTTTATACGACAATCTGGTAGGCCCTTAGACAATACCGAAACCCTGCTTGAAAAACTAGGAGGTATTGCAGGAAAAGTCCATCATGAGCTACAGCAACAAGTAAGCCAACTTAAAAAAGAATTGCAAGCATCGCAACAAACCATGCAACAACAAGAAAACACCATTGGGCAACTTACCCAAGAACTACAAAAAGAAAAACAAAAAGTAGCCCAAGCCAAAAAAAGCCAAGAAGATGCGGACCTATTGCTGGCAGAAGAACTTAAAGAACATACTTCCTATGCTGATACCCTCTATAATCTCGGGTTGGTATATGACGCCCAAGAGAAATATCCAGAAGCTATCAACTTTTACAACCGAGTACTCAACATTTATGTAAAAACAGTTGGCAAAGAGCATGTTGACTATGCTGATACCCTCCATAATCTCGGTAATGTATATAAAGCCCAAGGAAAATATCCAAAGGCTATCAACATGTATACCCAAGCACTGCAAATCACAGAAAAAACCCTGAGCAAAGAACATACTTCCTATGCTGATACCCTCAACAATCTCGGTGATGTATATGAAGCCCAAGAGAAATATCCAGAGGCTATCAACATGTATACCCAAGTACTGCAAATCACAGAAAAAACCCTGGGCAAAGAGCATGCTTCCTATGCCAATACCCTCTATAATCTCGGCCTAGTATATTACGCCCAAGAGAAATATCCAGAGGCTATCAACATGTATACCCAAGCACTGCAAATCACAGAAAAAACCCTGGGCAAAGAACATGTTGGCTATGCTGATACCCTCCATAATCTCGGCATGGTATATTACACCCAAGAGAAATATCCAGAGGCTATCAACATGTATACCCAAGCACTGCAAATCACAGAAAAAACCCTGAGCAAAGAACATGTTGACTATGCTGATACCCTCCATAATCTCGGCATGGTATATTACGCCCAAAAGAAATATCCAGAGGCTATCAACATGTTTACCCAAGCACTACAAATCACAGAAAAAAACCTGGGCAAAGAACATGCTTCCTATGCCAATACCCTCTATAATCTCGGCCTAGTATATTACGCCAAAGAGAAATATCCAGAGGCTATCAACATGTATACCCAAGCACTGCAAATCACAGAAAAAACCCTTGGCAAAGAACATGTTCAATGTGCTTATACCCTGCATAATCTCGGCGATGTACATTACACCCAAGAGAAATATCCAGAGGCTATCAACATGTATACCCAAGCACTGCAAATCAAAGAAAAAACCCTTGGCAAAGAACATGCTTCTACTAAAATAACACAAAACAATCTAGCACAGTGCCAACAAATAGACATGCTATAATTAAATTTTTGGTGTGGAATGTGGGATAAAATATACGGACCTATTCATTCAATGCTCTTAGCTACTACACATAAGACAATCTTCTGTTGGGTTTTCTTCCTCTGGGGTTGTTGGTTTGATTTTATCATTGATTTCTACAGTAAACTTAATGGCATCTGCCGCAGGTTTTGTACGCAAATAATACATACCTGTTTTCAAACCACTACGCCAACCATGAAAATGCATGGAAGTAAGCTGTCCTAATGTTGGGTTTTCCATATGGATATTGAGGCTTTGGCTTTGGTCTATAAAAGCACCCCGATCTTTGGCCATGTCTACAATAGCACGTTGCGGTATTTCCCAAACCGTTCTGTATAATTTTTTAAGCCTTTCTGGAATACCCACAATATCTTGCACAGAACCATTGGCTAGTATCAAAGCATCTTTCATTTGCTTGTTCCAAAGGCCTAAAGTAATCAATTCTTTCACTAAGTGTTTATTGTAAACAATAAACTCCCCAGAGAGAACACGACGTACATATATATTAGAAGTATAGGGTTCAATACTTTCGTTATTACCAAGTATTTGTGCAGTGGAAGCCGTTGGCATAGGCGCTACCAAAAGAGAGTTACGCAATCCATACTTTTGTATAGATGCTTTGAGTTCTGCCCAATTCCATTGTTTGGAAGGTTCAACTTGCCACATATCAAATTGTAAAATTCCTTGAGAGGCAGGAGATCCTGCAAAGGTTTCATAGGGACCATGTTCTTTGGCCAAATCATTAGAAGCTGTTAAGGCAGCAAAATAGATAACTTCAAAAATATCTCTATTGAGCTGACGTGCATCAGGGCTATCAAAAGGCATGCCTAGCATAATGAAAGCATCTGCTAAGCCTTGTATGCCCAGTCCTATAGGTCGGTGTCGTAGATTGGATTTTTTTGCTTCTGGAATAGGATAGTAAGTAACATCAATTACCTTATTAAGGTTTTTAGTAGCTACATAAGTGATGTCATAGAGTTTTTGTAAATTAAATGTCTTGTTTGGACAAACAAATTTAGGCAATGAAATAGAAGCGAGATTACATACAGCAACTTCATCTGCAGATGTGTATTCTACAATTTCGGTACATAGGTTACTGGATTTGATAACACCAATGTTTTTTTGGTTTGATTTTTTGTTGATGGCATCTTTATAAAGCATGTAAGGAGTCCCTGTTTCTATTTGTGATTTTAGGATTTCTGTCCAGAGTGTACGTGCTTTGACTACCTTGCGAGCTCTTCCTTCCTGTTCATATTTATGGTAAAGCCTATCAAATTCATCACCATAAACCTCATGAAGCCCCGGGGCTTCATCTGGGGAAAACAAGGACCAATCTTCATCTTTTTCTACACGATACATAAAAAGATCTGGAATCCAAAGTGCATAAAAGAGATCACGGGCACGCAATTCTTCTTTGCCGTGGTTTTTTTTAAGATCAAGAAAAGAAAAAACATCACTGTGCCAAGGCTCTAAATAAACAGCAAAAGCACCTTTTCGCCTTCCTCCTCCTTGGTCTACATACCGAGCGGTCATATTAAAGACTCCCAACATAGGCACAATGCCACTAGAGTATCCATTACTGCCTTTAATATAAGATCCTGCACCTCGTATATTGTGTATACTGATACCAATGCCCCCTGCTCTCTGCGATATTTCCGCACATTGCTTAAGTGTGTCATAAATGCCCCCAATACTATCTTCTTTCACAGAAATTAAAAAGCAGGAAGCAAGTTGACCTTTGGGAGTACCTGCATTGAATAATGTAGGTGTAGCATGGGTAAACCATCCTTGAGACATTAAGTGGTAAGTTTCGATAGCTGCTTCGATATCCTCTTGGTGTATACCAATAGCAACACGCATGATCATATGTTGCGGACGTTCAACAATTTTATTATCAATACGTAACAGATAAGATCTTATAAGTGTTTTGATACCAAAATAATCATAGTTATAATCTCGGTCATACACAATGGTCTCATCGAGTAATGCTGCATGTTGTTGAATGATACGATAAACTTGTGGATCGATGAGAGATGCTTGTTTTTGTGTCTTTTCATTAAAGTAAGTATAGAGTCTTTTCATAGTGTTTGAAAAAGACTGGCTTGTGACTTTGTGTAGGCTAGACACTTCTAGGCTACCAGCAAGTTTGCCATAATCTGGATGAATGGAAGACATAGAGGCTGCTGTCTCTGAAGCAAGCTGGTCTAGTTCTTCTGTAGTTACACCATTGTATAAACCCAGCACTACTTTTTTTGCTATTTCAATAGGAGAGATAGTTGGATCTAAATCTTTGCATAAGCGTGTAATACGCATGGTGATTTTATCTAGCTTTACAGATTCTTTTTTTCCATTTCGTTTAACAACGTACATTGACATGATTTAGTGTATTTAAAAGTAAAAAATATTGTTGAAAGACTTTTGTGAATAACACGATTAAAATTCTTCTTCCAAGGAAAAATGAGTGGGGTTTTCTTGGTCTTTTTGAATGTTTATCCCTGCTTTTTTATACTCGCCTACACGTTTTTCAAAAAAGTTTGTTTTGCCTTGTAGCGATATCATTTCCATCCATGGGAAGGGGTTTTGCGCATTGTATACTTTGGGGCATCCTAAGGCTACCAGAAGTCTATCCGTTACAAATTCCATGTATTCTTTCATCAAAGAAGCATTCATACCAATAAGCTCTACAGGCAACGCTTCTAAAATGAATTTTTTTTCTGCTTCTAATCCACTTGTTACGATGTCGATAACCTCTTGAACAGGAAGTTTATTTTTGATATGATCGCGATAAAGCATACAAGCAAAATCCGTATGCAATCCTTCATCACGTGATATGAGCTCATTAGAAAAAGTAAGCCCTGGCATAATACCCCGTTTTTTAAGCCAGAAAATAGCACAGAAACTTGCGGAGAAAAAAATGCCCTCTACAACGGCAAAAGCAATGAGCAATTCTACAAAACCACGCTTTCCATTGATCCAATGTAATGCCCAAGATGCTTTTTCTTTAACAGAGGCTACAGATTCCAAGGCATTGAAAAGATGTTTTTTTTCTTTGGGATCTTTGATATAAGTATCTATCAGCAGTGCGTATACCTCCGAGTGGATGTTTTCCATAGCGATTTGAAATCCATAAAAGCAACGTGCTTCTGGAAGCTGTACTTGTTTGGCAAAATTACCTGCCAAATTCTCGTTGACAATACCATCACTAGCAGCGAAAAATGCCAAAACTATTTTGATGAAGTGTTGTTCTTGTGCTGTGAGGTTTTCCCAGTCTTTAAGATCTTGTTGCAAATCTATTTCTTCTGCTGTCCAAAAGCTCGCTTCGGCTTTTTTGTAGTATTCCCAAATATCTGGGTGTTTGATGGGCAAAAGAACGAATCTATTAGGATTGTCTTGCAATATAGGTTCTATAGGATTATTGCTACCAATGTTCATGATGTGACTGTTTTAAGATTATGACAGGCGAAGTTAAACAATTTCATATGAAAAAAATAGGGTTTGCCCTTTATGTTTTTAATTGTATAGCATTGGTACTTTTTTTATCAAAAAAGTACTTTTCAGGTCATAACTATCTGTTTTTGTGCAGTAATCCATCTTTTTTTGCGCTGTAGGTCACAATGAACTGTTATGGATGTAAACCAAGCTTCTTGAAAAAGCATAGAGACTTCATCTGCAAAATTTTCATGTACTTCCACACAAGTAATACCCCCTGGATACAAATGCGTTTTTGCCAGTTTTATAATATGTTTATAAAAGATAAGCGGATTGCTATCAGGCACAAAAAGAGCCTGATGAGGCTCGTAGTTGTACACTCTTAGTGCTATAGTATTTTTTTCTTTATGAGGGATATAAGGTGGATTGCTAACAATCAAGTGCCACTTTTTGTTGGGCAGAGATTCTTGCAAAATGTCTTTTTTGTAAAAACCAATGATTACTCTATGAGCCTTCGCATTTTTTTTAGCTATTTGTAAAGCCTTTTCACTAATATCAACAGCATCCACCTCTATATAAGAACTGCTTTTTGCCAAACTGATAGCAATACATCCACTTCCTGTACACAAATCAAGTACTTTGATATTTTTGTTTTGCATCCATCTCAACACAAAAGCTACCATTTCCTCCGTAGTAGGTCTCGGGATAAGAACATGTGGTGTAACAGTAAAAAGATGACCATGAAAATATGTATAGCCAAGTACATATTGCAGAGGCTCATCTTTATTGAGACGATCACACGCTTTTTGTAGCATTTTTTGCTGTGCATCATTGAGAGACATAGGTGTTTCTAAGATGTGCTTTTCTATGGTGTAATCACTATAATGCTCTAACAATCGCTTAGCCATATCTTTTTTTTCTGGAAAAGATATGTTTTTTAGCTCGTTACAAACATCTTGAAACCATGCCACAGCACTTTTTGCAAACATAGGCATTATATAATGCTTCTATAATAGGTTTCATAGCGTCTAGCTAAGCCTTCCCAGTCTACTACATTCCAAAATGCCTTGATGTACTCCTGCTTCTTATTTTGGTATTTTAAATAATAAGCATGTTCCCACATATCCAGCGCAAGTATAGGTACTAGGTCTTCCTTTGGAGAAATCATAAAAGGATTGTCTTGTAAAGGTGTGTTAATAATGTGGAGCTTGTTGTCAATATCGGAACAAAGCCATGTCCATCCTGGACCAAGCAAACTTAAGGCTTTTGCTGTAAAGGCCTCTATGAAGTTTTTTTGTCCACCAAAGTACTTTTCCATCAGATGTTTTATCTCAACACCTAATTTTTGCTGAGGATATGGCGTCATACCTTCCCAAAAAAGCTCATGGTTGTAATAACCCCCTACGTTATAGCGAAAAACTGCATTGCTTCCTGCAAAAAACTTGGTTAATGCTTTAATAGAATAAGATTCTTGTAGAAAACCAGGACCGTGCATTTTTT
Organism: uncultured Bacteroidota bacterium; assembly: GCA_942492555.1. GTDB lineage: Bacteria > Bacteroidota > Bacteroidia > Cytophagales > Amoebophilaceae > JBCCVH01. The sequence goes on along the minus strand of CALOEX010000003.1, from coordinate 94,815 downwards.
CGAGTTCAAGATTAAGGTTATCCAAATACCCCTGATGGTGCTTGGTATAATGTAGTTCCATTGTACGTGCATCTATGTAAGGATCCAGTGCATCATAAGCATACGGAAGTGGCATTAGTGAGAATTGTACTTTCATAATCATCAAGTTTTGAAATTGTTGTATACAATCTTAATCACTTTGTTTCTTTTTTTGCAAAAAAATCAAAAAAAAGAAAATAAGGAACATGTTGCACAGTATTGTTGCTTTTTTAACACACAAAGCGTACCTTTGTAGTACAGAAATCAAAAATGCAAAACCCTGGAAAAAAAATCACTTCCCCATAAAGCAGGAAAAACAATACAAACAAACAGCTGAATTTTTGCAAAATGAGATACATTTAAATAAAAAGCACTAAAATTGGGATGTTTTTCCCATGCTAACAATCACCGCAATGAAAAAAGAAAAGATTGTATTACACACAACAAAAAGCGTCAACAAAAGCATGGTACGCCAAGTATGGATCCATATAGACGCCACCAATCAAATCGTAGGACGTTTAGCTACTCACATAGCTATTTTGCTACGTGGTAAAGATAAACCCTTTTATACCCCACATGTAGACTGTGGTGTACATGTGGTTGTTACCAATGCAGAAAAAATTTTATTCACTGGTAAAAAAGAAAAAAATAAACGCTATTTGTCCTATACTGGTTATCCTGGAGGACAACGTGCTACCACTCCTGCCCAGTTGCGTAACAAATATCCAGAACGTATTTTAGAAAAAGCAGTACGAGGAATGTTGCCCAAAAATAAACTCGCTAGACAATTGTTTACTAAACTGAAAGTTTATGCAGGTAAAGATCATCCACATGCTGGACAAATACAACAATCACATCATTAATAAATAAGTATATATGGCTATGATAGTACAAGGTGTTGGACGTAGAAAAACATCTACAGCAAAAGCTTTTTTAAGAGATGGAAAAGGAGATATCACCATCAATGAAAAACCTTTACAGGTATATTTCCCCAGTGAAATATATCAAGATGTTATTATCAAACCCCTACAAATCCTTGAAAAAGAAAAAAAATACGATTTCGTAATCCGTGTTATGGGAGGAGGTATTACAGGACAACTAGGTGCCATCAGGCTTGCAATTAGCAAAGCGCTCGTTACCATAGATGCATCTGCACGGCCAATACTTCGAGACCACGGTTTTTTGACACGAGATGCTAGAAAAGTAGAGCGTAAAAAACCAGGTTTGCGTAAAGCACGTAAAGATAAACCCTTCCGTAAACGATAAAAAAAACATATGAACCATGACAACAATCGATAGACAAGCCTTGTTGGATGCAGGTGTGCACCATGGGCATTTAGCAGAAAAATGGAGTCCGGACTTCCGACCCTACCTCTTTATGAAAGAAGAGGGAAGACATATTATTGATGTAGACAAAACAATAGAGTGCCTAAAAACCGCTGGTGAAGAAATGAAAAACATCATTTCAACAGGTCAAAAAATCCTCTTTATAGGAAGAAAAAAACAAGCTAAAGACATTGTAGAAGAAGTTGCTACAAAATTGAAGCAACCCTATGTAGTAGCACAAAGATGGCTAGGAGGTACCGCCACAAACTTCATTACCATCAAAAAGCTCCTAAAAAAACTTTCTGATTTTGAAAAACAACACGAAGACCCTATCTATGCACACTTAACAAAAAAAGAAAAGTTAATTACCGATCGCAAAAGAAAAAAATTATCTACACTTCTCTCAGGTATTTCCATGTTAAAAAAATTACCGGGAGCTTTCTTCGTTGTAGATGCAATGAAAGAGATGACAGCAGTCAAAGAAGCAAACAAACTTAACATTCCTGTATTTGGCATTGTAGATTCCAACTCCTCTTGTCGTTATATCACTTATCCAATTCCCGGCAATGACGATACTATCTTATCCATTCAAGTAATCATGGAATACATGTACCAACAAATGGAAGAAGGATTAAAAACATGGGAATCCGAAAAACAAAAAAAATATAAATCCCAATCCACAGAAGAAAATAAAGTTCAAGAAACATACAAATAAAAACTTATTTGTATTAAAAATTTCATACCATGAATGTACATATAGACAAAAACCAAATTTTAAAATTACGTAAAGCCACAATGCTAGGTATTTCCAAATGTCGTGAAGCCCTCATTCAAGCAAATGGCAACTATGACACCGCCATAGAACTCCTTCGTAAAGAAGGACAAAAAATTGCCAATAAACGTGCCAATATGGAAATGCACCAAGGCCGCATTTTTATGGGCGTACATAAAGAGAAAAAATACGGTATCATGTTTATGCTACATAGTGAAACAGATTTTGCAGCCAACAGTGAACCCTTTATACATGTTGGCGAAACTGTATTAAAAATTGCTTTAGACCATCATATAACAAATGAAAAAAACCTTTTTGCATTTGCTTTTACACAAGGTTCCCTACAAGAAATCCTCCTGCAACTTTCTGGCCAACTCAAAGAAAACATAGCCTTAACAAATTATGTAATCCTAGAAGGACCTCTAGTAGGTTGCTATTTACACACAGGTAGCAAACTTGGCGCCATAGTAAGTTTAAATCAAGCAAATATTCCCGGATGCAATCTAACAGAAGTAGCAAAAAATGTCGCTTTACAAATTGTTGCCAGTGACCCCATCGCCATTGATGCACAAGATATTCCAGCAGATGTCTTAAAAAAAGAAGAAGAGATAATTCGTGCATATCGTTTGAAACAAAATGTAGGCGCAAACATAGAAATGATTATTAAAAAAGAAATTGAAAAATTCGTGAAAGAAAACACCTTACTCCCACAACCTTTCATCAAAAACGAAAAGCAAACCATTGCAGACCTTTTAAAACAAGAATCCCCAACATTAGCAGTTGTAGCATTTAAAAGAATGCAAGTAAGATAGTAGAGTATTAGTTACAACATCATAATAATGTTGCAAAAAACTTTTTAACAACTTTTAACAATACCCGTTATCAGTATGCTAAACCCCGATTCGATAATTCCCATTGGTTAACGAAACACATACAGGATTAAAACTAGAAATAAAATAACAGAAAAACCCCCCATAAGAGAACAAAGAAACGCAGAAAATCACAAGAAATGTTTTTTATAAAAAAGAAAGAGTCCTTATTTTATAAAAAACATCATTTTTCATTTTTTTAGATATAAATTTATATTTGCCATAACAATAGCCTATTTCTATTAGCAATGAGAAAAAAACAACACAGGTTTAAAGATAACGATGCCAATCCCCTCATGTTGCAACCAGGAAAAATTCTTTTTGATACAATAAAAGGAAAGTGGAAAACATTTTTCAACAATAATCACCCATTGGTCTTAGAATTAGGATGTGGGACAGGCAATTATACCTTAGGACTTGCAACAAAAAATGAAAGGACCAATTTTATTGGTGTTGACATCAAAGGAGCACGCATGTGGGTAGGTCTGCAAGAAGCCCTTGTACAAAAATTGAACAATGTAGCCTTCCTACGTACACGTATAGAAATTTTAGACCATTTTTTTTGTCCAGAAGAAGTCTCTACAATCTACATTACCTTTCCCGACCCTAGAATAAAAGACAGGGATATAAAAAGAAGACTCACCAGCGAGCGATTTTTAGATATTTACAAAAAAATTTTAAAAATAGGAGGATATGTGCATCTCAAAACAGATAATGCAGCGTTGTATCATTTTACCTTAGGCATAGTGCAAAAACGTGGTTACTCCCTTGTTGACCATACAGAAGATTTATATAAGTCACATAGTACATCAATACATACCGCATTACAAACAGTATATGAAAAGAAATTTTTAGAAAAAGGTTGTAAAATCAAATACTTATGTTTTCAAATGTTGTAATTTGGGAGAGCTATTAGGTATTGAACACCTTTTTCTTTATTTATTTTTTCACTATGTCTTTAACCATATGCTATGCAGGTGCTGGTGCTGGTAAAACCCATACACTCGTATTTCATTATTTATGCCATGCATTACAACAAGTTGAAAATTTTGAGCACATATTGGCAATTACCTTTACACATAAGGCTAAACATGAAATGAAAGAGCGTATTATACAATATTTAAATAATATTGCTCAAGGAGAAAAATCATCGCTCAATAATGCTTTATTGACAAAATTGAATGTTGGTTTTACTACTTTACAGTCACGCGCCACCAAAGTCTTGTCTAAAATCCTCCATCAGGAAGATTTATTAGCCGTTGCTACCATAGATGGATTCTTTCAAGAAATTTTTAGTTTTTTCGCTGGAGATGTCAGTTGTATAAATGATTATGAAATATTGTTGAATATAAGACTCCTACTCGATGATGCTGTACAAAAACTTTGGGATAAGTTGCATGATGATAGCATTGTTTTAAATGCATTAGTTGATTTCAGCATAGAAAAAATAAAACATGGGCGTCAGTGGGATTGCACTACAGATATACGAGCACTTGCCGAAGCGGTTTTGTTCGCACCCGATTTTCAATTGGGAGACAGTACTCTTGCCAAGTGGAAAACCTATGTAGAAGTGTTGGAAAAAATGGGGAAATGGGCTATTGATTATGAGAAAACATACGTGGCACTTACAAAAAAAATTTTGACACCAATAGATAAAGCAGGTTTGACCCAAGAGGATTTTGTGTGGGGTAATAAGGGAATTTGGGGTTTTTTGAAACAGGGAATGCATGGTGTGACTGAACCTAAGTTACGGGTACGCATGGCTGTTACAAATGCGCGTTATTGGTTTAAAAAAGGACATGGTGATTTTTTTGCCTCTCACATCAATAGTTTGCAAAACTATTTAAAAGAGTTGATAGATTACTATGATGCACATCACCGTCATTATGCTACATACATAGCTTTGCGATCACTACGTTATGCACTTATAACAGCAAATCATTTAGAAAAAACACTTGAGGAGATTTATGCACATACCCAAAAAATACCCATTGCCCATTTACCTCGTTTAGTACAGAAAATTGTAGAGCAATATAGTGTGCCTTTGGTATATGAAAGAATGGGAGTCAACTACAATATGATAATGGTAGATGAATTTCAAGATGTTTCTCGAGTACAGTGGCAACTGATTCGGTCTTTTTTATGCTATTGTTTAACAAAAAAAGGAAAAGGTTTTTTTGTAGGAGATATCAAACAAGCCATTTATGGATGGCGTGGTGGTGATCCCTCTTTATTGTTCCAAGTAGAACAAGATATGTCACCACATATCATTGAGCGTGAAGTGTTAGGGTGCAACTATCGCAGCGCCCCTGTGGTCGTTGCTTTTAACAATGCATTTTTTAGTGTTGCCCCCTCTGTGGTAAAAAAGTATTTGTATGATAAAATGTTTCAGGATAAATCATGTGACAAAAATTGTTTAGATAGTTTGCAAGAGGTTGAAGAATCATATGCACACGTGGTGCAAGATTTGCCTGAGAAAGATTCCTGTGTGGAACAAGGATATGTTGAAGTCTCCTTTTTAACAGATGATAGAAAAGGAGTAAAAGATGATTGGCGTACTATGTGTGTAGAGCGTGTTATGCATAAAGTAAAACTTTTGCAAGAAGCTGGTTCTGCACTTCGGGAGATTGTATTGTTGGTACGTGATAATAAAGATGCCCGTTTTTTGTCAGAGTCTTTTTTCTTGTATGGTACGAAAGGGTTTAATGTTAGAACAACTATCCGTAGTACATTGGGTGAAGATCCTTATGTGCAGTTGTTAGTGTGTGCTTTACAGTATATTGCTTCTCCTGAAAAGTTAACTTTAGCCATGTTAGTGCATTTATATCAGCGGTATGTTATAGGTGCTGAAGTAGATGACTGGTGTGGAGTGCAGTCTGCTGAAGTAGCTACTCATTATTTACCAGCGTTTTTTTTGGATCGTATTGCAGATTTTGCTCGCATGCCTCTATATGCGTTAGTTTGTTCTTTAATTCAGATGTTTGAGCTTGAGAGTAGTGTGTTGCAAGTATTGCAGGAAGTTGCACATGATAGTGTGTTACAAGGAGACATACATGATTTTTTACATTGGTGGGAACGTGAAGGAGAAAAATATTTGTTGCCAGAGGGCAGTGGGGTAGATTGTTTGCGTATTATGACAGTACACCAAGCAAAAGGCTTGGATTTTGAAGTGGTGATTGTTCCTTTTTGCATGTGGTCATTAGATCATCCAATACACCATCCTCCAGTGCTGTGGGTACATAGTGAAGTGTCTCCTTTTAAAAATCTTTCCCATGTCCCTGTCTATTATGGTGCTTATTTAAAAGATACCTTTTATGCAAATGGCTATTACCAAGAGCGACAACGTGTTTACATGGAGCATTTTAATTTATTATATGTAGCTTTCACCCGGGCAAGAAAAGGACTTTATATCTTGGGTTGGGCAGAAACAAATAGTGTGGGCAAAGTATTGCATGATGTTTTGTTACATGAGAAAATGGAGTTGTCATGGAATCAAGTTAAGGAAGATGTTTGGCAAGTGTGGTCTATGGGTGAAATTCGATTTAGCAAATTGGAAAATAATGGGAAAAAGTCGCTAGTTTTGCCCCTATTGTCCAATGGTTCTGTAGATTATGGAGATTTGTTTGAGCATGTTACCGAAGAGGCTGTTGTGTTAGGTGCATGGTGGCATACATTTTTGTCTCGTGTAGTAGTGAAAGAAGATGTTGAATCTGTTTTACACTCTTATCTTCAGGCTGGATATATTGCTGTAGATGTAATGAGGGAAGTATTGGATGTTGTAAAAGGCTTTTGGATACATGATTTGATAAGTGATTGGTACAGTGGAAATTGGCAGGTTGCATGTGAACAGCAGATTTTGTTGTCTAATGGTGATTCTTTACGCCCGGATAGAATAATGTTTAAAAAAGAGAAAGTAGTTGTGCTAGATTTTAAAACAGGCATAGAGCGATCTGAAGATTATAGGCAGGTAAGAGGATATTTGGATGCGTTACGAGCAATGGGATATACAGATGTAGATGGCTTTCTTTTTTATATTGGAGAAAATCGTTTAGTAGCAGTGTGAACCACCCCCCCACGCCAGAAGCAATGGCTTGAAATTTCGGGGGTATAGACTCACCTAATGGTAACGCCTTATCCCGTTTTTGTTTGGTGTCCGATTGCATCCCACAACCAAACAATATATGACCTTCCCAAAATATAAGAGTAGTTGAATTACGTGAGTGACGATTACACTGTTGTTTTTTTAGAGGATGCGAATGCGTCAGATTGAGGTGTTGTTGCTCTACAAAAAATATAACCCTTTGATCATTCATAGGCAAAAGCGTATCTTTGCATATGGTCATCACAAAATATTTCAATCCGCAAAACGACTTTGCGTTCAAACGTATCTTTGGGCAAGAAAAGAACAAAAAGATCCTCATAGCCATGCTCAATGCTGTGCTTAAAGAATCTTTTCACGGTCCTATTGAAGATGTGCAATTTTTAAAAACGATACAAGATCCAGAAATAGGCTCGCAAAAACAGAGCATTGTGGACGTCTTGTGCAAAGACCAAGATGGTTGTCAATACATTATTGAAATGCAGGTTGCTTCTCGACAAGGATTTGAGAAACGTGCCCAATATTATGCTGCAAAAGCCTATGTAAACCAAGCTGGTGTAGGAAGACTTTATCAAAATCTCAAAAAGGTTATTTTTTTGGCATTTACCAACTATATCCTTTTTCCCAAAGAAAAAAAACACAAAACAGAACACATTACCCTGGAAAAAAATTCGCTCAACCATCACCTCACAGCCCTAAGGTTTGTCTTTGTGGAGCTTCCCAAATTTTTGGCGATCTGTCCAGAAGATATTAGCACACTCTCTTTAGAGGAAAAATTCTACTACTTCCTTGCGAAAGCAGAAGAGATCAATAGAGAAACACTGGAGAAGCTAGCAGGAAAAGACATTATTATCCAAAAGGCATTTGATGAGCTAGAAGGGGTGAATTGGACGCAAGAAGAGCTCAATACTTACAATGCAGCACAAAAAAGAGAGCTTGATCATGAAGCTTGCCTGGCGGATGCTATGGATAAAGGTATGAAGAAAGGCAAAAAAGAAGGTCTCGCCGAAGGAATGGAAAAAGGAATAGAAAAAGGCAAAGAAGAAGAAAGAAAAGCCATGGCAGCAAAAATGCGCAAAGCAGGTGTTGATCCAGCACTCATTGCACAAATACTCCAAGAGCATGATGACGAATAAGGTAGTACGAAGTTCCTTATAACCCTTTAACATTTTGTTCAAAAAACAATATCTTTGCATATGGTCATCACAAAATATTTCAATCCGCAAAACGACTTTGCGTTCAAACGTATCTTTGGGCAAGAAAAGAACAAAAAGATCCTCATAGCCATGCTCAATGCTGTGCTTAAAGAATCTTTTCACGGTCCTATTGAAGATGTGCAATTTTTAAAAACGATACAAGATCCAGAAATAGGCTCGCAAAAACAGAGCATTGTGGACGTCTTGTGCAAAGACCAAGATGGTTGTCAATACATTATTGAAATGCAGGTTGCTTCCCGACAAGGATTTGAGAAACGTGCCCAATATTATGCTGCAAAAGCCTATGTAAACCAAGCTGGTGTAGGAAGACTTTATCAAAATCTCAAAAAGGTTATTTTTTTGGCATTTACCAACTATATCCTTTTTCCCAAAGAAAAAAAACACAAAACAGAACACATTACCCTGGAAAAAAATTCGCTCAACCATCACCTCACAGCCTTAAGATTTGTCTTTGTGGAGCTTCCCAAATTTTTGGCGATCTGTCCAGAAGATATTAGCACACTCTCTTTAGAGGAAAAATTTTACTACTTCCTTGCGAAAGCAGAAGAGATCAATAGAGAAACACTGGAGAAGCTAGCAGGAAAAGACATTATTATCCAAAAGGCATTTGATGAGCTAGAAGGGGTGAATTGGACGCAAGAAGAGCTCAATACTTACAATGCAGCACAAAAAAGAGAGCTTGATCATGAAGCTTGCCTGGCGGATGCTATGGATAAAGGTATGAAAAAAGGCATGAAGAAAGGCAAAAAAGAAGGTCTTGCAGAAGGGATAGAAAAAGGCAAACAAGCCATAGCAGCAAAAATGCGCAAAGCAGGTGTTGATCCAGCACTCATTGCACAAATACTCCAAGAGCATGATGACGAATAAGGTAGTACGAAGTTCCTTATAACCCTTTAACATTTTGTTCAAAAAAACAATATCTTTGCATATGGTCATCACGAAATATTTCAATCCGCAAAACGACTTTGCGTTTAAATCTACATTCCACACCAAAATAAGGAAAAAATTCTTTTCAGGCTCCTCCTAGTTGATGTGTGTCATGTCATAGATAGACATTGCTTCTATCACACGTGCAATGGCTTTATCGATAGACCATGCATAATTGAAAGAGGATTTTATGGTAATTTTTTATTACATTTGACCATAAATTAGACCATTGGAAAAAAGTGGTTTATGCCAAAATACTATAATTTCTAAAATTCTCTAATCATGACTATGCTAGACGTTAAGCAACGACTAACTCAATGGCGTAGCTTGCTTGAAAAAAATGCTAAAAAAGAACTGTTAACTTCTCTTGAAGAAGCTCCTGTAGTAGAAGTAACAGATTTTTTATCTGAACAACCCTTAAGTGTTTGTATTGATGTTTTTCGCAAGTTTAACTATAGTAAGCAAGCTGATATTTTTTGTGATTTCTCCACAGAAAAACAATTGGATATTTTCTATGTTGTAGAAATGGAGCATTTTGCAAATATTTTTGAAAATATGCCTTCTGATTTGCGGGCGGATTTTTATTTGGATTTAGATGAAAGAGAACAGGTAAAATTACTGCCTTACTTAAGCAAAAAAGTACGCAAAGATGTACTTATGCTAAGTGAATATCCCCGAAGTAAAGCAGGGGGTATCATGAACACGGATTTTGTTGCTGTTAATGAAGATGCAACAGTAGCAACGGCACTCGATAGAATACGTGAAGAAGCTCCTTCGAAAACAATGATCTATTTTATATATATTGTCAATAAAGAAAGAAAATTAAAAGGCATTGTAGATTTAAAAGATTTAGTGCTAGCAAAACCAGAAGAAAAAGTAATCAATTTAGGTATTGACACTGTTATTTTTGCAAACTTACATGATGACCAAGAGGAAGTAGCACACAAAATAGAAAAATATGATTTGTTGGTTTTGCCTATCCTAAATGCCCAAGAACAATTGGTGGGTATTGTAAATTATGATGATGCCATCTATGTCATTCGTCAAGAAGAAAAAGAAGACATGGAAAAATTCATGGGTATTATGCCCATGGATTCAGAAGATGCCTATATGGACATTTCTAGTATACACCATTTTAAAAATCGTATTGGGTGGATTTTAGCCTTGTTCTTATTTGGTACATTTACAACAATCATCATGCATCGTTTTGAAAAGACAATTCAACTTTTTACATTTTTGAGTTTCTATTTAATGACCATTAGCGATACTGGAGGCAATGTTGGTAGCCAGGCAGCAACTATGGTGATCCGTGCATTATCCCTGGGAGAAATCAATGTAAAAAGCTGGATAAAAGTCCTTTGGAAAGAAATGAAAGTAGCCTTGATGATTGCCTTAACTCTTTTGCCACTCTGTTTTTTTAAAGTTGCTTTTGTTTCTTCCTTGTTTCACCAAGAAGGTCAACCAGCCCCTTATTATATTGGACTTATTGTTGGGATAGCAGTAATGCTACAAGTATTCGCCTCCATTCTCGTAGGTGCTCTTCTACCTCTATTAATAAAAAAATTAGGAAAAGACCCCGCACTAGCAAGCAAGTCCAGCTATTACTACCATCGTGGATATCAGTGGCGTTTTTTTCTACCTTGTATTAGCAAAACTTTTTTTGGAAAGCTATGTCTCTTAATGCTTACTATGAGTGCTCTAAATCGCTGTAAAGCTTTTGCAGATTACTGTAAAAAAAAACTTCCTAATCCAACAACCGAACTTGTCTACCATACACCTTTTCAACTTTTAATAGCTGTAATTTTAAGTGCACAGTGTACGGATAAAAGAGTTAACAAAGTAACACCTTTGTTATTTGCTACATTTCCAACCCCTTATGCACTTGCACAAGCAGATGCTGAAACTGTTTTTTCTTGTATTAGTAGTATTTCTTACCCCCATAACAAAACAAGGTATTTAATACAAACGGCTAAAGCGATAGCAGAAAAATTTGATGGATCTATACCAGCAACTGCAAAAGAGTTAGAATGTCTTCCTGGAGTAGGTAGAAAAACAGCCAATGTAATATTGGCGACAATATATAAAAAGCCTCTTATTGCAGTGGATACACATGTAATGCGTGTGGCGAAAAGAATGGGTTTGGTAAGTGAAAAAGCTAAAACACCTTTAAGTATTGAACGTGAACTAACTTATTATTTCTCTCAGGATGAAGCAGTACATGCGAATCATTGGATGGTATTACACGGGCGTTATACTTGCTTGGCACGTAACCCTGCCTGTCATAATTGTGCATTCACTTCAATTTGTCTTTTTTACAAAAAGTCCTTGCTACAAAAATCAACAAAATAATGATGTCTGAAAGTTACAGAGATTAACAAATTATATGGTGATGTTTTTCTGTTAGCATTTTTCAAACTAATAACCAAGTTACGTATACTGATTTTTAATGTAGTTTTTTACTTATGTGTTTTACCAATCTTATGATCACATTAGTAGGCACCCATCATCATCTTCTTCAAGTTCATCATTAAGTCCTTCTGTATTGATTATAGTATCATTTGCTGGAATAGTGTCTGAATGAAATGCTTGCAATCCTGGTTTTAAACTAGAAAAGTTGTTTGCCTGCATGTCTTCTTTTGATTCGTCATCATTGTTGATATTATTGTTGTTGTTTTGGTTATGCATATTGGTAACTTCTTGTGTCATTTCTTTTCCAAATTGAACTGATGTAAATTTTTCCTTTGAATCTTTTTGGGATGGTTCATCTGTAATTGGCATGCTAATTTCTGGGTATTTAACCTTAGCTACTTCCTCTTGATTTTCATCATCTGACATTTCCTGCTGTACTGTGAAGCGCCCATAAGTGCTTATGTCTTTTGGAGGTTCTGGAGATACAAAATAGTCATCTTCTTTATTTTCATCATCGAATACATCGCTTTGTTTATTATTGTTTAAGTTTGGAACTAAGGTTGTTGGAAAGGGTTCTGGCGTTGATTGCAGCAATATATCCGAATCACTGTCATTGTTTTTTGACTCATGATATATTGTATTGGAAAATTGTTGATTTGCATAGTTTTCTTCTCTGTTTATTTTACGAGGTGATATCTTTTTTTCAAATTTTAAAGAATCTTGTTTTCCTGTTATTTCTGGTGTTACTTCTGGTGTTACTTCTGGTGTTGTTTCCATTGATGTTTCTATGTTGTAGTCATCATCATCATTATTATCATCTTTTAATTCGCTATCTTGATCTACCAGAGGAGAGTCTGATGATTTTTTAAACCCGGAACGCCGCAGGAAAAGTTTGGGTAATATTGCTTTTTCTTGCTCATTTTCGTCTTCTTCACTAGTAATTCCACCATATTTTTTAATGAGTTTTTTGTTTTCTTCAGATAGATTTAAAGCATTTTTGAAATTTGCATTTTTCAGATCTAAAGGGCCATGATTACCAAAGATTATTTCTGTATTGCCTGTCTCTATGTTCCAGATACGGATGGTAGAATCATCGCTTATGGAAGCAAGGCGTTGTATAGATAAAAATTGTGTATTTGATGAAAGACTAATGGATTTTATTTTGTCTGTATGCCCTTTGCAAATGTATAGCAATGTTCCTGTTTGTGGATTCCAAATATAGAGATTGTTATCTTGGCTTGCACAAATAAGTTTCTTTTCATTGTGGGACCAATTAATAGCTGTGATTCTATCCTGGGGACCCTGGAGTGTTTTTCGATAATTATTGGGATTTTCTAGTACGTTTCCTAGTGATAGGATACGTATTTTATTATCGTTGCTAGCAAAGGTTATGTATTGGGTAATGGGAGACCAGGCTATGCTCGTAACCTCTTGATTAGCCATGAGGGTTACAGGATGTATCTCTTCTTTTTGTTGGTTGTTTTTTGAAATTTGCAAAAGTAACAGATTTGAGGATTTATCTGCATACAACATGATGTTTTTGCTGTCTGGTGACCATTTTAAGTGTAATTCTCCCTTCATAGGAATTTCAATTCTGGTGATTTCTTCCATTTTTTGATTGTTCCTACCAACTAGGATAATCGTATTGTTGAAAAGGAGAAGTGCTATGTATTGAGCATTGGAAGACCATTTTATTTTAGATGTTTGATCTGATAAATTGATGTTTATTTTTTGGCTTTGCTTTGCTTTTGGTTCCCACATATAAAGGGTGTATTGTGTATTTCTAGAGAAGGCATAACCATCACTAGATGTTGCATATGTGATGTATTTGTTGTCTGGTGACCAACTGATAGCTGTTATAATACTACTTTCCTCATTTGTTTCATGTGTATAAACAGGTGTTTTTTCTTTGGCTAAAAGAGAATATACAGCTATGGATGTGCTTTTGTGATTGGTGGTGGCAAAATGTTTACTCTTTGGTGACCAGCTAACAGTAGGTAGGATGTAGGTAGATGTGGGATAGGTATAATGATGTTTGTTGGCTATATCCCAGATGCAAAGTGTATTGTTTGTGTTTCCAATCGAGAGTAAGTATTCGCTGTTTGAAGACCATTGTAAAGGAATATTTTTCCTTTTATTTATTTTTTCTACTTTAAAGTTACATGTATAGGCTGAATTTGGTTCTTTTATGTGCCATATAGTTGCTATGTTTGTGTCATTAGTTGTTAAGAGATAGTTGCTGTCTGGGGACCAATGGATGTTTTTTGCATGTTGTGGATATATATAATATGGTTTTGCTGTCTGTGTACTCCAAACAATCGTGTTGTTTTTGTCTGCAGAAACAAGGTATGCACCATTTGGAGACCAGCTTATGTGTGTGATAGGAATGGTGTGATATCCTCGGATTGTCCATAGTAAATTCAATGATATGTCTCGTATGGATATTGTTTTTTTTTGGGCAAAAGCACAGATGGATTGTGGGGAATAAGCACTTATGGTTTTTATATCATTGAGTGGATAGATATCCATATAATGGACTATTTTGTCTTGGGCAATGCTCCAGTGTTTGGCTGTGTCGCTAGAGTCTAGAGTGTTAAAAATGCTATGTTTGGGATAAGGACATATGATTGTATGTATTATGGGAGTGTCTTCTTGTTCGTGTATGAAAATGCGTTGAGATTGTGGGTTTTTTTGTAGGTCTTTATGCCAGAGTTCTAGTTCTCCTTTTTCATTTGCAGTAATTAAACGTCCTGTAGCCTGAGAAAATGTGATTGCCGTTATTGGCTTGTTGCTTTCTCCTATCTCTAAAACGCATGGGTTTTCGTTTTCATCTATTTTCATACATAAAATCTTTTTGTTTTCTGTATAAATTAATGTTGCATCAGATAGCCATGTGTATACGGATTTGGATGCTGTAAGATTACCGCTGTAGATTGTTTCTTTTTTTTTGTGATTTAAGATGTGTAAGGTTTTGTGGTTGTTTTTATTGTTGATTGCTCTTAGCAGAAGATATTTTCCTTTTGGTGACCAACTAATGTGGGTGTTGGTTTTTTCTTTGTTAATGTCGGTGTATACTATTGTTTTGTTTTTTACATCCCACAAACAGAGAGTCTCTTTTGTAATGGTTGCTATATTGTCTCCATCTGGTGACCAAATTGCTTGTTCTACTGTGCTATTTTTATTTTGTTCGATAGGAGTGGATTTAACACCAAAGTCTATTTTTTCTGTTTTTGCATAATCCCATCTTGTGTGGTCAATGCATGCATTAAAGAGTTGTATTCCCTTAACATTACTATAGGAAAAGTTTGTATGTGACAGAAAAGCTCCGTTTAAGTTTGCTCCTGGTATGTTGATACCTCTCCAATCAAGTCCATTGAGCTTGATGTCTGCTGCGACTAGGATGGTGGCACTGTTTGCTCCTGCAACAGCTATATCACGGTTGGTTTTTGTGCTGCAGATAAGATAGAAGAGTTTTTTTTGAAATGGGAGGGCTTCCTTTGCTTTTTCTGCTAGTATTTTTATTATTTGTGGTTGATCGTTGAGGTGTTTTGCATTGAGTAAAGTGTTTTTTTCGGGATTTTGTGCATTTTGGACTTGTTGGTATATAGCATTGGCTTCTTTTTCTAGTTTGTTGACTATAGTATTGGATTTTTCCATCTCTTCTTTTATGTCATCATCCTCATAATGAGTATTTTTTTTCTGGTTGACGTTTATGGGTGGTAGACTTGTTGTTGGAGTTGTTTTGTTTGGGTGTATAACAAAAGGAATAAGAAGGTTATTTTTTGGAAGAGTTGTTGCTAGTGTTGACAAGTCTTTGGTTTGTGGCGATACAGGACTGGGAGGAGTGTTGTTGTTGGTTTCTTCTATGGTTGAAAGGGGGATGACAATACTTTTTTGCTTTGTTTGCTTTTTGGGAAAGAAAAAGATGTTATCGCTAGTATCTGTTTTCTTTGTCGTGTTGTTATTGATGTTTGTTATGATATTATTGTTGTTTGAAGTAGTGTCTGAGCCTGTCATTTTTTGCAAAAGTGTTACAGTTTTTTTGACAAGGTTTAGGTATTTTTGTGTTTCTATGTTTTCATTTTGTTGGGTTGGTAATAGTGTTAATACATCGGTAACTAGATCGATGTTGCTAGCTTGGTCGCGTATTGGCTCTATTTCAGCGAGGTGTTTTTCTATTTCTTTTTTTTGCGCTTGATTTTGGTTGGTGTTAATTGCTAGAAGATTATTTAGTGTGCTTTTTATGCGGTTTTTATTCTTAGGATTGCTCATAAATTGATAAGGTGCATTTGTGGAGTCGTTGTTAACTAGGGTGTCTTGCAGTTCTTGTAATAGTTTTTGGGTAGATACGTATTGTGGTCGTTTTATCTTTTCAGCAATGCAAGCTAAGTCTGCAAAAGTTATATCCGTACTATTTGTGTTGTTTTGGTTGTGTTGGTTTACACTTTCTTGATCATCTTCTAGGGAGTCAATATAATCAATGGAGCTTATATTTTGTTGGTGGATGATTTGCGGGTTGTTATTTGCATCAAGTATGATGTCATTTTCCAAATCTAGGTCTAATGAATCAGTGTTTGTTTGTTTGTGTTTGTTTGCTATTTTTGTGTTGTTTTTTTCTTCTGTATTGTCAATGGGAAGCATTTCTGGTTGACGAGTGATTTGCGGGTTGTTATTTGCATCAAGTATGATGTCATTTCCCAAATCTAGGTCTAATGAATCAGTGTTTGTTTGTTTGTGTTTGTTTGCTATTTTTGTGTTGTTTTTTTCTTCTGTATTGTCAATGGGAAGCATTTCTGGTTGACGAGTGATTTGCGGGTTGTTATTTGCATCAAGTATGATGTCATTTTCCAAATCTAGGTCTAATGAATCAGTGTTTGTTTGTTTGTGTTTGTTTGCTATTTTTGTGTTGTTTTTTTCTTCTGTATTGTCAATGGGAAGCATTTCTGGTTGACGAGTGATTTGCGGGTTGTTATTTGCATCAAGTATGATGTCATTTCCCAAATCTAGGTCTAATGAATCAGTGTTTGTTTGTTTGTGTTTGTTTGCTATTTTTGTGTTGTTTTTTTCTTCTGTATTGTCAATGGGAAGCATTTCTGGTTGACGAGTGATTTGCGGGTTGTTATTTGCATCAAGTATGATGTCATTTCCCAAATCTAGGTCTAATGAATCAGTGTTTGTTTGGTTGTGTTTGTTTGCTATTTTTGTGTTGTCTCCACCATATAAATCTAATGGATTGGTTTTTAGTGGTTTTTCTAATAATAAATGAGCAGAATCTTGAGCTGTAAAACTACTAGATTTTGTTTGATTTGGAGAAAATAATGCTTCTTGCAGGTCTTGGGTAGCGAATTTTATGTGTGTGTCAAGAGATTGGTATTGTGTTTGGTTTAATACGAGGGGCATTGTGAGAGCATTGAGGGGGCTTTTTTGGGGGGTTTGCTCGGGTGCTACTTTTTTTGGCATGCTGAAAATTTTTTGGGTGTTTTCTGCTATTTGGGTGTTTTCTGCTATTATTGTATTTCCATTTAGAGATGGATAGAGCGGATTTTTATCTGGGTTTTGTGCGAGTATGATGTTGTTTTTTAGAAGGGTGTTGTTTTGTTTTTCTTTGGTTGAAGTGTTATTGGTTGGCTGTGTAGCGACAAGGGGTGTTACAATAAGGGGTGCAAGGAGGATAAATACTATAATATGTATTTTTTTATTTCCTATATTTTTTTTGGATTTCATTGCTTTTTCTTTTTAAAATTTATCTATTCATGTATTTGTCACATTATACTTTATTTTTTTGTATTTTAAAAATTTTTAGCATTTTTTGTTTTTTAATTATAGAATAATACATTCTTCTTGATCTTCGTGGTTGTAGATGTTTTGTGCATCTTCTTTGTGTTCTTCTTGATTTTTGCTTGTGTGCTGGTGATGGTGGTTGATGATGATACCTCCGTGTTGTTCTATGATGTGTTTGTTGATTTTTGAGAGGTTTATGGAATTTTTGAATATTGCGTTTTGGAGTGTAAGATATTGGTGGTTTCCGAGGATGAGTAGGGTTTGTGCATTGTTTGGATTCCATATGCGAATGGTGGTGTCATCACCTGCAGAAGCGATGTATTGGTTGTTGTGTGACCAACTGAGTGTTTTGATAGAGGCTGTATGTCCTTTGCATTCTTTGAGTTGTTTTCCTGTTTTTGGATTCCAAATGCGTAATGTTTTGTCATGGCTACCTGTGGCGATTTTGGTGCTGTCTGGTGACCATGCTAAGGTTGTTATTTCATCGGTGTGTCCTTTGCAGGTGTGTTGTGGTTTATTGGTTTTTGTTGTTGGATGATACCAGATACATAGTGTTTTGTCGGCGCTTACAGAGGCTAGCTGTTTTCCGTTTGGTGACCATTGTGTAGTAATGACTATGTTTGTGTGTCCATAGTATGTATGTGTAGTAAAGGATGTTTGTTTGTTTGGTTGTGTTTGTATATGTATGATGGATATGGTTTTGTCCCAGCTTGAACTGGCTATATATTGGCTATCTGATGACCAATGAAGATTGTTGATGATGCTTTTTTGGTTCTTGGATGTGTAGATGAGTTGCAATTTGTTGTTTTGTGGGGGGAATTTCCAGATGTGTATGGTGTTATCCCAGCTTGAAGTGGCGATGTATTGGTTGTTGGGAGACCATTGTACACTGGTTACGAGACTGCTGTGTACTTTGTATCTTGATGTTCCTGTGGTGTTGTTGGATAGAGATATGGTGTTGTCTGCACTGGATGCGAGTATGTATTGGCTGTTTGGTGAAATGCTGATGGTAGTAACGAGTGAAGTGTGTTCTGTATATGTCTGTATAGGTTGTCCTGTGTGTGGATTCCAGATGGATATGGTGTTGTCGTCGCTGGCGGTGACGATGTATTTGCTGTTTGGTGACCATTTGATGTCGTTTATGGCCTGTGTGTGTATGGTGCATTTATGTAGTCTTTTTCCTGTTTGAAAATCCCAAATGTGAAGGTTGTTGTCGGTGCTACCAGAAGCGATTTTTTTGCTGTCTGGGGACCAGGTGATGGCTTTGATGGTGTCTGTGTGTCCTTGGGTTTGATAGGGTGGTTTGTGTTCTATGTTCCAGATGCGTGCGGTTTCGTCGTCGCTTGTAGAAATGATTTTTGTGTTGTCTGAGGACCAGCTGACTGTGCGAATGTACCATCTGTGACCTTTACAGATGTGTATTTGTTGTCCTGTATGTGGTTTCCATATGCGGATGGTTTTGTCTGCACTGCCTGTGGCGATGTATTTGCTGTCGTGTGACCAGCTTAGGGTGGTGATGGACCATGTGTGTCCAGTGCATTTTTGTAGGTATTTCCCTGTGTTTGGATCCCATATGCGTAGTGTTTTGTCTGTGCTGCCGGTGGCGATGTATTTGCTGTCGTGTGACCAGCGGAGTGTGGTGATGTTGTTTTGATGTCTTTTGAAGCTGTAGATGAGGTTTGTTGTGGATGGTTTCCAGATGTGGATGATGTTTTTGGATGTGCTTGCTATGGTTTGGCTGTTTGGTGACCATTGTATGGTGGTGATTTCGTTTTGGTGTTGTGTGTAGGTGGTGGTATTGTTGTTTTGTAATGAGAGGATTTGTATGGTGTTGTTTGCGGTTGCCATGGCAATGTGTTGTGTGTTTGATGCCCATTGTATGGTGGTGATGTAGGAAGTGTTGGGATATGTTTTATGTTGTGTTAGTGTTTTTTTTTCTTTGTCCCATTGCCAAATGATGAGGGGGTTGTTTTTAGGTTGTTTGTTGTTATCATTTATGTTGTTTTTTCTTCCTATGCTTGCAATGTGTTGTGTGTTTGGTGACCATTGTATAGTGTTTGTATAGGGTGTATGGTGGTGTTGTGTATAGAGTAGTTTTCCTGTGTGGCTGTCCCAGATGCGTAGAGTGCTATCGTGGCTGGTGGTGGCGATGTTGCTACTGTCTGGACTCCAGGTGATGGAGGTGATGTTTTGGGTGTGTGCAATGCATGTATGAAGTTTTTTGGGGGTGTTTGTATTCCAGATGTAGAGATTATTTTTGGTGGCTGTTGCTAATTTGTTGTTTTGTGGTGATAGAGTTGCGTTTGTTATTTTACCTGTGTGTTTGAGTGGTATGTGGTTTTGAAAGTTTATTCCTTCTGTTTGGGTTTTATTCCATTGGGTGTCTGCTAAAAAAGTGTTTTGAAGGCTTACATTACGGCAGTTGCTACTGGAGAAATTTGTTCGTGCAAGGAAAGCGCCATTAAGATTGGCTCCAGGGATGCGGATGGCTTGCCAGTTGAGGTCATTGAGTTTGATGTCTGCTGCGGCTAGGATTGTGGCACTGTTTGCAGCGACGATGGCTATATCTGGGTTTTTTTTGGATTCTTCTATATAGGTGAAGAGTTGTTTGCAAAATATGGGGTTTGTTTGTGTGATGTCGATAAGGTGTCGTATGATTTGTGGTTGTTTGTTGAGGTTTTGTTTGTTTAGGGTGAGTGACTGAGGTTGGATTTTGTCTTTGGCTGATGTTTGGTGTAGGATGTTTTGGGCAATGTAGTATTCTAGGTAGGTTTTATGGGTGAATGCCCAGGTGTTGTTGTTGAGTTTTTTGAGAGGTATTGCGTTTAGGATGTGTTTGGGGAGGGTGTTCATGGAAGGTATGGTGAGTGTGTTGTTGTTCTGTAACATTGTGCTGGCAATTGTTTCTGCGTATTGTTGGTATTGTTGCATGTTGGGTGTGTTGATGTGTGTGCTGTTATATTGTTGGTAGTGGTACTCTAGGTATGCTGTGTATAGGTCTGTTTTGGTGAAGGTGTGTGTTGCTGTTTTTTTTTGTGTGATTGTGGGTAATATGTGGCATATCATGTGTAGGAGTAGTGGATTTGTGATGGTGTTTGGTGTTTGTTTTTCTATTTTGGTGATGTGGAAATGATACTGCTTTGGGTTTTTCCAGGGGTTGCTAGGGGTTTGTGTTATTTGTTGCAAGTATGTTTGTATTTGTTGTTGGTTGAAAGGTTGTATGTTTATTTCTTGGAAGAGAGGGTGATGTGGTATGAGTTTAGTGGATTGGAGTGGATATTCTTTTCGGATGGTGCATATTGTTTTGTGGGGTGTTTGTGCTTTTTGGATGGTGTTGTATAGGGGTTGTTGTAGTTCGGTTTCGTCGTAGGCGTCGAGGAGTAGGATGAGTTTGTTGTTTTTTGGTATTTTGTGGTTTTTGTATAGGGTGGATAGGAATTGGTTGTTTTTGATGGCTTGGGTGTAGCTTATGAGTGGAATGAGTATGGTAGTGTTGTTTTTTTGTTGGGTGGTAGTTAGGTGTTTGTGTAGGTGTTGTAGGTAGGTGGTTTTGCCACTGCCTGGTTCTCCTGTGATTATGAGTGTGTTGCAATTTTCTTGTTGGAGGAATTGTATGACTTTTTCGTGTAGATCAAAGGGTTTTGTTTCTTGTTCGCTTGAGGTTGCTTTGAGGGGTATGTATATTTTTTTATTTATTTTTTTGTTGAGTGTCCATGTGTTGGGTATTGTGGGAAAGGGGTTGTTGTTGGTGTGGATGGGTGTGTCTAAGTGTGTTTTTATGTTTTGGGTAAGGGGTTCTGTTGCGGTGAGAGTTTTGGTGATTACTAGGAGGGTGAATAAGATGAGTAGTAGGGTTGTTTGTTGTTTTTTTTCGGTCATTATGTGCAATGTTTGTTCTGTATTGCATTATAATAAATTTTTTGTAAAAAATTATGTTTGGTGATTAAAATTGGTTTTTTTGTTTTTTGTTTTTCGTTTTTGATAGTTTGTTTTTTTTGTGTTCTGTAGGAGTTTTAGGGTTTCCTTTGCTTTTGTGGAGTCTTGTTCTTTGTTTTTTCTAAGTTTTTTGTAGAAGGTTGGTGTAATGTGTATTTTTTTTGTTTTGATGATCCATTGTATAAGGTTGTATTCTTTGTTTTCTACGAAGAGTCTCCAAAGGAGGGATTCTGTTTCTCTTGGGGCTAGTGGGTTGATTTGTTGTATAAGGTATTTGAACATAGCTGTTTTTTTGATTGTGTGTGCGAACTCTAAAAGGATAAGTTTTTGTTCGTAGGTTATGTATTGTTTTTGCTCTTTTAAAGTTAGTTTTAACATGTTGAGGTTTCCATTTTCTATGTGTTTGCGCATTTCTAATAGTTTTCGTAGGTGTTGTTGTTCCTCTTGTGTAAAGGCGATGGATTGGGTGTCTGTGTTGTTGTCTGTTCTGATAATTGGTTTGTTTGATTGGTTGTTTGAGATGTTTTGTTGTTTTTCTTCTTCTTGTAAAGTGATGGATTGGGTGTCTGTGTTGTTGTCTGTTCTGATAATGGGTTTGTTTGATTGATTGTTTGGGTTGTTTTGTTGTTTTTCTTCTTCTTGTAAAGTGATGGATTGGGTGTCTGTGTTGTTGTCTGTTCTGATAATGGGTTTGTTTGATTGATTGTTTGGGTTGTTTTGTTGTTTTTCTTCTTCTTGTAAAGTGATGGATTGGGTGTCTGTGTTGTTGTCTGTTCTGATAATGGGTTTGTTTGATTGATTGTTTGGGTTGTTTTGTTGTTTTTCTTCTTGTATGGTGGCAATGGCTTGGGTGTCTGTGTTGGTTGTTAATGATTTTAGGATTTCGACGGGGAACTTTTGGTTTTTGCATCCATTGTTGCGGATGTTGACATTTGTTGTTTTGCACCCCATGATGTTGTAGAGTAGGTGAGCACATTCTGGACAGATGGGGTGTGAGAAACATGCTACTATGATGGTTTTTTGAAGGGCTTTGAGGTTTAAGTAAGCATCTATTGTAAGATGTGCTTTTCGGGGAATATCGATGGTTTTGTTATCACGGACGAATACTATTTCTTTGTAGTTGAAGTTTTTTAGTGCTAGGTCTCCGAATCCGATAAAGGCGACGATGTTGTTGTTGTTTGTATATTCTGTGATTTCTTGTGTGATTCTTTGCTTTATGTCTTTTGTGATGAGGTTTTTGATGCTGTTGCTTTCTTTGAAGAGGGGGATGAATTCTTGCAGTAGATCTTGTTCTATGCTTTTGTTGTTACAGGCTTTTTTATGAATGAGTATTTTTTGGGTGTATCCTAATCTACGTAGTATCCATCCACATGTTGGACAGATGGGGTCTGTGAAGTAGGCACAGAGGATGTTGGATATTTTATTTTTTTTGATGGTGATGCATAGGCGTAGTATGAAATGTTCGTATGGATATGGGTCTTTGGGATCTATTTTGTTTTTTTCGTAGATGAGTGTGCATCTTTTGTAACTTTGCGTGTCGAATAAGTTTTGGTAGAGCATGAAGAATGCTATGGCTATATTGGGGTTTTTGCTACGGAGATATTGTGCTTCTTTGGCAAATGCTTGTATAATGTCTTTTAATCCTGGGATGTTTTTGTAGTTATTGATGTTGAAGGTATATTCTGGTGATGTAATGGTGTATGCTGGATTTTTGGGTTGGGCTGCATATATGGTGCTTAGGAGTACCAGAATGAAAAGGGTGATGTAGTGATATTTTTTTCTCATGGCGAGGTGTTTGCAAAATGATATAAATGTAGGAAATATAATAATTTTTGTATAAAAAGAGAATGCTTTGTTCTTATTTTTTGCGTTGCTCTTGGTGATGGATTTTATTGTTGTGCTTGGAGTTGCCAGAGTTTGATGGTTTTGTCCCAGCTTGCAGTAAGGATTTGGTTGTTGGGTAGTGATGTGATGTTACGGATGTAGTCTTTGTGTGCTTGTAGGGTGTATGTTGGGTTTTGAGGTGTTTTGATATCCCAATGCGTGATGGTTTTGTTGCTTCCTGCAAGGAGTTTTTGGTTTGGTAGGATTGCAATGCTTAAAATGGGGTTTTTATGTTTTTGGAAGGTGTGTATGGGGTTTCTGTGTGCTTTGATGTCCCAAAGTTTGATGGTGTGGTCGGTGCTGGCGGAGAGGAATTGTGTGTTTTGATGATAGGTGAGGTTGGTGATGGGTCCATGATGTGCTTGTAGGGTGTGGATTGGTTTTTGGGGTGTTTTGATGTCCCAGAGTTTGATGGTTTTGTCTCTGCTGGCGGAGAGGAATTGTTGTTGGTTTAGAAATGCGAGGCAAGAGATGTAGTCTTTGTGTGCTTGTAGGGTGAAAATGTTTTTTTGTGCTGTGGTGTCCCAAAGTTTGATGGTGCAGTCATGGCTTGCGGAGAGGAGTTGTTTTGTTTGTAGTGTAAGGAGGCTGGTAATGGGTTGTTTGTGCTGTTGTAATGTGTAGATGTTGTTGGATTTTTTGATGTCCCAGAGTTTGATGGTGTTATCTCCGCTTGCAGAAAAAAAGAGGTTTTGTGTAAGGGGGGCTAATGAGGAAACATAGTGTTTGTGTCCTTTGTATGTATGGATGTGCTTGTTTTTTTGGATGTTCCATAGGAGGATGGTGGTGTCTCCACTGGCGGAGAGAAAGTGTGTGTTGTTGAGCAATGCTAGGGATGTGATGGATCCTGTATGTCCTGTGTAGGTAGTTGTTTTTTGTAGGTGTGGTGTATGTGTTTTGATGTTTTTTGGGGGGTATATTTTTTGTATTAGGTCGCTGAAGCTTTGGGTGAAGCTTTTTTCTGTATGGTCTATGATGTTGTTTGTATTGGATGTTTGGGTGGCGTTTAGGGATGACGCTAGGAGGAAGAAAAGGCTTATGTGTGAGAGGCTATATTTTTTCATGATGTTTTTTAAGGGGTTTTTCTGGACTAATCTATGTTTTTTTTTTAAGAGGTGGAAGGAAATGAATAGCGAAAAGATGCTTTAATGTTTTGTGAGGTTGTTTGTGTATAAATGTTTAATAAAGAGGCTAAAAAGTAGCTTGGGTTTGTGTTTTTTAAAAGATGATTAAAGGTTTTTTATGCTTGTTTAACAGGTAATATTTTTGGAACAAGTTTAATAAATGTATATTTCTCTACTCATTTGATGGGGGTGTCTTTTAAGTGAGAGATGCGTTTTTTTAATTAAGGATAAAAAGATGAAATTACCTTTTTTTGAACTTGAAGTATGGCAAATAGTGTCTTTAGGAGGTGCTTTTTTTGTTGGTGTGGTGTTTGCATGTAGTGTGTTTGTGTTTATGGTGAGGGTGTTTGTGCGAAAAGAAAGTAAAAAGGGTGATTTATTGAAGTTGCGAAGAAGGTTTGGGGTTTTGTGTGGTTTGTTTTTTCTTTTGGAAGTTATACAGATGCAATGGTTGGCAATACCGCATAATTATTATATGCAACAGTTTGTTTTTGGTGTTCGTTTTTTGGTGTCTTTGTTTGTTTTATTGGTGGCAAATCCAATGATCAATGCGTTTTTTTCCTTGCTGTATTGGCGTGATCAACAAGGGTATGGGAATCGTAAGGGTGTTTTGCAAATTTTTTCAAAGGGGGTGAAGCTGGTGGTGTTTGCTTTGTTGGTTGTTACGTTGCCTAAGTTTGTGCTTCTTGATTATCATGATTATGATTTGGGTAGGTGTTTGACGAATTTAACGATTGGTGCAAGTACGGTTGTGGCGATTATTGGTTTTGCTTCTAAGGATCTTATTGGTAATTTTTTTGGTGCTTTGGTGATTATTGGGGAGAGGCTTTTTCTGGTGGATGACTGGATTGTTGTGAAGGGTTTGGAGGGTAGGGTGGTGCATATTGATGTGCGTGCTACTAAGTTGCAAACAAAGGAGGGGAATATTGTTTATGTGCCAAATGCGATGTTTACGAATCAGCATATCACGAATCACGGCAGGGTTTCTTATCAGTGTTTTAGTGTGTCTATTCCTTATCTGTCGCTAGAACCTGGGGTTTTGCAGGGGTTTTTGGATAAGGTAAGGGATGTGCTTGCTAAGGATTCTTGTATTATGTTGGATGCTAGTGGTTTTTATGTTGATGATATTGGGGAGGAGAGGGCAAAGCTTGTTTTTCATTTGTCGTTTAAGACTATGGCATCTGAGGAACTGGTGGGAAAAGTGCATGGTTTGATGCGTGAGGTTTATGCTTTAAAAAATTTTCTGGAAAAAAAAGAATAATTGTTGAAAAAATATAACTAAACTGTTTTACAGGAGGTAAATGTATCTTTTTTTTTGTATTGAGATGTAAGAGTACTATATTCGCAAGCAGTTATAAAGTAAATGCTTATGAGTCATACAATGACTAGTAGGAGACATGTTGGTATTTTGCACAAGTTGTTTCCTATTAAAAGAGATGAATGGAGTAAGGTGCTTATTCTCTGTTTTTTGAAGGGTTTGCTTTCGTTTTGCTTTGCTATGCTAAAGTTGCAAAAGAATAGTAATGTTATTTTTGATGAGTGTGCGGAGCAAATTTCTTTTGTGAAGTCTTTTGTTTTGCCTGTTGGGTTGTTGATGGTGGTGGCTTATACGGTTTTAAGTAATCGTTTTTCGCAAAAGCTGTTATTTTATGGCATCATTTTTTTCTTTTTAGGGGCGTTTGGTCTTTATGGTTTTGTTTTGGTTCCTTACAGGGATAGTTTGTTGCCGGATACTCAGTGTTTGGAGGATAAATGGGCTGGCCGTCCTGGTTTTTTACACTTTGTAAAAGTGTATGGTTCTTGGATATTTGCTTTGTTTTTTTGTTTAGCAGAGTTGTATGGGCAGTTTTTGATTATTTTGCTTTTTTGGGGTATTGCAAATGGTATTTTTACTTCTGAGCAGGCGAAGCGTTCTTATCATTTTTTTATTGTTGCTGGGTGTATAGGTGGTATTCTTGGTGCGGATATGGCTGTGTATATAACGAATCGTATTGTGGATTCGGATAAGCAACATGCAACGGAGAAGAATTTATATGATATTTCGCAGGCTATTGCTTTTTGTTGTTTTTTTGTTTGTTGTTTTGTTTTGCTTTTTTATATGTGGCTTGCGAAGCGTCCTGATTTTAATACTGAGAATAAAAGGCTGGCGAGTAGTACTAAAATGTCTTTTTTTAAGGCTGTAAAGTATATTGCTTCTGATAGATATTTGTTGGCAACAGCTTGTTTGGTTATTTGTTGTGCTGTTACTACGAGTCTTGTGGATATAACGTATAAAAAGTATATTACTCACTTTTGTAATCTTGAAGATCAGAAATTAATGACGGAGGGGAAAGTGCATAAAATAAAAACGTATGCGGTTTGGGAAGCGAGTCAAATGAAGTGGGCGAATTGGTTGTGTATTGTTGCTGGTCTTTTTCTTACGCACTGGGTGTCCCGTAAGTTTAGTTGGAGGGTGAATGCGTATATTGCTCCTATAATCATTTCTGTTACGGGTATTATGTTTTTTGGTGCTAGTGCTTATCATCGTCGCTATAATCTCAATGATTTTTGTCAACGTTTGTTTAACTTTCCTGCTTATACTTTTATTGCACATATAGGTTTTTATCAAAGTGTACTTACGACGTTTGTTAAGTATGTTTTTTTTGATACTACAAAGGAGATGGTTTTTATTTTTTTGGGGCCTGAGGCTCGTAAACAGGGTAAAGCTGCTGTTGATGTGGTGGGGTCTCGTTTGGGTAAAGGGTTGTCTAGTCAGATACATGCAGTTTTGTTATCTTTGTTTACGCTTCCAAATGAGTTGATGAAAGTTGAGGGTGTATCGCATTTTTTGGGGCTTATATTTGGTTTTTTTTGTGTTGGTTGGTTTTTAAGTATTGGTTATATTGCTGGAAAGATCCAGGGGCAAAAGCAGTTGGATGCTGGGGTTGGTAAATAACAAAGTTAGTTTAGTGGGTTGTTTTTGGTGGGAAATAGATGTTTATTTTTTCTGTGTGGTAGGGTATAAATGGGGGGAACATTATTTGGAGTGAAAAATTGAGGGAACTGGTAAGGGAAAAAGTATAGGATTTTATTTGCTAAATGGTAATGTTTTTTTAAAAAAAGCTTGTTTCTTTTTTTTTTAGGGAAAAACCGTTAAAATTGTTCTAAAACATATTTTGCTTTTTTTATTGAAACAACATGTACAACACAACATTTAATTTGATAGCTGTATCTCTTTTCTTATGCGCAAGCCTTTTCCTTGGTCTCTGGGCAGGAAGAGGCGTAAAAACGATGCGTGATTATGCCATTGCAAATAAGAATCTTTTTGTGGGTGCACTCATGGCAACGATGGTGGCGACTTTGTTTAATACAGAATCTATTGATATAACCCTCTATTATAGTGCGGGCCTAAGCTCTTTTTTGCATTTAATTGTTTTTGTCTTTTCTACTTTTTGTGTAGGAGCGTTTATCATGCCTAGTTTAGTGCATTTTAAACAAGAGCTTACACTACCTGATATGATGCGAACCTTTTATGGAAAATCTGTAGAATATGTTACTGCCATTATTGCCATTGTGTGTTCTGTAGGTGTCATCATTACACAACTTGTGCATTTTAGTGAATTAAGCGAACTTATGGGTATTTCTCCTAAAGGAGTTATTTTAATGATAGGCACTGTGACAACACTTTATACCTTTAGGGGAGGAATTCGTTCTGTAGCAAAAACAGATGTTTTACAAGTACTGGTGATTGTAATAGGTTTTTTTGTATTTTTTTTAATCACAGGCGCACAGTATAACCTTAACGATATTGTACAAGCAACCCATATTCAAACACCTGGCCCTCTTTTTCCTGCTATAAAAGAATCATTTACAAAAATAGCTGCCAATGCTTTTTTTTGGTCACTTTTACCAACGATATTAATTTCTCCTCCCATTGTGCAACGTGTATTGATGAGTCCAAATAAAAAAATGATCAAACAAATGTTTCTGTCTTTTGTCTTTGTCTATGTTGTCTTGAATTTTTTGAGTTTTGGGATTGGATTAAAAGCTATTTTAAAACTAGGAAAAGCAGATGATTTTGAAAAATTAACAGATTTGTTGTTAATCAATGCTTTGTGTTCTCCAATTGGGAAAACCATTTATTTACTTGTTGTATGTGCCGTTGCTGTTTCTACGATGGATTCTTTTCTCAATGCCGCTGCTATTATTTTTGTACACAACGTTGTTAAACCTTCGTCTAAAGACACTACCGAGCAAAAAATTGTCGAGAAAACATGTTTTGCATCTTTAGCTCTAGGACTGGTATGCACTATTATAAGCATCTTTTCTCAACCTTTGGGGTTTGTATATATGGGGTATGTTATCGTTGTGTTTTCTTGTTTATCTATTCCTTTTTTAATGAGTTGCATGGGCTTACAAAGTTCTTCTAAAGCTTTCTTTGCCAGTTTTATTAGTTATTTTGCTATTCTATTTACTGTTGCACTACTCTGCTTTGCACGCATTCCTTTTTTTGTTAACGTTGCATATTACATTTCAACAGAAATATTGAATGCCTCAGCAAAATCTGCTAGTATCCTTTATAGTATAGATCCTGCCCTAAACGGATTTAGGTTTTTTGTCAGCATACGCTGTGCATGGTACATTGCTTTCTTCCCTAGTCTGATTGTTTTTTTTGTTGTGTGCTATATAGAAAACAGAGGCTTTGTTTTCGTTAACTATGAGCAAGACAGCTGGAGAGAACGCAAGCATACTTTTACTTCTCATTTTGAAAGATCTTTTACCATGGGTAATCCTGCTTTAGTAGGCTATGTTACTATGGCTTTTACATTGGCTACTGCATTGATTGGTTACAAAAACTTGCAAGTAAATGAAATGTTGTTGATGTTCTTGCGCTTAGTGCCTTTTGTGCTTTCTTTTGCTATCATGACGCAAGGGCATTGGACAGATAGGCTCAAACCTTATTTCAACAAAGTATATCATGTAACACTCTGGTATTGTTGGGCGTTTCTGCCTGCTTTTTTGGCTATTGCAGATCCCCAAATTGCCTCTATTTTCTATGCAGTAGCAGGGATTATTTTTTTGGGCATACAAACTACCTCAACTGTTTTCATAGCATTTTCTGCAACGGGAATGGCTGTTGCTACTTGTATCAGTAAAATGCTCACTGGATTTTTCTTGCCTGATTTAGGTGTGTATGCTGATTGGCTTTTCATTTTTTGTGTTGCCTCTTTTTTTGTTGTTATGACGATCTTTAGAAAGCTACACCAAGAGAAAGAACGAATGGAAGCACTTATGGTCAACTTTAAAATAGCGAAGGGAGAGCTTTTGCTAAGCCATGAAACAAACAGTACACAAGTCTATGATGCATTACATGAAAAACATGCTATGATGAAAGAGATGCAAAAGTGTATCGATAGGTTGCAAAGCAAAGAAGTAGATAAAGATATTCTAGAAAAATTGGAAGACATCATGGGCTATTACAACTATATTGGTGAGTCTTCTAGTTCTTATTTAAACATTGTGATAGAAAAGCACCCCTTAGAGAATCTATTGAATGATGCTAGGGAAATCATTACATATGAAACATTACCCCTTGGTAAACTTACACTACACAATGAATCCTCAGCAAGCATTGTGGTTGGCGACTCTTTTCAAATCAAAAATCTCATTGCTAATGCTTTGCATATTTTTGCTGACGTTTATCCAGATACAGATGTAAACTGCTTTGTCAATGATGTTTATCTTGACTATGAAGTACCTGCTATTTACAAAAAAGAACCGGAAAAAGCTATCCGTTTTATCTTTACAAATAACCAAGAGAAATGCAATGCGAGCGGACAAGATTACAGACCTTATGACTCTAATACGAAAATAGAGACGCTCAACCATATAGGGGTTTTGGAAAATAAGCGTATTACACGTGCACATTATGGATTTCTTTCTATAGAAAAAGAAGGTGACACATTGATACAAACTTATGTGATTCCTGTAAACCTTAAAAACATACGACCTAAAATTGACAGGTATGTTGTGGAGGATCTCCGTGATTTAGAGCAAATAGAAAGTGATATAGACAAAGGGTTTTTACGTTTAGCGGAGGAACATGGATTGGATAAAGATCATATCAGGGAGGCGTTAAAAGTAGCTAAGCACTATCACTACCACCAAAAAAGGAAATCTGGGGAATCTTATTATCTGCACCCTCTTGCGGTTGCCACTATTTTGTTAGAAAATAAGGATGTTATACAAGTAGATCAAGGGATGTTGGAAGATCTTGTCATTGCTGCTTTGTTGCATGATATTTTTGAGGATACTCCTTATACTTCTAAACAGTTGCGAACAATGTTTGGTAACAATGTAGCGGAGATTGTAAAGCAGGTATCTCATCTTTACAATAGGGCAAATAGACCTAAGGTGAAAGTAGGCAAGATGGAAACGTTGCATGCTTTGGTTCAAAATGGGAATGAGTATGCCATGCTTATTAAGGTGTTGGATAGGTTGCATAATATGCGTACGCTGGGTGCAAAAGAATCTGATCGCCAACTTGCAATAGCAGAGGAAACGAAGGTGTTGTTTATTCCTATGGCAAGAAGGCTGGGTATGCAAAGGGTTGCTAATGAACTTACTGTGCTTGTGGAGGAAATACTGGGTAAATAAGTAAGGAATGATTTTTGTTTTTTTCCATTGAACCATGCGACAATGGATTTGTTGACAAAATTGCAAAGACGGCTAAAGTATTCCAAAAAATCACAGGAATTGCCTTGAATGATTGGAATGGATTCATAAAAAAGCGAAAAATCAGCTTGTAAAATCTGTTTTCTCAGCAAGGAAATTAAATCAGGAAGATGATAATTTTCTATCGTGTTTACATGTGCCAATTTTTTCTAGTTATTTATTTCCAAAATGCTGACAAAGATACTAAAGAATACTGTTCGTTGTGAAAATGTTAATGATCTAACGCAAAACTTTGCGGTAAGTACGAGAAAGTTATAAAAAAGGTAGGTGTTCTTTTTTGATAAATTGTAATGGTTTTTAGAAAAGGCTTGGTTTTTTTTGTTTCTAGTAAAAAAGTATTAAGATTATTCTAGTCTTTGCTTTATTTTTTATTAAAAACACATGTACAATACAACATTTAATTTGATAGCTGTATCTCTTTTCTTATGCGCAAGCCTTTTCCTTGGTCTCTGGGCAGGACGAGGTGTAAAAACGATGCGTGATTATGCCATTGCAAATAAGAATCTTTTTGTGGGTGCACTCATGGCAACGATGGTGGCGACTATATATAACCCAACGAACATGGGTGTTCGATACATATACATGTTGGGGTTAAAGGGTATGATTACATTACTAACTTTTGCTTTTAGTACATTTATGTTTGGTGTTTTTTTTTTCCCACGTTTGGTAAATTTTAGAACAGAGCTAACGTTGCCAGATATTATGAATAGTTTGTATGGAAAGTATGCACGATTTTTAACTGCTTTTATATCTATTTTTTTCTGTTTATTTATCATTATTGCTCAGCTTGTAGCCAGTGGTAATATGGGTATCACATTGGGTCTGCCTGCACCTTTTGTTATTGGGATAGTAGGCACTATCATAACTTTCTATACGTTTTTGGGAGGTGTGCGTTCTGTGGCAAAAACAGATGTATTTCAAGCATTGGTGATTATAGTTGGTCTTTTAGTGTTTTTCTTTTTTGCGAACAGAGATTATAGTTATATAAAGATTCTTCAAGAGGCACGTGTTAAATCTGACCATCTTTCGTTAAGTGCTTTTGGTAAGGATTTGATAAAACGTCCAGGAAGTTTGTTGTTTTGGTCTCTTTTTCCTACTATGATTATGTCTCCTCCGGTAATTCAAAGGGTTTTGATGAGTAGAACCAAAAAAAATATTAAACAGATGTTTACTTCTTTTGCAATTGTGTATCCATTTTTGTGCTTTTTAATCTTAGGGGTGACCATAAAGCGTTTTGTGATTTCAAATGCACCGAAAACAATCGAGGATATTTCTGATTTTGATCTTGTAGGATATTTATGTACGTCGACAATAGGGCAAGTTGCATTTTTATTGGTAGTGTGTGCAATGATTGTTTCTACTATTGACTCTTTTCTCAATGCAGTTGCTATTATTTTTGTTCACGATGTCATCAATGTGATACAAAACGAAAAAGATGAAAAGAAAACAATGAGAAAGGTACGCTTCACTACAATTGCTATTGGCGCATTATGTACAATGCTCGGATTACTATGGAACAAAAAAGAAATAGTTGATTTACTTGGCTATGCTATGGTTTTCTTTTCTGCAGTGTCCATACCGTTTTTCATGGGATGCCTAGGATTTAAAGGTTCTTCTCGCTCTTTCATTATCAATATTACTGCATTTTTTGTGGTAGTCGGTGGTGCCTATACGTCTTTTCAATGGCAAGTTCCACCAATTTCCTCTATTCTCAATTTTATAACTGAGAGAATTTTTAAAGCTCGACATCTTTTGATGGGCGAAACTTTCTATATCTTACAATCCGCTTGGTTGCTAGCTGTTATTATAAGCATAATCGCATTTTTAGTCACCCATTATTTAGAAAATAAAGGATTTCTCTTCATAAACTTGGAAGAAGACCTTTGGAAAGAAAATAAGCATACGTTTACTTCTTATTTTGAAAAATCTTTTACGCTCGGAAATCCTTCAAGCATAGGGTTTTTTACATTTATTTTCACTTTAGGATCGGTTTTAATTCCTTATAAAAGTCCTCTGCTAAACGAAACGTTGTTATTGTTTCTTCGTTTAATATCTCTTGTTCTCTCTTTTATCATCATGACGGAAGGACATTGGAAAGATAGGCTCAAACCTTATTTCAACAAAGTATATCATGTAACACTCTGGTATTGTTGGGCATTCTTACCTACATTTTTGATATTGGCAGACCCAAATGGTGCAATTGTTTTTTATGCAGTTTCCAGTATTATATTCCTAGGTCTACACACATATAGAGCTATTTTTTGGTTTATGAGTCTAACTGCCATTGTATCTGCAATATCCTACAACAAGATTCTTACAGGGATCTTTTTTCCTATATTAGGTGCTAAAGCAGATTGGCTATTACCTTCTTGTATTTTAGCGTTGACTATAGTGATGACATTTTTTAGAAAGCTACACCAAGAGAAAGAGCGAATGGAAGCACTTATGGTTAACTTTAAAATAGCGCGGGGAGAGCTTTTGCTAAGCCATGAAACAAACAGTGCACAAGTCTATGATGCATTACATGAAAAACATGCTATGATGAAAGAGATGCAAAAGTGTATCGATAGGTTGCAAAGCAAAGAAGTAGATAAAGATATTCTAGAAAAATTGGAAGACATCATGGGCTATTACAACTATATTGGTGAGTCTTCTAGTTCTTATTTAAACATTGTGATAGAAAAGCACCCCTTAGAGAATCTATTGAATGATGCTAGGGAAATCATTACATATGAAACATTACCCCTTGGTAAACTTACACTACACAATGAATCCTCAGCAAGCATTGTGGTTGGCGACTCTTTTCAAATCAAAAATCTCATTGCTAATGCTTTGCATATTTTTGCTGACGTTTATCCAGATACAGATGTAAACTGCTTTGTCAATGATGTTTATCTTGACTATGAAGTACCTGCTATTTACAAAAAAGAACCGGAAAAAGCTATCCGTTTTATCTTTACAAATAACCAAGAGAAATGCAATGCGAGCGGACAAGATTACAGGCCTTATGACTCTAATACGAAAATAGAGACGCTCAACCATATAGGGGTTTTGGAAAATAAGCGTATTACACGTGCACATTATGGATTTCTTTCTATAGAAAAAGAAGGTGACACATTGATACAAACTTATGTGATTCCTGTAAACCTTAAAAACATACGACCTAAAATTGACAGGTATGTTGTGGAGGATCTCCGTGATTTAGAGCAAATAGAAAGTGATACAGACAAAGGGTTTTTACGTTTAGCGGAGGCACATGGATTGGATAAAGATCATATCAGAGAGGCGTTAAAAGTAGCTAAGCACTATCACTACCACCAAAAAAGGAAATCTGGGGAATCTTATTATCTGCACCCTCTTGCGGTTGCCACTATTTTGTTAGAAAATAAAGATGTTATACAAGTAGATCAAGGGATGTTGGCAGATCTTGTCATTGCTGCTTTGTTGCATGATATTTTTGAGGATACTCCTTATACTTCTAAACAGTTGCGAACAATGTTTGGTAACAATGTAGCGGAGATTGTAAAGCAGGTATCTCATCTTTACAATAGGGCAAATAGACCTAAGGTGAAAGTAGGCAAAATGGAAACGTTGCATGCTTTGGTTCAAAATGGGAATGAGTATGCCATGCTTATTAAGGTGTTGGATAGGTTGCATAATATGCGTACGCTGGGTGCAAAAGAATCTGATCGCCAACTTGCAATAGCAGAGGAAACGAAGGTGTTGTTTATTCCTATGGCAAGAAGGCTGGGTATGCAAAGGGTTGCTAATGAACTTACTGTGCTTGTGGAGGAAATACTGGGTAAATAAGTAAGGAATGTATTGCTTGTCGTTTTTCTTTTCTTGTGCTTGTGGGTGGGTTTTTTATTGGTAAATGGGGATGTATATGGGATAGTGTGTTTTACTTAATGTTTATGGAAAGGGAAACGGTTTTTACAAAGATTATCAAACGGAAAATTCCGGCATTTATTGTTGCGGAAGATAAGGATCATATTGCTTTTTTGGATATTAATCCTGTTGTAGTAGGGCATACGTTGGTTGTTCCGAAAAAGGTTACGGATTATTTTTTTGATATAGCTGATGATGCATTAGGGGCGTTAATGTGTTTTTCTAAACGTGTAGCAGGTGGTATCAAGCAGGTGGTGTCATGTCTGCGAGTAGGGGTAAAAGTACATGGTTTGGAAGTTCCGCATGCTCACATACATCTTATTCCTATTCTTGGGCAGGAGAGTGATGATGTTGGGGGTCGTGTTTGTCAGATTTCTATGGAGGATTTGGCTCAAAGGCTTTCTGAAGTGCTGAGGAGTGTCTAGGTCTGTGTTGGAAATAGGTGTACAATATATTTTGTGCTGAAGAAGGGTTCTTGAAAAAAGTGTTGGATGGGATGTGTTGTGTATTGGGTATTTTGGGGATGTGTTGTGTTTTTTTCTATGTCTCCTTTTAAATAGAGAATGCCATTGGGGATGTTATGGGTGTTTTCTTTTTTGATTTTGTCTTGAACCCAATGATAAAGGGTTGTAAGGTTTGTTACTGCTCTGCCTATGATGAAGTCATAGGTTTGTTGTAGGGTTTCTGCACGGGTGCAGTGGATGGTTATGTTTTGAAGTTTTAGTTCTTGAACAATATTTTGTACTGCTTTGATTTTTTTTGCGATGCTATCTACGAGTGTAAAATGGGCTTGTGGAAAGAGTATGGCTAGGGGTATTCCTGGAAATCCGCCTCCTGTGCCTAGGTCTAGGATGTGGCTTTGGGGGTTAAATGAGATTAGTTTTGCGATGCTTAGGCTGTGGAGGACATGGTGTAGGTAGAGGTTATTTATGTCTTTTCTGGAGATGAGGTTTATTTTTTTGTTCCAGTGGGTATAGTGATGTTGTAGTGTTGCTATTTGCTGTTGTTGGATGGTGTTGAGAGGAAAGTATTTTGTGATGAGTGTTGATTGGTTGTATGACATGGGATGGGGATTAAGTGGTAAGCTCGAGTTGTTGTTGTAGATAGTTGATGGGGTTGTGTTTTTGGATTAGGTCATTTAATTTTTCTTGGTCGGAGTATGGTTTTTTTTGTTGGGTTTGAAAAATGAGTGTTAGTGCTGTTGTTTGTAGTTTTTTTTGGAGGTAAGAAAGCAAATTTGGGTGTAATGCATTGGCAACATTTTCGTTTGCTGGATTGTGTAGGGTAGCGACAATGGTTTGATTGTTTAATTGAAGGGGGCATTGTAATGCTTGGTATCCTTGCAGGTTGCTGGATTCTATTGTTTGTGTGTAGGTGGTCCAATGTTTTTGGATTATATTCAGTGTGAGTTTAGGTTTTTTTTTTTCTTTTTGAGTGGATGAAGTGGTATTTTCATTTTGCTGGATTTTTTCTTGGAGTGCTTTTATGGTTGGGATTGTGATGGTGCGTTTTTTGCTGGTTGCTAGTGGAGCTGGAGGTGGTTCACTGGCTATGGTTGTATCTTCTGTGTTTTCTTTTATGGAGACAGGGGTGTATATGTTGTTGGATAGGGTGTTTGAAGGAGTTTTGATAAGGGGGCTTTCTGTGGTAGGGTTGTGGAATATTTTTTGCTGGGGTGTTTGTTCTGTATTTGGTTGTGTGGTGTGTGTTTGTTGTGTTTTTTTGTTGATTTGGCTTATATTGATGAGGGATATTTCTACATGTAGTCTGGGGTCTATGGTGGTTTTGTAGTTTAGTTCACAATTTTGTATGAGTGCTAGTGCTTGGTAGATAAATTTTGGATGTATTTGGGTGGCTTTTTCTATGTATGTTTTTTCGTCTTTTTTAGGTACGTGTAATATGTTGGTGGCTTGTGTTGTTTGTGCTAGTAGGAGGTTGCGTAGGTGTTGTCCGAGTCCTGTAACGAAGAAGAGTCCATCGAATCCTGTGCGTAGAATTTTGTCGTATTCTATGAGTGCATGTGCTATGTTCCCTGTGTATAGTGCGTCTGTGATTGAGAAGTAGATGGATGTTTCTAGTAGGTTTAGGTGTTGTAGGGTTGCTTTGTAGGCTAGTATTTTTTTGCCTCCGAAAGTGACGACGAGGTCAAACATGGATAGGGCGTTTCTGAGGGATCCATTGGCTTTTTCGCTAATGAGTTGGATTGCTTCTTGGTCGCAGGTGATATTTTCTTTTTGTGCTATTTGCTGGAGGTGTTTTTGAATTTCTAGGGTGGAGATGGCATGGAAGTCAAAGATTTGGCAACGGGAGAGTATTGTGGGGATTATTTTGTGTTTTTCTGTTGTAATGAGCATAAATACTACATGTGCTGGGGTGTCTTCAAGGGGTTTTAGGAGTACATTGAGGGCAGCGTTGGAGAGCATGTGTGTTTCATCGATGATGATGATCATTTTTTTGCCGTTTGGTGGGCAGTATCGTATTTGTTCGACTATTTTGCGCATGTCTTCAGCTGAGTTATGGGAGGCGGCATCAAGTTCATGTATATTGAGGGGTGTTCTTTGTGTACAATGCTGGCAGGTGCTACAGGGTTCTCCTAAGGGGGTGGTTTTTTGGCAGTTGAGTGCTTTTGCTAAAATGCGTGCTAGGGATGTTTTGCCGGATCCAAGGGTGCCACAAAAGAGGAAGGCGCTAGCGATTTGGTTGTGTTTTATGGCGTTTTGAATGGTTGTGACGATGTGGTCTTGCCCTTTTATTTCATGGAAGAAATTGGGGCGATATTTTCTGGCGGAAACGAGGAAGTTGTTCATAGGGCAAAGTTAACTAAATATCTTTTGTTTTAAAAGGGTTTTTTAACTTTGTGGTTTGAGGGATTATTTGTTGGGATCTAGTAGGTTATCGTACATTTTTCTATAGTTGTCAATGAGGTGTTCATCGTCGGAGATGCATGTGGTTTGTATTTCTTTGAGGTTTTCTAGGATTGGTGTATGTGATTCGCTGAAGGAGTAGGTAGTGGCATCTGCATATTGTTTTGCCATTTGCAAGAAATTTACATAACTGGCTTCATTTCCTAATGGTTCTAAGTCTTGGGGTTTTATGAGACGCATGTATACTTTTTTGATCATGCTTTC
The DNA here is from genome assembly GCA_942492555.1 of uncultured Bacteroidota bacterium. Classification (GTDB taxonomy): domain Bacteria; phylum Bacteroidota; class Bacteroidia; order Cytophagales; family Amoebophilaceae; genus JBCCVH01. Next base: position 56,723 of record CALOEX010000003.1, on the reverse strand, counting down.
TCCAAAAGGATTTTTAAAGTAGTCTGGACCATATGTTTGTATGAATTTGATGTTTTTAAAAAGGGACATTTTGTTGTATACGCGTTTGCCGTATAGAGGTATAAAAACCCATTGCCATCCAAAACAGTGTATGATGTCTGGTGCCCACCCTAAGTTTTCTAAGATGGCCCATGCTGCTTTGCATATAAAGGCAACGCGAATGTCGTTATTGGGGTAGAAAGTACCATTTTTGTCATGAAATATTTTTTTTGTTTGAAATAGTTCTTCATTGTCTATGAAATAGATTTGTACTTTGCTTTTAGAGCAGGAAGCGACTTTGACAATAAGGGAAATATTTTCTTCTTCTACACATATATTTACGCCATACAAGCGTTGTACTTCATGAATGCGATGTTTTCGCTCATTAATGACGGAGAATTTGGGCATAATAACACGCACTTCACACTTTTCTGCAACCATGGCTTGTGTTAATTGAGCCACAATAGAAGCAGAAGAAGAGAGTTTGAAGAAAGGATCTACTTCCGTTGCGATATAAAGTATTTTTTTATGCATTTTCCATTGAAATAAGGGCTAATTTAGTTACTTTGAGTTAGTTTTCAAAAGATAAATTAAAAATGATAAAATCAAACCAATATAAAATTTCTTTGTTTTTTGCTTTTTTAGGCTTGTTTCTCCTTGGTTATGTGTATAGGAACATGTCTTTTAGCGAGTTGAAAGCACAGAAGACTAACATTTATTTTAAGTGGATTGTATTTGCGGCTGTTGCACATTTGATCAACCATGGACTGCGTAGCTACCGTTGGTCATTACTGTTGAAAAAGCATGGTCAAAATGTACCTTTCCATAAAGTATATTGTGCAGAAATGACTGGGTTTTTCTTCAATGGTCTACCTGGGCGTCTGGGTGAGGGGATGAGGTGTCAAAGTTTATTGCGTATGCATAATGTTCCTGTCAAACATGCTTTGGCAGGTGTTATGATAGAGAGAGGTGTTGATATGCTTTTGATGGTGGTTTTTTTTATTTTTTCTTCGTTTTTCTTTTTTTCTTCGTTTAAAAGTATGTCTGCTTTAGCTTTTGTTGAAATGAAAAAGCACTTATTGGCATTATCGAATACATCACCTGTGGTGTTTATGCTTATTGTTTTAGGTCTTATATTATTTGTGGCTTGGTTGCTTCATAGTAAGCATATTTTGCGTAGCATAAGTACTTTTTTTAAAGAGGTGTTTATGTCTGTTCGCATAATGTTCCGTGGTAATTCATGGTTGTTTTGGGTATGTACGATATTGATACTTCTTTTTTATTTTTTACTGGAATATTTGAGTCTTTTTGCCTTAAAGGCAACCAATATGCTTTCTCTACAATATAGCTTGGCACCTGCAGTATGTGTTTTTATCGCTTTAAATTTCAGCCATCTTATACCTACGGGACATGGGCTTTTACTTTATCAGCTTTTAGTTCCAGTTGCTTTGGAAAATTTTGGTGTTGCTAAAGAAGATGCAGATATTTATGCAACTATAACTTATTTTATACAGTTGTTTAACTCTTGTGTGATTGGTGGTATATGTATGGTTATATCTTTTAAGTTTAAACATGGGAATACAGGGGTTGGCACCAACAAGCAGTTGTAGTGTTTAAGGGACTTAATGGAATTTTTTATGAAGGAAACAAATTACCAGCACCATTGCATTCGTATTCGAGGTGCAAAAACGAACAACTTAAAGAGTGTTGATGTTGATATTCCTTACAATGAACTAATAGCCATTACGGGTATTGCAGGTTCGGGAAAAACAGCATTGGGCTTTGGTACTCTTTTTGCGGAAGGTAGTCTTCGTTATATCAAAAGTTTCAGCACGCATGCACGACAGTTTCTAGAAAAAATAAGCCCTCCTCCTGTAGATAGTATTCAAGGAATATTGCCTAGTATTGGTCTCAATAGAAAAAAAAGCATTGAAAATCCACGTGCTACACTTGGGACTTCTACAGATATATACAATTATATTAAACTGCTATATACACATATAGGAAGTACTTTTTCACCTATTAGTGGTACAATCGTAAAAAAGGATACTGTTGAAGATGTGGTTGTTTATATGCAACAATATGCTTTGGATAACAGGGGAATCATCGTTGCTCCTTTGACTATTCCCAAGGGGCGTTCTTGGCAAGAAGCTTTAGAAATAGAATTGAGTAAGGGGTTCACACGCATTATGTATGATGATGCTATCAAATATATTGAAGATGTATTGGAAGATGATTCTTTTCAATTTCCTAAAGTTGTTTATATTGTTGTTGATATGTTGCAGGTAACTGCTGACTCATCCTGTAGATCACGTATTGCAGAGTCTGCGAAAACAGCTTTTTTTGAAGGGCTAGGAACTTGTTTTGTACATGTAGTAGGAAAGGAAAAAAAGCTGTTTTCTGATCGTTTTGAAGCGGATGGAATTACTTTTGAAAAACCTTCTTCTCACTTTTTTAGTTTTAATAATACAGAGGGAGCATGCAAAAAATGCAATGGTTTAGGACAGTATTGGGGGATTGATGCTTGCAAGGTTATTCCTTATCAAGAATTATCCATTGAGCATGGTGCTATTTTACCTTGGGAAAACACGATGTTTTCCTCTTATAAAGAAGCGTTAAAAAAAACGAATCTGCGACTGGATTGCCCTTATCAAGATTTTACACCAGAAGAAAAAAAGCTTCTTTGGCATGGGAACAAACAAGTAACAGGCATATATGCTTTTTTTGAAAAACTAGCTAGGGAAAAAAATAAAATTCAGAATCGTATCTTATATGCACATTATCAGGGATTTATCTCTTGTGAATCTTGCCAAGGTTGTGGATTGCGTCAAGAAGTATCCTATGTTAAAATCAATAATAAAAGTGTTATTGATATTCTGAATATGTCTATAGATGATCTTGCTGATTTCTTTCAAACCATAACTATTCCAGGTTACCTACAAAAGGTAGCTACCATTCTTTTAGAAGAAATTAATAACCGGCTTTTCTATCTTAAAAAGGTAGGGCTGGGCTATGTTAATCTTATCCGGAAAATGAATACACTTTCCGGAGGAGAATATGAACGTGCACGTTTGGCAAAAATTTTAGGAAGCCCTTTGGTAGATACATTGTATATTTTTGATGAACCTACTGCAGGACTCCATAAACATGATGCAGAAAAATTGATAGAAACATTGGTTGATCTAAAAAATGCAGGGAATACTGTTGTTGTTGTAGGCCATGAAGAACTTATCATGCGCGCGGCTTCTACCATTATAGATCTTGGGCAAGAAGCTGGTATCAAAGGGGGCAACCTAGTGTTTCAAGGTGGTTTAAAAGATTTGAAACATGCAAAAAACAGCTATACTGCTGACTATTTATTAGGAAAACGTACCATTCCAATTCCCGCAAAACGTAAAAAGGCAAAAGATTATATCACATTGCAACATGTTAATAGAAACAATCTTCAAAATATAACTGTAAGGTTTCCCCTAGGAGTTTTTACTGCCGTTACAGGTGTTAGTGGTAGTGGTAAATCAACTCTTATTCAAGATATACTATATCCTTCTTTAGCTTATCATCTAGGGTTGCAAAATCCAAATAATAGCCTGTATTTTCCTATTACAGGAGATGTGAACAAATTGCATCATGTTGTTTATATGGGACAAAATGCATTCAATAAATCTAAACGCTCCTATCTGATTACTTATTTACAAGTCTACCAATATATCCGTGAGCTTTTTGCACAACAGCCATTAGCTATAGAACGTGATTATACCAGTGCTTTTTTTTCTTTAAATACACGAGGAGGACGTTGTGAAGAGTGCCATGGCGATGGTGAGATTAGTATTGATATGCAATTTATGGAAGATGTTGTTTTAGCTTGTGAAGCATGTAATGGGACTCGTTTTCAACAAGAGGTTCTTGAAGTGACTTACCAGGGTAAAAATATTATTGAAGTGCTTGATATGAGTGTAGAGGAGAGTTTATCTTTTTTTGTGAATCACCCTGTAATCACTAGGAAGCTTAAACCTTTGAAAGAATTGGGTATGAGTTTTTTAAAAATAGGACAATGCTCCAGTACTTTTAGTACAGGTGAGTCGCAACTGGTAAAAATAGCACGTTGCTTAAATATGCAAGATACAATGCATCCTACTTTTTTTATTTTTGATGAACCTAGTGCGGGATTGCATTTTCATGATGTTCAAAAACTTATTGTAGCATTTAATCAATTAAGAGAGCAAGGTCATACTGTATTGGTTATAGAACATCACTTGGATATCATAAAGGCTGTAGATTGGATTATTAACATTGGACCGGGTAGTGGCATTCAAGGGGGTAAAGTTACTTTCGCTGGTACTCCAGATGAGATGATCAAGCTTGCAGATAATACAACTGCCCATTATCTTCGGCAAAAATTTCAAGCTAAATAAAAATTGTTTTTTTGAATTTTTAAAGGAGTTAGTGTTGTAGTTTTTTGTTCTAGTTTAAACTTTTATAACTATTCAATAAACGAAGGAGCATTCATCATGGTATCACGTCCTTGGTTATTTTTGGGAAATGCTATATAGTCGCGAATTGCTTTACTGCTTCCTAAAATCATGCACAGTCGTGCCAACCCTAAGGCAATGCCACCATGTGGAGGAGCACCATAATCAAGGGCATTTAATAAGAATCCAAAACGGTCTTCCATGCTTTTTTTATCAAGTCCTACAAGAGACAATATTTTTTCTTGTAATAAGCGCTCATGCATACGTATAGATCCACTGCCAATCTCTTGGCCATTGATAACAAGGTCATAGGCTTGTGCAATGACGTTTGTAGGATCTGTATTTAACAAGTGTTCATCTTGTTTTCTAGGAGAGGTAAATGGATGATGCATAGCTTGCAGTTTTCCATCTATATATTCAAATAAAGGAAAGTCAATCACCCACAATGGGGCATATTTTTTGATGGGTGCAATGGTTGCAATTTTGATAAATTCGTTACGGATATCTGCAAAAGTTTTTTGAATGGTTTTTGCTTTGCTTCCTAAAATGAGTAATAAATCACCTAAACTGGCATTTGTTTGTATTAACCAATGTTTCAGTTCTTCTTTTGTATAAAATTTATCTACAGAAGATTTTATTTCACCTGTAATATCATATTTAACATACACAAGATGACCAAGATCCGCATAGTGTTCTTTGAAGTAATTTTGTATTGTATCTAGTATTTTACGAGAATATTGAGTACCGTTATGAACGCAAATGGCAAGTACATTCGTAACGTTTTCAAAACAACCTTTTTGGGCTTTTTCAGTAATATTAACAAAAGGCATGTTCCATCGAAGATCTGGCTTATCACTACCATAGAATGTCATAGCTTCTTGGTAAGTCATACAGGCGAACGTTGGCAGTTCAATACCTAATATATTTTTCCAAAGGTTTTGTACCATTTTTTCGCAGATATCCATGATGTCTTTAGCACGTACGTAAGAGGCTTCAATGTCTATTTGTGTAAATTCTGGTTGTCGATCTGCACGTAAATCTTCATCACGAAAACACTTTGCTATTTGGTAATATCTATCTAGGCCACCAATCATTAATGTTTGTTTTAACAACTGTGGAGATTGGGGTAAAGCGTAATACTGATTAGGATGGATACGGGAAGGTACAATAAAATCACGCGCTCCTTCTGGTGTCGATTTAATGAGGATGGGAGTTTCTATTTCAACAAAATTTTCACTTGTTAAAAAAGTTCTTATTTCCTGTGTCACTTGATGACGCAAAAGTAAATTTTGTTGCAGTTGAGAACGTCTCAAATCGAGGTAGCGATATTGCATGCGAAGCTCTTCACGCACATCTGTATCTGTATGTTGCAACGTAAAAGGAAGTTCTTTTGCCTTGTTGATAACATGGATGGCATGAGGTATGATTTCAATATCTCCTGTGGGTATATTGGGGTTTTTTGCAATACGTTCCACAACTTTTCCTGTTATTTGCACAACGCTCTCCAGTGTAATGACACGTATTTCTTGCACTAGAGTTGGATTTTTTTCTTTTTCTATGCAGACTTGGGTAATACCATACCTATCGCGTATATCCATCCATATAAGATGTCCCTTATCTCGGATTTTTTGTACCCAACCGCAAATTTTAACTTGTTTTTTTTGGTCGATGAGTCGAAGTTCTCCACAATTGTGTGTACGCCAACTCGTTGTGTGATGGTTCATGGCTTTTTTGTTCAGTGTTGATGTGCAGAGGTATAGTTTTTTTATAAGGTGAAGTGTGGAGAACAGGGGACTTGAACCCCTAACCTTTTCAATGCCATCGAAACGCTCTACCAGTTGAGCTAGTTCCCCCTAAGTCTTACCTATGCACCCTTGCAATATATATAAATTTTTACTTTTGCCAAAGTAGTTGAGCATATGAACGCTGATTATTTCTCTTCTTTTTTTTGAACTTTTTTTCTTGTTGTTCTTCTTTTTACTTTTTCTGTGCCTTCTTCTACTACAGGTATTTCTACAGATACAAGAATACGGCAACAGGTTTCACAAGTGATAATTTTTTCACTTTCTTGAATGTCTGCTTGTATTTGTGGTGGTACTACCAAATAGCATCCATCACACGCTTCATCAACAACTTTTGCAAGTACGTCTGGTTGTTTTTCACGGATATCTTTGTATAGGCTATAGAATTGTATATGTAGATTTTTAATAATTTTTTCTTTCTTTTTAGACAAATCATCCATTTTTTCTTCATTTCCCTTATCTATGTCTTGTAATGTTTTTTGTTTTTCCAGTAAGATTTTTGTTTGTTTTTCTATTTCTTTACTTAGATCTTCTATTTTCATTTCTTCTCTAGTAATGGTGTATTGATAGTCTCTTATTTTCTTTTTTGCTAATAATAAATCTAGTCTTGCCACTTCTAGGTTTTTTGCAATGAGTTTATATTCTTGTGGGTTTTCTGTTGCTTGTTGATCATTTTCATACTGCTCTACCAACTGTGTAGCTTCCCGTTGCTTTTCTTCTTGCGTTACAATAGCAACTGTGTATTCCTGTACACGTATTTGTAAAGTTGCTTTGTTTTTTTTGATTTCTTCGATCATCTCTTGTAGCCTCGTAACCATTTCTGGGAGATTTCCACGTTGTTCTTCCAAGCTATCAAGTTTTTTATCCACAGCTTGCAACTGCAGTAAATAACCTATTTGCTCTTCATTATATTGTGCGATAGTATTCATAGTAATTTAGATTCGATCAGAGTTAATTGTAACATATGCAATGTTAGTGAATTTTTTAAAAAATACATCAATGTTAGGTTTTTGTTTTATGATTTCACCATTTTGTATCTTTAGTTAACTTTAATGATAAAAGTAGTTTTATCATAGAGATAGCATGAATACATAGCTGTATTTTTGTTTTTAATCCTTTAAATTTCGTATATTTGCATACTATATGTGATGTTTTGTCAAGAAGGCTTTTTGTGCTAAAATGCAAAAAAATCCTTAAAAATGAGTAGCATTACGTTTGTAACAGCAAATATAATCGAAATTGGCTATTAATACTACTAAAAACGGAAGATACAACAATCGGTATACGAGAAAACAAGAAGAATATTTCCGCATCAACGAAAAAATTCTAGCAAGTAAAGTGAGATTGGTTGGAGAAGGTATAGCACCAGATATTTATGATATAAGTCAAGCATTGCAAATAGCAAGAGGAAAAGGCTTGGATCTTATTGAAATATCTGCAAAAGGAGATTATCCTATTTGTAAAGTTATGGATTTTTCCAAATTTAAGTTTGAGCAAAAAAAGATAAAAAAAGCAAAAGAAAGAACGAATAAAGTACCAATGAAAGTGATACGGATAGCTCCGAATATTGGTACACATGATTTTGATTTTAAAAAAAGACATGCTGTGAAGTTTTTAGAAGAGGGTGCAAGTGTGCGCATTGAGATTTTTTTTAAAAAAGCAAGGGATTTCTATGTGCATAGAACATTAGGAGAAGAGCAACTGCATAAGCTTGCCCAAGTGCTAGAAGAGTCTGGGGGCAAACTAAAACATCCCATAAAGTTGCTAGGTCGTCAAATGTTCACTATTATTGACCCAGTCAAGAAAAAAAATTGATCTTTTAATGTAAAACAATGCCAAAGACAAAAACAAATTCATCTGCAAAAAAACGTTTTAAGCGTACAGGAAGTGGTGCCTTACTTTGTAAGCCCTCTTTTATGCGCCACAATCTGCGCAAAAGGAAAAAAAAGGTAAAGCGCCAAGACCGTAAACTCGTCTTGGTCAGCAAGGCTGATATGCCAAGAATACTTAGACTATTGTCATAACTTTAATAAATAAACATGGCTAGATCAACGAATGCTCCTGCTTCTAGAGCTAGGAAAAAAAGAATTTTAAACCAGGCTAAAGGATTTTGGGGCCTTAGGAAAAGTTTACCTAAAGTAGCACGCTACACACTTGAAAAAGGTTGGAGTTATGCTTATCGAGATAGAAAAGCAAAAAAGAGAGTTTTTCGTGCTTTGTGGATTCAACGCATTAATGCTGCTACACGCATGCTAGGAGTTTCTTATAGTAAATTCATGTGTACGCTTAAAGAAAAAAACATCCATATCAATAGAAAAGTCCTTGCAGATTTAGCAATGAACCAACCTGATGCTTTCCAAAGTATAATGATTAAAGCAGGTCTTGTAAAAAGTTAAGGCACTTCGTATCCAATATGAAAAAAACTTTACTGAACTGTCAGCGATTATCTGAAAAAAGTTTCTTAAACACGCCCAAACATCCTATTTCTCTTGTTTTAGACAACATCAGAAGTGGATATAATGTAGGAGCAACCTTTCGGCTAAGCGATGCTTTTCTACTTGAGCATATTTATTTAGGAGGCATCACACCTACTCCCCCTCACTTGCAAATACAAAAAACAGCTCTAGGAGCAGAAAAAATTGTATCTTGGACACATGTTGCTAATCTTGAAATACTTGTTCAGCATCTGAAACAACAAGGCTATTATATCATTGCTGTTGAATTAGCAGATGGCTCTATACCTTTACACAAAGTAAATTTTAACACAATAGCAAAGCCATGTGTCCTTATTTTTGGACATGAGCTTTTAGGTATTCAACAAAATATTTTAGACATAGCAGATATATGCATAGAAATTCCACAGTACGGAACAAAACTATCCATGAACGTAGCTACATGTATGAGTATTGTAATTTGGGAATTTATCAAAAGCACCCTTTAAAAAAGATGACAGTTATTATCTAGATACATTTTTGATAAAGACTATGGTCTTAGTTTTTAAACTAGTCATGAAAGAATTACTTTTGTAGCAATAGAAAACACTATGAGAAAAAAAGATTTTATTGATGAAATCAATATTTTTGTGCGTGCAGGAAATGGTGGAGCAGGTTCTCAACATTTGTATCGAGGTCGCTGTATCCCTAAAGGAGGACCAGATGGTGGAGATGGAGGCAATGGAGGAAGCATTATTTTAGAAGGTAAAAAAAACATACGCACATTACTTGATTTTCGTTATCGTAAGCATTTGGTAGCAACACATGGCACAGATGGAAGTAGTAATCAAAAAAAAGGTCGCAATGGAGAGGATTTGATTTTACCAGTACCCGTAGGTACTGTTATTCAAGATGAAAACGGAGTGTTATTAGACGAAATTTTAGCAGAAAACCAAAAGTGTGTAGTAGCCAAAGGAGGTCGTGGTGGACTTGGCAACACACATTTTAAATCAGCTGTACGTCAAACCCCCCGGTATGCACAATCAGGACAAAAAGGAGAAGTACGCACCTTAAAACTAGAGTTAAAAATATTGGCAGATGTAGGCCTTGTTGGTTTTCCAAACGCAGGCAAATCAACATTATTATCCGTTTTATCTGCTGCAAGACCAAAAATTGCAGACTATCCCTTTACAACGCTAACACCCAATTTAGGCATTGTCTTCTACAAGGAAAATCAATCGTTTGTGATGGCAGACATTCCTGGTCTTATTGAAAAAGCATCAGAAGGAAAAGGGCTTGGATTTCAGTTTTTGCGTCATATTGAGCGATCTCGCACCCTTTTGTTTGTCATTCCTGCAGATGAAGAAAATGTAAAAAAAATTTATGCTATTCTTAAAAAAGAACTACATACTTATGATCCTAGGTTATTAGAAAAAAAGCATTTGATTGTTATTACTAAAATAGATCTAGTAAATGAAGAAAAACTAAAGAACATTTTGGAAGCAATACGATCATCTGATACAAAAGTACCTATTTTAGGTATTTCTTCTTTTGAAAAAAAAGGGCTTGTAACACTTAAAAGAGCTTTATGGGAATGTATTGTTGCAGAAGATCTATAATTTTAGCGCAACCAAATCAGAGGCTCCTTGAGTTGCATCTTTAAGAACGCAACTCAAGGAGCCTCTGATCTTTGTCCATTTAATGTCTTCCCATACTTATTACAAAGATAAATCATTATTTTTTGCATAGATTGCGCAAGCATTTTATAACTTTCATTCTCTTTGTTTTTACCCTTAAAAATAAAAGCAAGAAGCAGTGGAGATTGTACTAGATTTAAGGCAATCATATGTTGCGACAAGCGATATGTTTCCCGGATACGCCTTTTTATTTTGTTCCTTCCCGTTGCTTTTTTGATGTGTTTTTTTGCCACTATAACCATAATTTGATGCATGGCTATTTCCTTCCAAGGTAAGTAGTAACACAAGAGACTTTTTGTATGGTAGATACCCCCTTTTTTAAAAAGTTTCTCCATCCATATTTTTTTTTTGAGGCGTTGCTTTTTAGAAAAGGAAAAATACATGTGTCCAATTATAATTTAATGAGCTACCAATATACACAACAAATCTAGACCAGTAATAACAAAAAACTTTATAGTTGATGCAAAAGTAATATACGCTTCACTTTGCCTTAAGCTAGAGTTGCAAGTTGTGTTGTCATATCTTCTTGTGTGTCATTGATGACTTTATCAAAAAAGTTAATGAGTCCTTGCACCATGGAAGGAGTTTGTTCCCTAGGAGCCTCAATAGCAATCTTCCATCCTTTTTCTTGTACCGCTTGAATTGTCGCAGAAGAGAATGCTGCGATTTTTGTTGTTGCAAAATTGTAGTTTGGAAAATTTTGTGCAAAGGCTTCTACAGAAAATGGACTATAAAAAACAACTACATCATAATCTTCCGGTTGTAGACCTTGTAATTCATGGTATACTGTATGATAGATAGGCAATTCTGTATAGTGATATTTCTTTTTTGCAAAAAAATCACTCACTACTGGTCTGCCTAAATCCGAACATGGCAACAAGAATTTTTCTTTTTTATATTTATGCATAATAGAAAGCAAGTCTTCAATCTCTTTTTGCCCAAAGAATATTTTTCTTTTACGCAGTTCTATATGTTTTCCTAAATGGTTTTGTAAACCTTCCGTTGCCAAAAAGTATTTTGTAGTTTTGGGAAAGAAAATGCTACACTCTTTAGCAAGTTTAAAGAAACCATCAAGGACAACACGATTTGTAAATAAAAATGCCGTGTGTTCACATATTAAAGCTTTATGTAACCTAAATTGGGGAAGAGATAAAAAAGACACTCCAGTGAGTGCTTGAAATGTTATTTTTGCACCAAAATACTCCCTTAGTTGGTTGTAAGTAGCATCAAGACTAGGAGTATAGGATTGTGTGACCAATACGGTAGGATTTTTCATAAACAGTGTATTTGTGCAACTTTTTTGTTCTACTGAACCACCTGCAAATTTAAAAATTTATCTGGAGAAATATATCTTTTTAAGATGTTTTTCGAGAAGAAAGGTGAACACACCCGCTTTTTATGTGCAAAAAAAACCTTTTTTGATTGTTTTTGCATGCAAAAGTTTTTAGATGACGATTAAATGTTAAATTTGTTCACTTAAACACTTTATCTCAAGTGTCTTTTTTATCATTTTTTAATGTTTATTATGAATAAAATAGAGGATCAAATATCGCTTTTGAGACAGGAAATAGAGGATTATCCTCTTGATGATAGCAATCTGCAACTTTACAAGAAAAAATTTCTTAATAAAGAAGGAAAAATTCAGCAATTGTTTCATGCATTACCCACACTTGCAAGCAATGAGCGCAAAACCGTTGGCATAAAACTTAATCAGCTAAAAAATCTTGTGCAAAATCGGTACGAAAAAATCAAAGTGACCGTACAAGACAAAACACAAAAAGAAGAAAAAGACATTACGTTACCCCCTCCTACCATAGGAGTAGGAACTTTGCACATATTGACACAAGTGCGAGAAAGAATAGTTGCCATTTTAAAAAAAATTGGGTTTAATGTTGTCGAAGGTCCCGAAATAGAAGATGAGTGGCATAATTTTTCCGCTCTTAATTTTCCAGATCACCATCCTGCTCGAGATATGCAAGACACTTTTTTTGTCACCAATCCACAAGGAGAAAAAATGTATCTGCGCACACAAACTTCTTGTGTGCAAATACGCGTAATGGAAGAAAAAAAGCTACCTATTCGCATTTTGTCTATAGGACGCGTTTTTCGTAAAGAGACAATCTCCAGTCGGTCTCATTGCGTTTTTCATCAAGTAGAAGGGCTTTACATAAACACCAATGTCAGTTTTATTGATCTAAAAGAAGTGCTTATCTACTTTGTTCAGGAACTATTTGGCAAAGATATCAAGATGCGACTACGACCCTCTTTTTTTCCTTTTACAGAACCCAGTGCAGAAATCGATATCGTTTGTCTTTTATGTAAAGGAGCAAAATGTACTGTATGCAAAAAAATCTGGATGGGTAGAGATTGGTGGAACTGGCATGGTGCATCCCAATGTATTGCATAACTGTGGTATTTCCCCTGAAGACTACTCAGGATTTGCCTTTGGTATTGGTATTGAGCGAATGGCTATGCTCTTGTCGCAAATTCCAGACATACGCCTTTTTACAGAAAACGATTTAAGGTTTTTGCAACAGTTTACTTCAAATAATTTTTGCTAGTAACCACCGCTACATTTGCTTAAAAACTTTAATCTTATAAACAATACAAACATTTACTTTTTCTCATTATACCATTTCTTTCTAGAAAAAAGCAATATCTATTTCCCTTTATTGCATATTTTTTTTTGCCCTTACTTATCAAACCATAACATTTGGAAAAAAATACACAAGACACCACTACCCTTTTTCATGCCAATTTTTTATTGAGGCAATTTTCTTCAACTAACACATCCCCCTTAATACAACCAACCTTTAATAAGAATAAGTCAATGTATAAGATCCATACGGAAATTCCTCAAGAGAACTTCTTATTTGAAATGCTACATCAGAAACCATTTTTTCCTTTACTAAATTATCAGTTGCTTCATTATATTTTTTCTTAAACTCCTCTGCTTTTTCAATCAACTTCAATCCTCTCGCTACTTCTTTGAACTTATCAAGCTCTTTTTTCATTTCTTCATTATCATTTATAATATCCATTACTTCTTTATGAAGAGGCTCTTTTTTTCTGCAATAATATTCAAAATAACATATAGTTTTATAGGGCTCAGCATATAAATCTACATACGTAACATATGGATCTACATACGAAACAACCGTAAATTTTTTTTTCATTATCTCGTCAAATGCTGTCTTTGAGTATCCTGTCAAATTTTTGGAAACTATCTCTAAACAACTTGCTAAAGACTTCTTCTGATCCGCTTCCAATTTATAAAGTTTTCTACAGAGTTCTCTTGTAGATAAGGCTATATGTTTTTTAAGTTCTTCTGCCAGCAACCGATCCGCATTTTCTGTAGAGGAAAAAGCAAAAAAAGCAACAACCCCAATAACAATTACAATAGCTAAAACACCCAAGTATAAAAGATTTTTTTCTTTTGGATTTTCACTGTTTTTAGCATTTACAGTAGTGTTTTTTACATCCATATAAATAATTTTAAGATTACCAATTGTACAAAAAGGACTTTTAAATTTAACACATTATTTTATATTTAAAAAATATCGCTTACATACAGTTTCCTAATATTTTTTCTCTTCACAAAAAAATTAGTCTTCACGTTCTTTTTTAGTACCAAATAACAACCATAGCCCTATCAACAATGATATACACAATAGCACCAATACAGCTACCATAACCTAGGAACTTTGCACATATTGACACAAGTGCGAGAAAGAATAGTTGCCATTTTAAAAAAAATTGGGTTTAATGTTGTCGAAGGTCCCGAAATAGAAGATGAGTGGCATAATTTTTCCGCTCTTAATTTTCCAGATCACCATCCTGCTCGAGATATGCAAGACACTTTTTTTGTCACCAATCCACAAGGAGAAAAAATGTCTCTGCGCACACAAACTTCTTGTGTGCAAATACGCGTAATGGAAGAAAAAAAGCTACCTATTCGCATTTTGTCTATAGGACGCGTTTTTCGTAAAGAGACAATCTCCAGTCGGTCTCATTGCGTTTTTCATCAAGTAGAAGGGCTTTACATAAACACCAATGTCAGTTTTATTGATCTAAAAGAAGTGCTTATCTACTTTGTTCAGGAACTATTTGGCAAAGATATCAAGATGCGACTACGACCCTCTTTTTTTCCTTTTACAGAACCCAGTGCAGAAATCGATATCGTTTGTCTTTTATGTAAAGGAGCAAAATGTACTGTATGCAAAAAATCTGGATGGGTAGAGATTGGTGGAACTGGCATGGTGCATCCCAATGTATTGCATAACTGTGGTATTTCCCCTGAAGACTACTCAGGATTTGCCTTTGGTATTGGTATTGAGCGAATGGCTATGCTCTTGTCGCAAATTCCAGACATACGCCTTTTTACAGAAAACGATTTAAGGTTTTTGCAACAGTTTACTTCAAATAATTTTTGCTAGTAACCACCGCTACATTTGCTTAAAAACTTTAATCTTATAAACAATACAAACATTTACTTTTTCTCATTATACCATTTCTTTCTAGAAAAAAGCAATATCTATTTCCCTTTATTGCATATTTTTTTTTGCCCTTACTTATCAAACCATAACATTTGGAAAAAAATACACAAGACACCACTACCCTTTTTCATGCCAATTTTTTATTGAGGCAATTTTCTTCAACTAACACATCCCCCTTAATACAACCAACCTTTAATAAGTCAATTTATAAGATCCATACGGAGATTTCTCAAGAGAACTTCTTATTTGAAATGCTACATCAGAAACCATTTTTGCCTTTACTAAATTATCAGTTGCTTCATTATATTTTTTCTTAAACTCCTCAGTTGCTTTTTCAATCAACTTCAATCCTCTCGCTACTTCTTTGAACTTATCAAGCTCTTTTTTCATTTCTTCATTATCATTTATAATATCCATTACTTCTTTATGAAGAGGCTCTTTTTTTCTGCAATAATATTCAAAATAGCATATAGTTTTATAGTACTCAGCATATGAATCTACATACGAAACACCCTTAAAATTTTTTTTCATTATCTCGTCAAATGCTGTCTTTGATTCTCCTGTCAAATTTTTGGAAACTATCTCTAAACAACTTGCTAAAGACTTCTTCTGATCCGCTTCCAATTTTTCCTTTTTTTTATTGAGTTCTTCTGTAGATAAGGCTATATGTTTTTTAAACTTATCTCCTAAAGACAAAAAAACAAAAGTATCTTGCTTTTTTTCTACTGTAGTAGATTCCTCTTGTGGATTTTTCTCTACATCCTCCTTTTTATCAGCATTTTCTTTAGAGGAAAAAGCAAAAAAAGCAACAACCCCAATAACAATTACAATAGCTAAAACACCCAAGTATAAAAGATTTTTGTCTTTTGGATTTTCACTGTTTTTAGCATTTACAGTAGTGTTTTTTACATCCATATAAATAATTTTAAGATTACCAATTGTACAAAAAGGACTTTTAAATTTAACACATTATTTTATATTTAAAAAATATCGCTTACATATAGTTCCCTAATATTTTTTCTCTTCACAAAAAAATTAGTCTTCACGTTCTTTTTTAGTACCAAATAACAACCATAGCCCTATCAACAATGATATACACAATAGCACCAATACAGCTATCATAACCATAGTACGCATACTATTATTGCCATGATCATCTACTACCACCTTCTTCTCCACTTCCTCTTTTTTATCACTCTTCACACTTACTACTTCTTCTTTTTTATTACTTTGAATCAAGTTATAAGCATAATAACCTCCTACACCAACTACCCCCAAAAAGCCCAATTTCTTAACGATGTTAAAAACAGATTTCATAAATCCTCGTCCAACTTTGGGAGAACTAGTTGTCTTTTTACTTGACTCAACACCATTGTTGTTAGTTTTATCATCAGTAGCAACAACTGTTTGCATACTACAAAGTACCAGAACAAAGTATACAAAGTACCTAATTTTTTTTACAGAGAAAAACATTTTAAGACATTTTAAAACAAAAGCATGATAAGGATAAATCTACTATATTTCTCACCAACTTACAAAACGAGTACCCACTTATACAAAACTGTTTTAGTCAAACAATATTTTTTATAAAAATATTAGCAAAAAATATTGTTTGACAAGCCTTAAACTAAGCAACTTAATTTTCTGTAATATGCAATAATTACAGCCTAATTATCATTGGAAACGCAATTGAGCGAACGATCCACTAAACAACACCAAAGTATATATAACCACCACAAATTTGATAAACCTCCCATTAGCACCCCTTATATATCCTAATCATGTATCCTCCTCCATTCTTGCTGCTTTTTATTCAACAACCAAACAACCATACACATAAAAAACACTGATTGGGCAAAATTTTTAAAAAAATTTTGCCCAATCAAAAAAAAAGACAATTTTTGGAAAAAAATACTACCATGAAAAAAATTACCTTTTTTATTCTTTTGTACTTGTCCCTTACAGCCATAACCTTACAAGCAACAACCGATCCCAAACACACCATAGACAGCTTAAATCAAAATGTAAGCATACCCCTCCCCTTAAATAATATAGATACCAACATACTTCAACAATCATCACCCCAAGACCTAGAAATATTCAAAAAAAAATTTCTCCTAACATGTGATACCATTATGGGACAGTTGGTACGATACGATATCCAAATAAACAACGAAACGCAGCAAGAAAACATCATAACAATATCCCACCTCACACATGTATGCAATAATATCCGTAAAAAGCAAAAAAAATTTACAGATATACAGCAAAATATATTTCCATTGGCACTTAACCTAGATAAAATAGTAGCGATATGGACTGTTTTATCCAAAACCACAACACTAGAAAAAAAAGAAAAAGCCATATACTCACTCTTCACAAAAGTTATAGAAACACAACAAACACTGTTTTTATACAAAGAAACACAAAATATAATCCAAAAAAATAAAGAAGCCATACAAGAAATGAGGCTCATATTAAAAAAATTATACCAAGAAATATCAATAACCCCTACACAAAACAAAAACAATAGCAACAACCACAACACAACAGACACACTCGATCTCAATGATGAACTCTTTGACAATAGCGACACACAACACAACATCATCCCCCCTCAAGAGATCAACAACAACCTACAATCCCTTGACAACCACAACACAACAGACACACTCGATCTCAATGATGAACTCTTTGACAATAGCGACACACAACACAACATCATCCCCCCTCAAGAGATCAACAACAACCTACAATCCCTTGACAACCACAACACAACAGACACACTCGATCTCAATGATGAACTCTTTGACAACAGCTACACACAACACAACACCATCCCCCCTCAAGAGATCAACAACAACCTACAATCCCTTGACAACCACAACACAACAGACACACTCCATCTCAATGATGAACTCTTTGACAACAGCTACACACAACACAACACCATCCCCCCTCAAGAGATCAACAACAACCTACAATCCCTTGACAACCACAACACAACAGACACACTCCATCTCAATGATGAACTCTTTGACAACAGCGACACACAACACAACATCATCCCCCCTCAAGAGATCAACAACAACCTACAATCCCTTAACAACCACAACACAACAAACACACAGCATGTCAATAATGATACCCTTGATAACAACAACCAAATCAACAATACCTTAGAAAAAAATCACAAGCAACATATTTCTATAGAGACCAACTTAAGTGAAAGTGAAAAAGAAAGAACAGATTCATGCATCATCTCATAATTTCTCCTATACACAAACAGCTTGTAAATAATCATGCAACCCTTTTAAAGCACGATCAACACCCTTATAATCCACACCCACAAGCATCGCAAAACCCACTTTGCCATGACATTTTCCATCCACAAAAGAAGCCACCTTTTGCAAAGCTTCCAACGCAGAAATCTTTTGCACCCACCTTACATCAACCCCCATCGTTATATAAACATGTCTTTGCATAACACTTGCCAGTACAACAATACTATTAGCCACTTGTTTCTGCAACGAAAAAGTAATTTTTCTAAGCGACGCCACATCTTGTACCTCCACACGCTCCACAAGCACCGACCCTCCACTAACTGTAGCAAAATTACCCAATAACCCCCCTACCAAAGAAGCAAGCTCTTTTTCCTGCATTCCCTCCAACGTTTTACGCAATTTTTTATGATCTTCCAATAACATTTGTGTAGCCTGTACAGGATCTTGTGCATTACGCAATAAAAGAGAAATTTCCTTGAATTGTGCAAGGGTTTTATACACATATACCTGGGCAACCTCACCTGTTACAATCTCTATACGACGAATACCCGCTCCAACACTTGACTCACTCATAACATGAGCCAACCCAATCTCTCCCGTAGATCGCACATGTGTACCCCCACATAACTCAATAGAAAAATTAGGATCAAAAATCACCACACGTACCTCATCTCCATATTTTTCTGTAAAAAGCGCAATAGCACCCATTGCTTTCGCCTCTTCTATAGGCATATTACGATGTTCTTCCAAAGGAATATTCTCACGTATTTTCCCATTTATAATACCATTAACCCGCTCAAGCTCTTCTCCCGTAAGCTTACTAGTATGCGCAAAATCCAGACGACATACCTTGTCATCTACCAGAGATCCCTTTTGTACAACATGATCCCCCAACACTTTTCGTAAAGCTCCTCCCAACAAATGAGCTGTTGTATGATTGCTTGCCACACGCTTACGAAACCTCTCATCCACCATAGCCTCACACCACATATCAATACAAGAAGGTATTTTATCTACATAATGAATGATCACATCATGTTCCTTTTGCGTATCAAGAACAGCAACAGTTTCCGTAGACCACACCAAAGCACCCTTATCCCCCACTTGACCACCCCCTTCCGCATAAAAAGGCGTTTGATTCAAAATAAGCTGATACAATGTTGCAGACTCTTTTTGCAAAGTACGGTATTTTACAACCTGAGACATAGTACATAAAGTATCATAACCCACAAAATGACTATGATCCCCTTTAGAAACCATCACCCAATCTCCCACCAACTGTTCAGTAGCCTTTTTGCCACGTTCCTTCTGTATTTTCATAGCCTTGGAAAAACCTGCCCTATCAATGGTATACCCCTTTTCCTGCACGATCATACCCGTTAAATCAGGAGGGAAACCAAAAGTATCATACAAAGAAAAAACATCATCCCCAGCAATACAACAATCCCCTTCTGACAAATTTTCAACAATAGAATGAAGTCTTTTGAGACCACTCGACAACGTTTGCAAAAATGTAACCTCCTCTTGATAAATCATTTGTTGCACAAAAGACAACTGTGCATCCAGCTGAGGATAAACACCATCATACACAGATACCAAAATGGATACCATCTCATGTAAAAAAGGTTCTGTAAAATGTAAATAACTAAACCCATACCGTATAGCACGACGCATGATACGACGTAGCACATAACTTGCTTTTTGTGTCCCAGGACGTTCTCCATCTGCAATAGCAAAAAAAATAGCACGAATATGATCTGCTATCACACGCATAGCACGTACCACCCTTTCATCCCCTACAGCAATACCAACCCTATCTTTCAACCAATCAATCAAAGGTACAAACAAATCCGTATCATACGTAGACGTTTTTCCCTGTAAAGCCATCACCAAACGCTCTAAACCCATACCGGTATCCACATGTTGCGTCTTTAAAGGCACAAGACCCCCATTTGCCATACGTTGGTATACAATAAAAACAAGATTCCATATCTCTATTACCTGCGAGTGACCCCGATTCACAAGCTTTTCCCCTGGGAGTTTCCCCCTTTCCCTATTGCTACGCAAATCTATATGAATCTCCGTACATGGACCACAAGGACCCGTTTTCCCCATTTCCCAAAAATTATCTTTACCACTACCATGCACAATATGATCAGCTGGCAAAAAATTCTTCCACACATTCAAACTCTTACTATCCAACATCACCTCCTCTGTCACATCCCCTTCAAAAACCGTTGCATACAATCTATCTTTTGGCAAACCATACACACCTGTCAACAACTCCCAAGCCCAAGCAATCGCCTCCTCTTGCAAATAATCACCAAAAGACCAATTCCCCAACATCTCAAACATCGTATGATGATACGTATCATACCCCACCTCCTCCAAATCATTATGTTTACCCGTTACCCGCAAACACGGTTGACTATTCACTACACGAGGAAAAACAGGTTGTGTCTCGCCCAAAAGAATGCTAGTAAAAGGATTCATACCCGCATTTACAAATAATAATGAAGGATTATTTTTCACAGTAATAGGCACTGCTGACACATAATGATGTTGTTTATCAATAAAAAAAT
Source organism: uncultured Bacteroidota bacterium (assembly GCA_942492555.1). Classification (GTDB taxonomy): domain Bacteria; phylum Bacteroidota; class Bacteroidia; order Cytophagales; family Amoebophilaceae; genus JBCCVH01. The sequence goes on along the minus strand of CALOEX010000003.1, from coordinate 35,943 downwards.
CAATAAACGCTTGACGGATTTTTTTACTTTTCATATATAGACTTACGTTAAGAGATTTTAACAGGCAAAGATAAAAATTTTACAGTACTTTCTCCAATCTAAAAACTATTCAAAGCATATATATCAGATAGTACAATTATTCCCTCAAATGCTATCAAACAAAAACAATTTTGCACCAGACCAGTGTACACATAAAAATAAACTATAAATTCGTCCCATTATACAATACCCTTATTTGCAAAAAGCATCATACATGTCACAAAAAACAACTACTACCCCAAGCATCAAAACAAAAATACAAAAACATGCTCTCCCCATCATCTGCCTGCTCCTGCTACTATGGGTAACAACCATAGGCATTTCCATTTATTACTACAACAAAAATGAAAAAAAGATGATAGAAAGAGAAAAGGTAATCACCAAACCAACACATGAAAAAATAGATATACAAAATGCAATTGTAGAAGGGATTGTCAGTCTTATTGCCTTTTCTATGGCATCAAAAGCATTCTACTTATTACGAGCTACCACAGTAGGACAAAAATGTATAGCAAAAGTTAGCCCCAAATGGACAAAGTTCAAAAAAAATACAAAACGCCTTCTAGATTATCTAAAATTCTGGGGAAAAAAACAAAAACAAACTTAACCCCTAGCAGATTTTTCCCCACAATACATCAAAAAACCTAAACAAAAACAGCATATTTGTCACAAAAGCACCCAGGCTTTCCCCTGTGAGAAAAGCAAGTTCTAAAAACTACTATAATTATAAATAGCAACGGTTGACAAAATTCCTATTCATTTATAAGGTCAACACATTTATGTGGGATAGATAACCTTCTTTCAGCTACTTCACGCAACCACTCAGTAAGATGCGCTTTAGCCAAACGTATTAAAACCACATTGGGTGCGACATGGGGTTTGTTGTTTAGTAACCTCATTTTTGAACATTCTTGTGATCATACGCATTATTGCATCTAACATCCGTGCAATTGTAGTGGATATACCTCCACAAATGAGCATAGCTACAATTACCGTACATATTTTTGCTTTTAAATCAAACTGATTGTAAAAATCATCTGATAAAGATTCTTTTTTGGCGCTATCTACTTCGTTGAGCTGTGTGGCTTTTTTAAATTCTTCATCCATGTTATCAACAGGCTTCAATTTTTCCAATCGAAGAATCATTGATAAAAATTCAAATTTTTCATCTTTTTCATCAAACCAAGTAGATAGTGTTTCCCGTATCTGATCACCTACGTCAACAATTTTTTTGCAAAAAGCGCTAGTTGGTTTTTGTTTTAGTTTTTTTTGTATTTTTTCTGAAAATACTGTAAGTAAATTTTCAAGTTTTTCGTTCATTTCTTTTATGATGTTTTCATCGTTAAAACTTTTAATTAAATTCAAATCTTCTTTTTTTAATAGGAGGCATGCTTTTTCTAGTTCATTTATACTAAATATGTCTTCATTACATGTAGCAACAATTCCATCAATAGCTCCTGATGCTTGTTTGATTAATTCCTTTTGTTTGATTAATTCCTTTTGTTTGATTAATTCCTTTTGTTTGATTAATTCCTTTTGTTTGATTAATTCCTTTTGTTTTTGTTCTAAATGTTTTTGAATAGATGAAATTGCCTGTTGCACTGAGACAACTAAAGAACGTTTATTATCATATACTTGTATTGTTTGAAGTAATTTTTTTACTTCTTCTATTTTTGATGTTATATTATTTTTTTCCTTTTCTGCTTCTGCGCCATATTTTTTTTTGAGATAAGCAACTATCTTCTTTGTAAAAGTTTTTTCTATATTTACAACAAAATCAATATCTTTTAATTGTGCTGGGATTTTGAACAATGTTTGCACAACGGTTATAATATCATCATTTTTATTAATCTCTTTTTTCTCTAGTTGTGCCAATGCATCAAGAAGCTTGGTTTGTTGATGCATTTTTTCACAATGTTTATTAATAACTGTAAGGGAGTTTTGATAAGATGCTGACAATTTTCCAGGATTTACTTTTTGGGGTTGTGGTTTTGGCAATTGTGGAACAAGCAACTTTACAGACTTCAAAGCATCTGCTGAAGGGTTAGGAGAGTCCTCTTTATTTTGTAATGGAACAGGTTGTGCATTGTTTTTATTTTTTTGTGATTGATAATCTTGCGCATTCAACCATCCAACCATGCTTAGGGAGGAATTAGGCATGATTAGGGTAGGCATGATTAGGGAGGAATTAGGCATGATTAGGGAGGAATTAGGAACTGTCACGTCGGCACTCGATTCATTTGGCTCGTTGTTACTAAGCACATCTTGCTCATCCAACCATTCAAGCACAGGTTTGGAGATCATATAATTAACTATCGTATCTACTTTTGATACCCCACCATTGAGTTCATTTGATACCCCACCATTGAGTTCATTTGATGCCCCACCATTGAGTTCATTGGGCTTATTGAAAATAAGACTTTCGTGAGTGTTTTTTTCAATTGTGCTAAAAGAAAAAACATTATTGTTATAATTATTATGATGATTTTCAAATATAGCCGGTGTTGCTAATTTGGGGAAAAGGGAATATCCAGTCGCATAAGTTTCACTTATACCAAATGCTAGTACTGTAAAGGAGATGATCCAATTACGTTTGTTAAATGTGTATTTTTTCATATGTTTTTTGATTAGTGTTTCAAAAAAAGTCCTGCAAATTTAAGTATAAAATTTTTAAAAACAAATTTTTTGGTGAGGTTCTTTAGCTTTTGCTGTGTTTGTAGCGAGTCTATTTTTTATTTTGATAGGAATGATGATACTTGAAATAACTGGAAAGAAAGAGCATTGCACTTTTTTTTGATGTGTTCTTTATTTTATTAGCGTGGTTTTCATTGTGTGTTATTCTCCACTTCTTTGTTATAAAAACGATGCTTTTGTAAAAATTTTGATACTTTTGCAAGTTATGTCAATTCAATTATCTATTTATACCACGGATAAAATAACCCTTGACGAAAAGGTAAAAAGCGTTCGCTTACCTGGTGTCGCTGGTTCTTTTGAAGTGTTGCAAGGACATGCTTCTATGCTGAGCACACTAAATGCCGGTATCGTTACCTATTGTACCCATGCCAATAAAATGGGTACCCTGCCAGTTGAAAAAGGAGTTGTAAAAGTAGCCAATAATCGTGTGCAAGTTTATTTGTTATAACGACTTGCATTGTTTACATAAATGTATTTTAATCTTAACGTTATGGATATCACCTCTCTTAAAAAAGAGAAAACAGCATTGTATGATCGATTGTGTACCGTAGCTAAACAGCGTCAAGCAAATGTACACCTACTGCTTGAAAACGTAGATAAACCATCCAACCTAGGTGCTATTGCCCGTAGTTGCGATGCTTTTGGCATTCAACATATTGGTTATTTGCCTAGCAAAAGACACGTAAAAGAAAAGCGCCTAATGATGCAAAGTTCCGTTTCTGCTAGTGAATGGCTAGATTTTGAAGCATTTGATAACACAGAATCCTATTTTGAACAATTGAAAAAAAAAGGTTGGTTTATCGTGGCTACAAGCCCTAATCCAAATGGCAAATCCTTGTATGAAATAGATTTTCAACAGTATAAAAAATTAGCAGTCGTCCTGGGAAGTGAAGCACAAGGATTGTCCGATGTAGCGCTTGAAAAAGCAGATATGTTGTTGAACATACCCACATATGGCGTAACGCAAAGTTTGAATGTATCAGTGGCCACAGGTATTGTATTGGCAACAATATGTAGCCAACGTCAAGATACTAACTTTTTATTGGATGCGGCTGCTCAAAAGACTTTAGTGGACATCTGGTTTACTCGATTGGCAAAAAGAAGATACGGCGCAAGAGTGGAAGCAATGGAAGAAATAGTGCAGATGACTTAACACCCAAGACACTTTTGCATGAAAAGTGTGTCTTTTTTTGATTTTTTATTACATTCGTCCTCTTGGACCTGTAGCTTAACTGGATAGAGCATCGCACTACGGATGCGAAGGTTAAGGGTTCGACTCCCTTCAGGTTCACCAAATGCTATTTTTGCAAAATTAAAAAAAATTTGATACTTTCCCAAAGTCATATTTTGAAGCAATGTCCTATCTTTTCTACATTCCTTTTGGAACTTTAAAGCTTAAACATATGAAACATTTAAATAACCAAGGTAAATTGTCTAGAAAATGGATTCTTTTAGGGGCTATATTTCTTTTTTTTGTTATTTGGAGCATCATGTATATGGCGTTGGGTAAGTCTGATACACCAGATAAAGAAGTTGCAACCAAGGACAGTATAGACAGTACATTACAGGAAGAAGGTGAAGAATTTGCGGATGACCTTGGAAAAATAAATAATGCACAGGATACCGTAGATACCGACGCATCAAAAGAGAATGCATCTCAGATAAATCCAGAAACACAAGATAATGTGAATCAAACAGCGCAAGAGCAGGAAGCTGGGTTAAAGACATCTAAGGTCATTAAGGCTTCTCTTTCACCACATTGGATGTCTATGCTTGTTTTTGTAGCTAATTTTTGCCTTGATCAGAAAAATGTCGTGTCAACTTTGGGGGTTTGTATTATAGGGGTAATGATCGTTGCGATGTACCATTACATGAATTATTTTAGTCTGTGGAACATGCATGCCTTACTTATAATAGGAGCATCTGGAATCTTTGTGGGTTTTTTACTACCTCTTGCTATAAATGTTGATAATAATCCATTGCTATTTTCTTACCTTTGTTGCTTGTTCTGGTTTTATATAGGATTCATGCAATCTTTGTACAAAAATGATCATGTCAATAAAGTTTTCTTGAAAGATTTTTGCTATAATCTTTTCAATCTTGCCTACTTGGGTAATGTAGGTATACTCTTGTATAGTTTATATGAAAAAAAGAAAAAAAATACATACACTATCATATGTACATGTATTACAGCTATCCTTATGAGTTTGATTCATATACTGCATAACATTGCATCTGGTGATGTATCTACAAAAAAAGAAACAAACGAATTTGTAAAGCTTTTAGAAAAAATTTCGGCATATGACTGGCTTCCTTGGCTAGCACCTTGCATAGGGATGCTTTTTTTGAAAAGGAGTACCAAGGAGATAATATATGTTTTATTATGTTCCCTGATTGTTTATGCAGCTTCCAAGCAGGCGAAAATCACATGGGAGACAGGATTTTTCCCTAAAGTTACGGCTTACTATAACCTGCAGGATATGGCTTTTGACACCTTCGTAGGTATTGTTGCTTATATATTAACCTATATTTTAAAAAATAAAATCAATGAAATTTCCTTCAAGGAGGACATATTCTTCCATATAGTATTGCAAATAGTGTTAGGATGGGTCATTAACCTGTACCAACCCGTAGTACTGAAAAAATACCCCATGTATCAATATGATGTTCTTGTGGGTAAAATGGGGCGTGCATTGGCTATACCTTGTGTGTATGGGATTTTGTACAGCAGTGCATATGGAGTCCTTTGTGGTGTGATTTGCATAGTTATTCGGTATTGCCCCTCTCTATTGCAGATCATGTATACAGCTTCATTGCGTAACATGCGTTCTGTTTTAGGAATACCTTTCGAAAAATTTTCAGGAGACATTCCTTTTGTGCTTGTTACTTCCTTGCTAAGTATGCTAAATCTGAAAAACTTCACAGTGAACTCTATTGGAACAGGAATCTCAATGTGTTTGATTGCACTGTTATCTACAACAAGATGTTTGGATGGTGGTGTTATAGCACGACGGTTGCCTGTAGGTGCTTTGCTACTAGTTTCGTATCTTATACAAGATAAGGACAAAAAGTCTCACCTTTCTCATCAAAAAACAATAGGTGTGCTAGCGATTTGTTTGCTGGTTTTTTGGCTGTTGCAACATATGGACTTTTTTGCTAAGATGAGTGAAAATAAAAAGGTAATTTGCTGGATTAGTATGTGTTCCTATACAGTAATACTTTTAGCAAATAGTTTGTTCAGCGAAACAGTTTTTATAGGAAATGTCTACATGCACAATGTGGCTCTTTTATTTGTTGTTGGTATATGTTTAAGTCTTACCATTATAAGTCTGTTGAAATCTATCTTGCAACTTTTTGACTACAATACTGAAAAATATTCTATAGATTATATATTTGCCATTTTCATACCCATATGTTTTGCCCTCATGATAGAAAAGAAATTTCTTATTGATAAGAAATCAGACGCTACGTGCGTGAGTAAAATTTTAGGAAGTTCATGCTGGATGATAATGTGTATCGTGTATTCCTTGATTTTGATGAAAGAGAAGTCTCAAATCAAAGAATTTGCAGTGCCTATATTGAATGCTTTATATGTTGTATGTTATGGGATAGAAATACATTATATACATAAATCTTCTGAAAATAATGCATGTAGATGGTTATTTGTAGCAAGTTTATATTGTGTAGGTACTTGGTTGCTTACCTATGCCATGCAGCCTTCTTCTTCAAATAACTCTCCCACAGCTGTACTTGTTGCTCCTAAGCAGTCAGAGAAGTATCCTATCTCTTCTTATAGTTGCATGTGGTTTGTTGGATTGCCTGCAGTACTCATGAGCATATGGTATAGCAGTACTCATGAGCATATGGTATATATGTTGTATAACCCATTTTTTTAGTGCTGTTGCTTTAGCAAAATTCTACTAATTTTTTTCTGTAACACTTTTGTGCAACCCAGTAAAAAAGATCTACAGGAGGGTAGTAATGAAAGAATAGCCATGTCTATTAACTGAAAAACTTTGATAGGTGACTTTTTCTGGCTGGCATAATAGATCAAAGTAAAAGTTATTACCTTTGCTAGGATAATCCTTTACAACATACCTATGACCCAACACATGTTTCCTATAGGCATAGACAATTTTGCCTCTCTGATACGAGATACCAATACAAAAAAACAGCACTATCTCTTTGTAGACAAAACGTTGATGATCAAAGAGTTTATTGATGCTGGAGATAAAATTGCCCTTATCACCCGCCCGCGTAGATTTGGCAAAACATTGAGCCTTTCCATGATGCAACACTTTTTTGCCAAAGAGGTGGAGGGTATTCCTACAAAAGGACTTTTTGAGGGCCTTGCTATCAGTAAACATCCCGAGGTGATGGCATTGCAAGGGCAGTTTCCTGTTATCTTTTTAACATTGAAAGAGGTACGTGGTAAAAATTTTGAAGAGACTTATGCACGATTGAAAGGAATGATAGCTACCCTATTTGATCAGCATCAATATTTACTAGTGTCTGATAAAATGGAAGAGCATAACAAGGAAATCTTTAGGAAAATACTTGCAAAAAGTGCCTGTCAAGAAGAATATGAATCTTCTCTACGATTTCTTTCCCATATGCTTTTTCAGCATACAGGCAAAAAGGTCATGCTTCTCCTAGATGAATATGACACACCTTTACATGATGCCCATGTGCATGGTTATTATGAAGAGATGCGCACCTTATTGCCACGCTATTTAACAAAGCTTTTAAAGGCAATAACTACCTACATAAAGGTTTGATTACCGGTATTTTACAAATTGTTAAATCCTCTCTTTTTTCTGAGCTGAACAATGTAAAGGTATACAGTATGATTTCCTCTTCAAGATATGCGAATTGCTTCGGTTTTACACCAGAAGAGACAGATCATTACTTAGATCAAGCAGGATTACCACAAAAAGCACATGAACTCAAAGAGATGTACAATGGCTATATTGTAGAAGGTTATACGCTGTACAACCCTCTTTCCATTATTATGTTTGCTGATCAAGCAACAAGCAACACGAAACCCATAGAAAAAAGTTTAGACTATTATTGGTTTGACAGTGGTGGTACAACCATTATCAGAGATCTCATTGCAAAAAACATCACGACATTAGAAAAAGATTTATCGCAACTGGTCAATAAAATACCCATACAAAGCCTTATCAATCCCAATGTCATTTTAGGTAAAAGCCTGAAGACAGACCGCTCTTCTTTTTGGAGTCTCATGCTTTTATCTGGCTATTTAAAAATAGAAACCAAGCAGTTCATCAAACCTGGTATGTATACCTATACACTCTCTTTTACCAATGAGGAAATACGTGTCAGCATGGAAAATATTATAGAAGAAGCAGTATCCAATAATGAACAAGGGCAATATTATCAAGCGATGCAGGATTTAGTAACTGGCAATGTGGAAGCCTTCCAGGTTTTTTTAGAGGATTATCTGGTACGTGTGCCTAGTTTTTTAGATAAGGGAGGCAAACATTACGAGCAGTTCTACCATGGGCTGGTACTGGGGATGAGTGCTTGTCTCAGCCATAGTCATATAGTCACTTCCAATAGAATCAGTGGAGGAGGAATCTATGATATTTGCATAGAGCCAAAAGATCAATCGCAATATGGCATTATTTTAGAGCTTAAAGTCGCAGCAAAAACAGAAAGGCTCCAAGAGGTGGCGGATACTGCACTGGCACAGATTAAAACGTTGGCCTATAAGCGAGATTTGGCAACGAAAGGCGTTAAGAAGTTTGTTCTCATGGGGGTATCTTTTAATAAATCGGAGATGGAAATGTGCTATGAGATTGTAGGGTAAATGGAAAATGAAAAATGAATAAAGATGATGCTAAATAAGTTTCTTTTACAGATGATTGTTGTGCTAGGTTTTTTTATTTGCAAAAAAAGTGTAACCTTGCTGTTGCTTACTCTAAAAAAGAGATGTTTATCGAAATCTTGCAAATGGTTACTGATGATGAACTACTATGATCTAGGTCATGCCTATGAACAAAAAAAAGATTATACAAAAGCTATTGAATGCTACAAAAATGCTCTAGCTATACAAAAAAAGAGTGGGAGGGAGTCTACAAAAGAGTTGGTTGATATATATGGTGGGCTAGGGAACAGCTACTATGAGCAAAGGAAATATATGCTTGCCGTTTATTATTACAAAAAGCAAAGCAAACATGAAAAGCGTTTGCATGGTGAAAGCAAAAAGTTAACACTGATGTACTTTTGGTTATTTGAAGCGTATTTTGCACAACAAGAGTACAAAAATGCCAAATATTATTTGCAACAGGTGCTTAAAACACAACATACAGATAAAATGCCACAAGAAATATCCAGTAGGATGATCGTGGATATGTACAATACACTTGGTTTTATTTATAAACAAGAAGACAAACCCAAAAAAGCACTAAAAGAACACTATAAAGCCTTGTGTGTACAAAATCAAATTTTACCAGAAAACGATTGGGAGTTTCTAGATACCTATCGTTATTTGGCTACTAACTACATCAAAATGGAAGAGCCTACCAAGGCTATCGATTATTTCAATAAAGCTATAGATATAGCTACTTGTTCAAAAACAAACTATTGCTTAGGCTCTCTTTATTTTTGTTTAGGAGAAGCTTTTTACCAAAAAGGTGATTATGATCAGGCCATAGCATGTTGTGAAAAATCACTGCTAATACTCAAGCAAGAAAAAAATGTAAACTATCTAGATTTAGCAAATATCTATGATGGACTAGGAAAGGTGTATATGGAAAAAGAAATGTATCAAACAGCATTTTCATATTATGAAAAAAGACTGGCAATAGAAACGAAACACCTACCTCCCCACCATATAAAGTTAGCAAGTGCCTATAATGCACTTGCATCGGTTTATACAGAAGAAGCAAACTTGGAAAAAGCCACTTTTTACCTTCAAAAAGTACTTGAAAATCAATTGCATAATTTGGGATTGTATCATGTATCCCTTGTAGAAACATATGATCATTTAATACAGATGTACCTAGGTATGGAAAATTGGGAAGAAGTAATTTCACATTCTGTACAAGTAGTAGGTATACTCGAACACCTCTATGGAGAAAATCATTCATCTCTCATCCATTATTTTTCTCTTTTAGGTTCCATGCATGAGATATGTGGCACCTATGACCAAGCAATTTTATGCTATGAGAAAAAATTGAAAATATGCCTGAAAAACAACAGTAAAGCTTCTGCTATAAGAAGCACCTATAAAACTTTAGGAGATTTATGTTGGAAGCAACACAATTATGCACAAGCTATGGAATATTATCCTAAAATACTGAAGCACAAGGAGAATCCACCACTAAAAAAAGAGCATTTAATATATCTATACGAAAAAATGGGTAATGGTTATGCACAATTAGGTTTAGTGAAAAAAGCAGTGACTTGCTATAAAACAGCTTATCCAATAGCAAAAAAGCATTTTGGCATCCAACATTTAGCAACGAGAAGCTTAAAGGCACGATTAGAACTCATTGAAGATAATATGCTCATGTAGGTTTTTACAAGGCTATACAACTATCCACTAACCTGTAAAGCAAAAAATACTAAAAATGAAAAAAATGCTTTCATCACATACCATGCAACAAAAAATTATTGAAAGGTTAAAAGAGGTGTATGATCCCGAATTACCAGTAAACATCTATGACTTAGGACTTATTTATGATATTATATGGGAAGAAAAAACAAAGGTAATAAAAATTTTAATGACACTGACCACACCGAGTTGCCCTGCTGCTGAAATCATTCCCATGAATATCAAAGAGGCATTATTGGCATTGCCCAGCGTAAAAGATGTCATGATTACACTTACATTTGATCCCCCCTATACACTTGACAGGCTTTCCTCCGAAGCAAGAATGCTTTTGGGCTATGGTGACACTATATAAAAAACCCATGATCACATAGGTTTACCATGCCCCCTTTTTTGTTTTAGGATAGGAATAATGGCTTTTTTCCATGTGATAAAGTCCCCTTGTGTAATATGTATACGTATCTGTTCTATAAGCCAACGATAAAAGGCAATATTGTGTAAACTGGCAATTTGTCCACCAAGTCGTTCACCACAACGTATGAGATGATGGAGATAAGCCTTACTATAATATTGGCTTGTGGGACATAAATGTGGATCTATTGGACTAAAATCATCTTTCCATTGACTGTTTTTGATATTTATAACACCTTCTGAGGTAAATAGAGAACCATTACGAGCATTGCGGGTAGGCATGACACAATCAAACATATCAACACCAAGTGCTACACATTCCAAAATATCCTCAGGCGTGCCAACACCCATTAAATAACGAGGCTTTTCCTTAGGAAGTAAATCGCAAACCCATTGTGTGACCTCGTAAAGCTGACCTGTAGGATGACACACCCCACCAATGGCATTTCCAAAACAATTTTTTTCTGCGATGAATTGCGTGGCATATCCACGTAAATCTTTATAAATGCTTCCTTGTACAATGGGAAAAAGGTATTGTTTATATCCATATAGAGAATCCGTGGTATTAAAATGATCCATACAACGTTTTAACCAGCGGTGTGTACGTTCCATAGAAGATTGTGCATAGGTATAACTACATGGGAAAGGAGTGCATTCATCAAATGCCATGATGATGTCAGCACCTATACTGCGTTGTATGTCAATAGATTTTTCTGGTGTGAAAATATGGTAACTACCATCTAAAGCAGATTGAAAACGAACGCCTTCTTCTGTTATTTTTCGCATTTTTGCTAATGAATGCACTTGGTATCCACCACTGTCCGTCAATATAGGACGATCCCACCCCATAAAAGCGTGCAATCCACCAGCACTTTCTAAAATGGAAGTACCAGGACGAAAGTATAAATGATAGGCATTACCCAAAATAATCTCTGATTTTAAATCCTTTAATGCATCTTGCGGAATACCCTTAACTGTTCCCAAAGTACCTACAGGCATGAAAATAGGTGTTTGCACCACACCATGAGCTGTCTTGAACATCCCTGTGCGTGCCTGACTCAGCTGGTCGATATGTTGAATTGTAAATTGCATGCACAAAGATACTATGGATTGTATCGATTAAAAAATCGATACACCATTTTTTTCAAGTACCTCTACACTCCCATATTTACCATCATAACCTGCTGTGCATCTTACTTTGCCCGTTCGCAATCTTTCAATAGCCACTGCATAAATAGAGGGTAAAAAAGATCGTATTTCACCTAGAGGCGTTTCCCATAAAAAAGTGAACTCATTACCAAAACGGTTGATAATCTCAACATACACACGTTGCACACTTTTTGTACGAACACCTTTTTTGACTATTTGACTAATAATCTCAGGCAAAGGCACAATATACCGTGTTATAATTTTCTCATTTGACACCAAAGGCACACAACGATCAGCAAGTTTTTCCACTTGATGTCGCACACCCAACGTTAATTTTTTACCACATCTAGGGCAAATACCACCACAGGAAATCGTTTGCTGAGGATCCATGACTATACCACACTGACGATGTCCATCATAATAATACTTACCCTCTTCAGGGAAAAATTCAAAAGTACCACAAAAGCCCTCCCCTCCCTTTAATGTAGCAAACAAAGCATCATACGTTAAATCAGTATCAAAGCAAGTAGCTTCACGCCCAATATGGTGTGCTGAATGTGCATCAGAATTAGAGACTAAGCGATAATGATCCAAATTACTTAACATCCTATTCATTGCAGGATCTGAAGAAAGACCAGTTTCAAGCGCAAAAATATAAGGTGTGAGATCCCTAAAGCAAGCTTCAATATGGTCATAACCCGACCTAGAACCAAAAATAGAAAACCAAGGAGTCCAAATATGTGCTGGGATCAGATGACAATCCAACGAAGTCTCTAAAATAACCTCTAATAAATCACGTGCTGTAATGCGTAATACAGGACGCCCATCCGACTGTAAATTACCAAAACAAGCCAATCGCTTATTAAGACGTTTAACAGTTGCTATATCAGGAGCATAAATCAAATGATGACTTTTTCTTACTTTGCCACCATATGCATAAATACAGCTGACTTCCATACTTAAACAAAAGAAAACACTATGGGGAGCACTAGGTTGCACATGCATATGAACTAGTGGATGAAACTCTGTTTTTAGCTGATAAAAACCATTATCTGCTGGCATCAGTTTATGCTCTATTTCTTCTAACCATGTCGGATGTGTAAAGTCTCCAGTACCTACCACAGTAACACCTTTGATATAGGCCCATTTATAAAGGTTTTCTATATCCAGCTGTGGACTTGTTGCATACGCATAACGGGAGTGTACATGTAAATCAGCAATATAATACATGGGCTACTACTAAAATGAGACTAACGCTCAACTTGAGCTTTTCAAGCTATTAATCAGCCTAAAATATAGTTTTTTCAGCGTGAATCCCGGTAATAACCGCTAAAATAATTATACAAAATTAAAATGATCCTTCACTTTTTGTTTGAGTTGCTCTAAGGTTTTGTATCCTACAATGCTATCTAAAATGTTTTTTTGCACATCCATAAATAACAAAGTAGGAATACTTTTTATCTGATATTGAGACAATATTTCATCATGATTGTCAATATTGATTTTGATAATGTGTAGCTTGCCAGCAAACGATTGACCCAATTCTTTTAAAACAGGATTCAACTGTTGACATGGTCCGCACCAAGGTGCCCAAAAATCCAAAATTACAGGCTCTTTTTGACTTGTAAGCAAAGCAGAAAGATCACCAGTGGCTTCAATGATAGCAGTGTTCATAAATGTAGGTTAAAACAGTGAGTTGCCTTACGGTTAACGCAAGAATACAAGCAAAATTAATGTGAATGTGGAATAATAAAAAATAGGCATGCATAATTTTCCATATCATGTCTTGAAAAGTACATTTTTTTTAAATTGCTACAATTTTTTCTACTTTATTATTTGGGGCTGGCACACAATATATGACCTTTCCCTATAAAAGCTAGCCATTAAAATTACATATATGCTTTTTTGATCAGCGTCCAGCTCCTGAAACTGCATGTATAATCACCCTTACCAATACACCTTTTTTGAAACAGATTCATTGAACAAAAAGCACTATAGGAAAAATAGAACCTATAGCATCATCTATGCTACTACACACCATCGATTCAATAAGATACCCATCGCAACCCCCACATTCAGAGACTCTGCACTTCCATAACCTGGAATGCGTACTTTCATCGTCAAATATTGCCGTATCCCTTCACCAATACCATATGCCTCATTTCCCATCACAAGACAACCCTCATCTGGTAGTGGACAGGTATGTATATTCACCCCATCCAGCACTGCTCCAATAACAGGCATTTTTGCTTGACACACTCGATCTAAATAAATGGACAAATCTGTATAATGCACTCGCACACAACACAAAGAACCTGCTGTCGCTTGTACCACCTTAGGATTATAACAATCAACACTCGTTAAAGAAGCCACAACATCCTCAATGCCAAACCAATGTGCCGTACGAATAATCGTCCCCATATTGCCAGGATCACGTATATCATCCAATACCAGCACTTTCCGCCCAACCTTGGGGTACACTAGTGAAAATGCCAAGCAATTGGTCACCAACAATATCCCTCCAGGCTCTTTTAAACTACTTACCCGCGTGATTATTTCTTGGCACACCACATGCAATACATCACCATAAGCAACTAAATGCTCATATTTCTTCATCAACAGTGGTGTTACCAAAAGATAACGTACATTGCATCCAGCACCAAGAAACATCATTACTGCATTTTCTCCTGTTACAACAAAACAACCTTGTGCTTTCCGTTCTTTTTTGCATTGTAAACTTTTGATAAAACCCCATTCTTTTTTTGTCAGCATATCTCAAATAAAAAAACATTCAGCAAACCCAAACTAAGAGAAAATTTTTAAGACAATACCAAAAACAGCAAAATAAAAATGAGAGCAATAAACAGATACTACTTTAAAAATCGCAAAAAGAACAAACATGTAGTTTTTTTGTGTAACTTTGCTCCACGTCAAAAACAAAATTTTTTAAAATGAAAAAAAATACTCACTTGATTAGCATTGCCTTATTTATCTTTTTTTTAGCACCCATTCAAGCAACTGGATTCCTGAATGAAAACAACATCGACGACAATAAAATGGTTATTAACCAAGATAAGAGTACACAAGATTTAGACACTATATTGGCTGAAGAGTTGCTACCTTCTCTCAGGAAAAAAAATCAAGACGAATTAACGTCATCATATAAAAGCTGTTTGCAAAAATTGCAAACAACAACAGAAAAAAGGTATTTTCTAGCGTGGGTACAAAAAAAGAAAAAAGAATTTCCTTCCAACTTTAAATCAGATGCTCCTAAATGGGTATATAATTTTTTAGATTCCTTGACAGATGGATTCGTTACCTGTATATATGGGGAGTATGAATTCTCCTATGAATGGTGGCACACACTGGACAAATGGGGATGGATAGATTTGTCTAAGGAAAAAAAAGCTACTTACAATGACTTTACCAAAAATGTATATTACATAGAAAATAAGCTATGGAAGGAAATTAATGGCAGAGATATATTTACATTTGTCAATTATTGCTATGTCTATTTTATGCTATTTTTATCTTTATATACTGGCTATAAAATCGGTTTGTTGTTGGAAAAATACTATGAAATACAAAACAGACAACAAAAAAAGATTGAGAAAAGTTTGTAATGTTGTAGGTGGTTCTATTTTTGTAGCTATAAAAGTCTAAACTTTTGTTTTTCCTGTACATTGCATAAGCTCCTCTAATCAATTGAGATAACTCTAGCTTCGCACTAACTTATTCATCATCCTGCTCTTGCAGTATTTGTGCAATAAGCACGGGATCAACACCTGCTTTGCGCATTTTTGCTACCATTGCTTGTTTACCTTTTTCCATACCCTCTACAAGACCTTCTTGTTTAGCATAAAGCAAAGCAGAGAGATTGTCTCTCTCTCTTTTTTGGACTTGATCATACGTATTGAGCTCTTCTTCTGTCCAACTAAACCTTTCTAACTCATCAAAGGCCTTTTTGATAACAATGTCTCTCCCTGTAAGCTTTGCCAAATCTCCATGGCTCATGGCAGGAGCTTTGTACAAAAAGTGATAGAATTTTTCTTCTAAGGAAAGTTTGCTGATGTCTTCTGGGCATTGCTGCCCAAATTTAGGCAGTTCTACAAAAGTAAAACTCATATACTTCATGTCATGGGCAAGTGTAACTTTATCCAGAATAACATGTTCACTTTTATAATGTTCCTTTTTAGGGAAAAGAATGTGGTTGGTAAAAGCTAAAAAAATGACCTCTTTGAGGTTATGGTATTTTTCACTTACTTCTGCTTGATCTACATAGGCTTTAGAAGCGTAGAAAAGCGCTCTTTTTTCAAAGCCTTCTGTACGTGCTATCTGCATTTCTACAATGTATTGACAGCCATCTTCATCTTTACAGAGTACATCTACAATGCTTTGCTTTTGGGAGGCAATTTCTGGGTCTTGTGCTGTTTTTAGAAAGACAACATCTTGAATAGCATGATGCAGTTGATTTTTAAGCACGGCATTGAGCATGGAGATGAGAATCTCTTTGTTTTTTTCTTGCCCAAAGATGCGTTTAAAAGCAAAGTCGTTCTGCGGATTGAGGTATTTACTTGTGATCATATGCAAAGATATTGTTTTTTGAACAAAATGTTAAAGGGTTATAGTGTAACTTTTCACTAACTTATTCATCATCCTTGCTGTGTAGTATTTGTGCAATAAGCACGGGATCAACACCTGCTTTGCGCATTTTTGCTGCCATGGCTTGTTTGCCTTTTTCCATACCTTTTTCTATCCCTTTTTCCATTCCTTTTTCCATACCCTCTACAAGACCTTCCTGTTTAGCATAAAGCAAAGCAGAGAGATTGTCTCTCTCTCTTTTTTGGACTTGATCATACGTATTGAGCTCTTCTTCTGTCCAACTAAACCTTTCTAACTCATCAAAGGCCTTTTTGATAACAATGTCTCTCCCTGTAAGCTTTGCCAAATCTCCATGGCTCATGGCAGGAGCTTTGTACAAAAAGTGATAGAATTTTTCTTCTAAGGAAAGTTTGCTGATGTCTTCTGGGCATTGCTGCCCAAATTTAGGCAGTTCTACAAAAGTAAAACTCATATACTTCATGTCATGGGCGAGTGTAACTTTATCCAGAATAACATGTTCACTTTTATAATGCTCCTTTTTAGGGAAAAGAATGTGGTTGGTAAAAGCTAAAAATATGACCTCTTTGAGGTTATGGTATTTTTCACCTACTTCTGCTTGATCTACATAGGCTTTAGAAGCGTAGAAAAGCGCTCTTTTTTCAAAGCCTTCTGTACGTGCTATCTGCATTTCTACAATGTATTGACAGCCATCTTCATCTTTACAGAGTACATCTACAATGCTTTGCTTTTGGGAGGCAATTTCTGGGTCTTGTGCTGTTTTTAGAAAGACAACATCTTGAATAGCATGATGCAGTTGATTTTTAAGCACGGCATTGAGCATGGAGATGAGAATCTCCTTGTTTTTTTCTTGCCCAAAGATGCGTTTAAAAGCAAAGTCGTTCTGCGGATTGAGGTATTTACTTGTGATCATATGCAAAGATATTGTTTTTTGAACAAAATGTTAAAGGGTTATAGTGTAACTTTTCACTAACTTATTCATCATCCTTGCTGTGTAGTATTTGTGCAATAAGCACGGGATCAACACCTGCTTTGCGCATTTTTGCTGCCATGGCTTGTTTGCCTTTTTCCATCCCTTTTTCCATTCCTTTTTCCATACCCTCTACAAGACCTTCCTGTTTAGCATAAAGCAAAGCAGAGAGATTGTCTCTCTCTCTTTTTTGGACTTGATCATACGTATTGAGCTCTTCTTCTGTCCAACTAAACCTTTCTAACTCATCAAAGGCCTTTTTGATAACAATGTCTCTCCCTGTAAGCTTTGCCAAATCTCCATGGCTCATGGCAGGAGCTTTGTACAAAAAGTGATAGAATTTTTCTTCTAAGGAAAGTTTGCTGATGTCTTCTGGGCATTGCTGCCCAAATTTAGGCAGTTCTACAAAAGTAAAACTCATATACTTCATGTCATGGGCAAGTGTAACTTTATCCAGAATAACATGTTCACTTTTATAATGTTCCTTTTTAGGGAAAAGAATGTGGTTGGTAAAAGCTAAAAATATGACCTCTTTGAGGTTATGGTATTTTTCACCTACTTCTGCTTGATCTACATAGGCTTTAGAAGCGTAGAAAAGCGCTCTTTTTTCAAAGCCTTCTGTACGTGCTATCTGCATTTCTACAATGTATTGACAGCCATCTTCATCTTTACAGAGTACATCTACAATGCTTTGCTTTTGGGAGGCAATTTCTGGGTCTTGTGCTGTTTTTAGAAAGACAACATCTTGAATAGCATGATGCAGTTGATTTTTAAGCACGGCATTGAGCATGGAGATGAGAATCTCCTTGTTTTTTTCTTGCCCAAAGATGCGTTTAAAAGCAAAGTCGTTTTGCGGATTGAGGTATTTACTTGTGATCATATGCAAAGATATTGTTTTTTGAACAAAATGTTAAAGGGTTATATTTTTTTGTAAAGAAACAACACACAAACCTGATATAGTCTCACTTAGACAAAATGGTAACACCATAAACACGCAAGTCACCAAAAAAAGTAGCAAAATTCGCAGAAAAAATGCAACCAATACTATACATAAACATACAAAAAGCACTTATATGTTCTCTCTACTTTTACGAGATAATATGAGACTGATAGCTAGTCTGTAAAGAATTCATGTTCCCTCAAATTTTTGTTAAATGTGGTGTAGCATATATAGTGAATAGATTCACGAAATTACTTTTTCTAAAAACTTTAGATACATCAAACGTATTTCTTCCTCACTGTATTCATCTTCTAATTCCCGGCAGACTTCTTCTATATTGTATTCTTCTAGCTCTTCAAAATAAGCATATAAATCCTCTTGCTGATCTGGTGATAACAAAGCATTGATATGATAGTTTAAATCTAGGTGTATACCTTCTGCAATAAGTTCTTCAATTGCTGTAAGCAGATTTTGATAAGGAATCATAATGATTTGAGCAATCATTTCCAAGGGCATTTTCCTATCAATATACTGAATAAGTTGCTTTTTATTCGCATACTTGG
The DNA here is from genome assembly GCA_942492555.1 of uncultured Bacteroidota bacterium. Classification (GTDB taxonomy): domain Bacteria; phylum Bacteroidota; class Bacteroidia; order Cytophagales; family Amoebophilaceae; genus JBCCVH01. Next base: position 16,978 of record CALOEX010000003.1, on the reverse strand, counting down.
TAGCACCCAAACGAATAGCAACTCCATTTGAAGGAACAATTGCATTGGTTTTTATATAATCGGAGATAAGGGCAACAAAAGGACCTCCAAATTTTTTTGCCTTCACAGAACCAACACCTCGCATAGTTCCTAAACTTTCAATAGTGGTAGGATAATAAATTGCCATATTTTCCAGTGTGCTTGACTGAAAAATCCAATGGGATTTTAAACTGTACTTTTTTGCTTCTTTTTCAAGCAAAACATAGAGTTTTTTCAACAATACATTGTCTACCAATAGTTTTTTCTCCATGCTGTTTTCTTCCTCATCAAAATTGTAGCTATGGTTTTTATAAAGATTCAAAGTATGTGGATTTTTAAGGAATGCTAGTCCATTGTCTGTCAGCTTGATATTGGCGATTTCTTCAATGTCTCTAGTAACATAATTTAATAAAAATGCTTGTCTTAATGTTGCATTTAATAGATGTTCCTTATTTTTACACTTACCAAAAAAGGGTAGCTTTTCATGTGCATTGTTAACAATGCGGGCAATACTATTACCAATAAGAATATCCATGATATAATCATCATCATGTTTTTCATGCACTGCTTCTACAGTACCCAAAAGTTGTTGCATGAGATAAGTACCATCATATGTTTCAACAGGATTCAAACAATTATCACAATAGTTACAAGGCGATTCATACACCTCACCAAAATATTGTAGTATTTGTTTTCTGCGACATACGCCAGACAATGCATAATGGTCAACTTCTTTTAAAAGAATACTGAATTTAGTCTTTTCTCCAATCGGTTTATTTTTATTGAAACTATCAAGCTTAGCAATGTCTTTAGGATTATAAAAAAGTAAACAATGAGCGGGTTTTTGATCACGTCCACCACGACCGGTTTGTTGGTAGTAACTTTCTAAAGATTTGGGTGTGCTATGATGTAGTACAAAGCGTATGTTAAGTTTATTAATACCCATTCCAAAAGCAATAGTAGCAACAATCACATCAATTTTATTATGTAGAAAATCATCTTGAGTCTTATCTCTTGTTGCATCATCCAACCCAGCATGATACGCTTTTGCCATGATACCGTTGTTTTGTAAAAATTGAGCTAATTCTTCTGATTCTTTTTTCTTTTGACAATAGATAATACCTATTTTGTGTTTTTGTTTTTTTATAAATTGAATGATTTGCTTCTCAACATTTACTTTGGGTTTTATTTCATAAAAAAGATTAGCACGATCAAAAGAATCGATAAAGATATTAGGGTTTTTCATATTCAAATTACGCACGATGTCCCGTTGCATTTGCGCTGTAGCAGTTGCTGTTAATGCAATGATGGGAATATTGCCAATTTCTTTAATAGTATGACTCAACTTGCGATACTCTGGCCGAAAGTCATGCCCCCAATCTGAAATGCAGTGTGCTTCATCAACCGCTATAAAAGAAACCTTTACCTGTTTGAGCATATGGATGCTATCTATTTTATTCAACGTTTCAGGAGCTACGTAAAGCAGTTTTAAATTTCCTGATAAAATCTTTTCTTGGGTGTCTATTCTCTTTTGTTTATTCAAAGAAGAATTAATAAACCGAGCTTCTATTCCTTTTGATTTCAAAAAATCAACTTGCTCTTTCATTAAAGCAATCAAAGGAGAAACAACGATTGCCATGCCTTCTTGAGCAATTGCAGGGAGTTGGTAACACAAGGACTTTCCACCACCCGTAGGCAGGATTACCACGGTGTCGTTCCCCTCCATGATACTTTTAATGATTCCTTCTTGGTTTTTTCTAAATGTCTGGTGTCCCCAGATATTTTTTAGTATGGTTATTGGCATAGTTCACTCTTAATATAAACAAACTCTTTCAAAGTACCTTTAATATTAAAAGAATCTCCATGTATCTACTTTAAAATTACATGTAGCTGTACTCTCTATGAGTAATGTAAATGTAAACAAAATAATAGATTTTAAACAGATATAGCAAAAGATCTTTTACACTTTTGTTTACAGCTAACCCAAAAATGTTCTTCAAGCAATACTATAATCATTCATAAAAAAGTGTAACAAATTGCTTTACAATAAAAAACTACCCTATGATAGCATAAAGGGTATAGATTTTTCCCTACATAAAAAAAAGCTTTACTATAACAATGACTTGAATCCTGTATTTTTCGCTAAAATATCTCTATTTTTGGCAGGAAAAACAGCAAGAGATCTACATGAATACAACACCATACCACTCAGGTTTCGTCCATCTTATAGGAGAGCCAAACGTAGGCAAATCAACACTCATGAACAACCTTATCAAATACCCTATATCCATAGCTACACACAAACCACAAACAACACGTCAAAACATCATGGGTATAGACCAAGGTCAGCACTACCAAATTATCTATGTAGATACACCAGGATATGTAAAGCCTAGTTACACATTGCAGAAAATGATGATGAAACACATGCAACAAGCGCTTATAGGTGGCGATATACTGCTTTGGGTAGTAGATATACGACAAATAGAAGAAATAGAAATAGAACAAAGTACACTTTTCAAATACACACAAAAAACAAAGGCACACCTTTTTCTTATCCTAAATAAAATGGATCTGATTACAGGTTCTCAAATGGATATTCTGATGCAAAAATGGAAGGTGTATGCACCCCATTGTGCTTACATAACTGCTATTTCTGCCTTGAATCCAGCACATGTCCAATCATTGTCACAACACATACTCAATTTTGTCCCGATACACCCACCCTATTATGACACAGGGGTACTCACGGATAAATCCGAGCGTTTTTTAGCAACAGATATTATACGAAAATCTCTTTTGCTACACTATAAACAAGAAATTCCTTATACAACAGAAATTGTTATTGACCTTTTTAAAGAAGAAAAAGACTATATTTTAATCCAAACTACACTCTATGTAGAAAGAGAGAGTCAAAAAGGTATTATTTTAGGAAAAAACGGCCAAGCAATCAAAAAAATGAGTACTCAAGCACAACAAGATCTATCCATTTTCTTTAAAAAGAGAGTATCTTTGCAACAGTATGTCAAAGTATTTCCCAACTGGCGCAACAACAGAAATTTTTTAACTAAATTAGGCTACTAGCAATCACATTTTTATATCACATGGGCAACATTGTAACCATCATAGGCAGAACCAACGTAGGAAAATCCACTTTGTTCAACAGACTCACACAACAAAACATTGCCATTGTTGACGATATACCCGGTGTTACCCGAGACAGACACTACGAAATTGCCGAATGGTGTGGCAACACGTTCACCATCATCGATACAGGAGGATACATCAACCAAGAAGGCACCGATTTAATCCGCCAAGTAAACGAGCAAATACAAATAGCCATAGAAGAAAGTACTGTCATCCTCTTTGTTTTAGACTGTAAAACAGGACTTACAGCAGAAGATGAAACCCTTGCCCAAAAACTCAGAAAAAGCAATAAACCCATTATTGTTGTTGCCAACAAAGCTGATAATCCTACACGTTCTTTAGAAGCCAGTAATTTTCATGCCCTTGGGCTCGGGGATGTTCATGAAATTTCAGCTACTCACGGCACAGGAACAGGAGATTTACTAGATGTTGTTGTCAAGCACCTACAAGCCAATAAAGAACCTATTGAAAATAATATTCCCAATATAGCACTTATAGGACGCACCAATACAGGTAAGTCAACTTTTTTAAATACATTACTAGGCAATAACCGTAGCATTGTTACAGATCAGCGACATACAACACGCGTTCCCGTTCACAGCTACTATCGCTTATACAACAAAGAACTCCTATTGATAGACACTGCCGGCATTGCAAAAAAAAATCAAATTCCTGAAAAATCTATTGAATTTTACTCACTCATACGCACCATTAAAGCCATTGAGCAAGCCGATGTATGCGTTGTTTTTATAGATGCGCAAGAAGGACTTACACAACAAGATAAAAAAATTCTTGTATTAGCACATCGCAAAAAAAAAGGAACTGTGTTACTCGTGAACAAAGCAGATTTATTACAAGAAGAAAAAAAAACACCCCAATATAAAAACGATTTAAAAACAGCACTTGGCTTCATGAGCTACACACCTATTTTATACACTTCAGGTCTATATAAAAAAAACATTTATCAAACGATGGAAAAAGCACTTGAAGTCTATGAAAATACCAGAAAACGCATTGCGACTGCACTGCTTAATAAAATACTGCAAAAGGCAATACAACAACAATCTCCTCCTAGCATCGACGGAAAACCCCTCAAAATCAATTACATTACACAATTGCCCATATCCTATCCTATGTTTGCTATCTTTTGTAATCAACCCAACCAAATACCTACAAACTACAAGCGTTATTTAGAAAAAAAAATTCGTCTTACCACAAATTTTGAAGGTGTACCCCTCACTTTTTCATTTAGAAAAAAAAGTAAAAAAAACGAATAAAAACATGAAGTGCTAGTGTACTTTTCTTTTGTTTGGGATATCTGCATTGTTGAAAACAATGACCATATAGCTTACTAGTGAACAAACACAAAGAAAAATGGTGAAAATTAGCAATTTATTAACACCCTTTGGTTGCTTATTTAAACTTGTTGTCAAGATATCCTGATTTTTCGTAAACACTCCTATATCGCTTTGCGCTTTTTTATTACCATTTGATAATATTGTATGATTGTTTCCACTGCCAACAATGTTGTTGATATTGTTGGGCGTAGTTACTTCTGCACTTTCAACATTTTTCTCTGACTCATGTGGGGGTAATGCTTTTATTGTATCCCTATGATCTTTTTCTAACACTTCTTCGTCGTCTGAAGTACTTGTCTTTTTGTCTGATGCATTGTCCCTATCGGAATTTACCTCATAAGATGAGACGCTATTGAAACTATGTTCTTTGCTATTGATTGTATGGTTTTCTGAGTCTGTATCAGATTCCAAGGATAAAATCGTTTCCTTTTTTTTACTCTGTTTAACCCTCCTTTTTTTATTTAAAAAGTGAACGATATCATCCTTTTTTTCTTTTGCTGTTTCATAATATGCTGCTGGCGTTTTACCAAAGCTATCTTTACAACATACAAACAATCGTTTGCTTTGTTTCTTTTCATTTTTTTTATCATTTATTTTATTGTTTTTAGCAAAACTCAGAAAAACATATAGGGTTGCATACGCATGTTTAAAAGCGGCTAGATGCAATGGTGTAATTTGGTACTGGGTTGTCCTTGCATTAATAATCATACCAGGTATATTGAGAAGTTTTTCGACAATACTAGAAAAATTATAAAAAGCTGCATAATGCAAAGGTGTCCACCCTTGATTGTCTTTCTGTATAAAAAATTCTGTTGGAAGGTCAAGAGAAAGCAATTTTGTTAATAAGGGTTCATCATTGGTTTCTGTAGCGTAGTGAACAAGGTTGTATTGTTTCTTCTTGTTTTTATATGTGTCAACTACCATATCCTTTGTCAATTGGTTTTTAATTGTATTAATTTTCAATTCATTATTGTCGTTGTTTTGGTCATTATTGTTCAAATTCTTTTTTATTTTTAACCACAACATATTGATTAAAGTTACTTGTACCCCTTCATTATTAGGAGCTTGATAGGGTGAAGCTTTTACAGATATTAGCAGTAAAGAGATAACAGCTAGAAACATGCTATATTTTCTATGTGAGAAAGCGAGTTTTTTCATATTTTTGTATACTTTAACTTCTTTCATAATGTAAAAAATTTTTAAAAATTATGCAAAAATCCCAATCATTATTATATTAGAGGGTTATAATGCATTCTTCATAATACAAAAAACATAAGTACATGCTCTCTCTGATTTTTCTTGCAATCGTCATATTACTACTCATTATCATTGTAGTCATCATTGAAACCCAAAGTAGAAAAGTATACAAACCTGTCATCTGCACAACTTTAGACGTTATTGCCATAGACCAATCCATTATGGTCTTGCATATGTATGCACAAATCATTAGAAATATGACCATTAATTTTGAACGAAAAACAGTAGAGGCATGGATATTTGTACATTACCCAAAACCTAAAGAACTAACGCAAGACTGGCATTTTCATCCTATATATGGAGAAGTAGGCCCCAAAGATTGGGGAGGTTTTTTATATGATGAATCATCTATGATAGGATTTGTAGCTGTTAACCACCCTAAAAAATTGATCACTATAGCTTTTAGAAATAGCAGATCTATAGGAGACTGGTACCACAATTTTGATCTTTCATTTGAACAAAATGATCTTTTTACTTATCCAGGTCCTTTGCACGTTGGCTATACCAAAATTTTTATTTCTTATTACAAACAGTTTGAAAAATGCCTAAATGAAATCCTAGAACAGAACCCTGATATGCACACTTATGACATATTGCTTACAGGACATAGTTTAGGAGGAGCTTTAGCCGTGCTTACTACAATCTACCTTATCGATCATCCAAAATACAAACAATATTTTGGTTTCAATAACATCAAACTAGTCACTTTTGGTGCACCTTATGTAGGTACAAAAAATGCAACACATGACTTTTCAACATGGATGCGTGCTCATGTAGGATACATCAAATGTTTTGAAAGAAGTACAGACATGGCTCCACTACTACCCAAGTACCTAAACATACAACTCCAAAAAGCACAAAATCAAGAAATTGTAGAACCTATTGCCCCTGCTAAACCACACAGTTTATTCCATTACCATGCATCACGTTTTAATTTTTATGGTGGACACTGTATCACAAGATACAGAGAGGCTATATACCGAGAATTAAAATTAATTTGCGAGCCCATCTACTCACATTTCTTTTAAGACATCCATTTTTACAAAATATATTTTTCCTACTTATACTTATCTTGAAAAGAAATTTTGCATTTTTTATGCTTGCTTATTTCCATCAACACTGCTATAGAAACAAATGCCACCTTGGTACAAGAACTAGATACAATAAACAAACAAATGAACTGGCTATCTATCATGTAGATTACATTATATACTTCTTTTTTTCTGCAAAAAATTTTTCATTAATTTCTATTAATGGAATGAAAAAGTTACATTGGCACTATGCTTTTCTAACATACAATCATGCAAGACACTGTTTTAAAAAAAAAGAAATCTCAAAATAAAAACAAGAAAGTTCTCTTCGGTATTGTCCTTTTGCTACTGCTAGTAGCTGGAGGATTGACATACTACTTTGGGGATTCTTTCTCACAATCTCCCAAAAAGTATGATGATGATATAAGCAAGGCATTGCGAGGTTTATATAACGACGAAAAGTGGGAAAAAAAATTTGAAGAGGATTATCAAATGTCCGAAGAAGATATAGAAAAAAAGATGAAAGATGCAGAGGACAAATACACCGAAGCAGTCGCAAAAAAATTTGATTATTTGCCCAAAGAGTGTCAAGAACAGATACGTGATACTGGAAAAGAAGATGACTATAAACAAGTAAAAAATTGGTTGAAATATCGGGATTATGATTGGGAAAATAAGTATCAGACCCTTGCTGATGATTTTTTTATGACTAATGATGCGGTTGCTTCTCCCCTGACAGAATGTGGTGTACAGGAAATGACATGGGAATATTGGTGGGCGTTGCACTATTATAAAAAAGAAAAGTTTGACAATAAACAAGCACTGGAAGCATATAAAAAACAACGTAAAGAAACTATATTTAATAGGTTCTTTTTTAATGTAGAGCTCCTAGGGCAAAAAAGCTTGTATGAAACCAAAGAAACCTATTTCGGCATAACAAATACAAAGAAAAAGCCCCAAACAGAAAAATCCTTTGATGATATGCAACAATCCTTGCGTACCTTTTATACAAATGCATTTTTTTACGACCATATAATGCCCCGTATAAAAAAAATACAAGAAATGACTGAGACAAAGCAAGAACAACAGCTGGAAAGCATGAAAACAGCATATGAAAAAGCCCTATGGAAAATAGTGGAAAGTTTACCTAGCGATTTAAAAAATAAGGTTATAGACGATATGAAAGAATACTGGCATGTAAAAGAAGAAGAATCAGTAGAAAAAAAATATATAGAAGCAGCAAAGAAATCAGAGAACCCTATCTACTTTTTCAATTTCTTAGACGATACCCAGCAAGAAGAAGCCATGAACTTGTTGATACAAGATGATGCCTTTTGGCTTAATGTAGAATCTTGTATAGAAAATAAAGAAAAAGATTTTCTTTTTACTGGTTTGGTTCTTGGTGATTTTTTTGCTCAAGTATATCTACACAGTCTATATAAAAGAATCTTGCTCAATAACTATTGCAAACTATTTATTGATACAAAAGCCACAATAGAATTTTTAAAGACCTTAAACGTTGTACAAGGCGAAGAAAACAATATCAATCAAGAAGTTAGCAAAACATAAAAAACTAAAAATCGCATAATGCTTGTATATATGACATTTTTTGTATTTTTTTGACATATAAGTTATAAATCGTAACTTATTATTGTATAGATGTTCAAAACCTCCTTAATCAAAAAAATGGCTCACACCACAAAAAAAATTACCCCTCTTTTATGCTTGCTTATTTCCATCAACACTGCTATAGCAACAAATGCCACCTTGGTACAAGAACTAGATACAATAAAGCAACAAACAAACGAACTGGCTATCTATGTTGCAACTATACAAGGTTACATACAGCAATATGATCAATTGTGTGCTGATACAAATATCTCAAAAGATAGTGTCATCGTAGCCGTTTGTACAGCTAAGATCTCCTTTATTGAAAAACTGAAAAAACGTCTTAAAAACATTGCCAGTGACAAAAAATACAAAGCGGATTGCCAAAGTATTTTGAAGGAATTAAAGGAGATAGAATCAATTATGGAAGAATACATACAAATATATCTCGTAAATTATGCAGATGGATGGTTTTATAAAACAGCAATAGATGCTTCACTTTCAGAAAATTTGGACTGTACATTCATAAAACCCTTTGAAGAGGAAATAATGAACATAGGAAACTATATAGACAATAACAACTATAGAAGCTACCCCTCCGTTGATATTGCATACTTAGCCCGTGTACGTGATCTAAAAAACCGTGTACAAAATCTACAAAAAAGAATCGAAAGCTCCAAAGCAAAAACGCACCTCCTTTACAATTGTAACAATATTCAATATGACCTCAATAGCTTTGAACAAAACTTGCATCAACGCATACCGCTAAGCAAGCCAGAAAGAAATTTTTTATCCAGTTTCAAACAAGGAACCAGCAAAGGAAAAATCATGGGGCTTTTAACTGTCATGGCATCTGGGGGCTACTACCTCTATGTCACATTTTCTTCATCCCAAAACAAATAGGTGTATTTCCCTCTAAAAATTTAATTGGGAAAAATCAAGATGCCAGATGCAAAAGAGAAAGATGCCAACTAAAATAATCTCATAATATAGATTACATTATATACTTTTTTTCTGCAAAAATTTTTTCATTAATTTCTATTAATGGAATGAAAAAGTTATATTGGCACTGTGCTTTTCTAACACACAATCATGCAAGACACTGTTTCAAAAAAAGAAAAATCTCAAAATAAAAACAAAAAAGTTCTCTTCGGTATTGTCCTTTTGCTACTGCTAGTAGCTGGAGGATTGACATACTACTTTTGGGATTCTTTCTCACAATCTCCCAAAAAGTATGATGATGATATAAGCAAAGCATTGCGGGGTTTATATAACGACAAAAAGTGGGAAAAAAAATTTGAAGAGGATTATAAAATGGACAGAGAAGTGAAAAGAAAAAACAAGGAAGATGCAGAGAAAAAAAGCAGCCAATTCTACGCGAAAACATTTGATTATTTGCCAAAAGAGTGTCAAGAAAAGATACGTGAAGCTGGAAAAGAAAATCACTATAAATACATAAACCGTTCTCATTTAGAATATCAGAAATATGATTTGGAAGATAAGTATAAGACCCTTGTTGATGATTGCTTTATGAATAATGATGATGTTGCTTCTTGCCTGATAAAAGCTAGTGTACAGGAAAAAACTAAAAGATATTGGTGGGATTGGTTGAATACTAAGGTAATTTCTTTATATGGGAAGAAAAGATCGGAAAAATATGAAAAAGAACGTAAAGAAATTATACTCAGGAGCTTTTTAAATAATGTAGATCTCCTATCATTAAAAAGCTTTTATGAAAACATAGAAACCCATTTCGGCATAACAAATACAAAGAAAAAGGCCCAAACAGAAAAATCCTGTGATGATATCCAACAATCCTTGCGTACCTTTTATAAAGATGCATTTTTGAACGACCATATAGTACCCTGTATAGAAAAAATAAAAGCAATGACTGAGGAAGAACAAAAAAAACAGCGGAAAAGCATGAAAAAAGCATATGAAAAAGCCCTATGGAAAATAGTGAAAAGTTTACCCAGCGATTTAAAGGTTATAGACGATATGAAAAAAAAGTGGCATGTAAAAAAAGAAGATGCAGTAGAAAAAAAATATATAGAAGAAGCAAATAACGACCCTCTCTTCTTCCTCGGTTGCTTATCCTCTATGTTTATCGATGAGGAAGAAGAAGCCATGGACTTTTTGATACAAAATGATGCTTTTTGGTTTAATGTCGAATCTTTTAGGGAAAAATTGTTGATTCATGCTTTTTTTGTTGATTTTACTTCTAAAGATAAAGAAGAGCTGAAACGTGAATGGAAACCAGACCTTGTCCGTAACTATTGCGATCTATTTATTGATACAAAAGCCACAATAGAATTTTTAAAGACCTTAAACGTTGTACAAGGCGAAGAAAACAATATCAATCAAGAAGTTAGTGCTAAAGCATAGATGCAATAAAAGCGAAATATTATTAAAAGAAATAAGCTTATGAAAATCCTTTTGTAGCTTGAATAGAAGGAAAAGCATCCTGCCAAATCCCATCATTTTCTGTGCTTATGGTTGTGTGCAATACATAACTGCCAACCGCTTATTACAAAAACATCTAGCGTTTTTTCTATGAAAAACATCCAAAATGCGAAAGCTATATAAAACTTTTTTCACACGATACCCCTAAAAATAACACAACCCAATATTTGGCACATGTATATTTTCTTTGCATGAATGTACAGCACATTAAAAAACCACTACCATTAGCTATAAAAACAAAAAAAGTGTATAATAGAAGGAAAGCCCAATATGCATTTAGTTTGTCACTATGAAAAAAAACAACCATTTTTCACCTGTTTATACAAAAATCTTAGCAATAACCCTCCTATTGCTAGTCCCTATACAAAGCACAAACATATGCATGTCAAAACCACTGTCAATTTCTTTACAGTATGCAGACAACACCTTGCTTACAGCCCATCTCTTTTTTAATGCTCATGCATATGAGCAGGCACTACCCTTCTATCAAAAAGCATTAGACCAGAGCAAAAAAAACACACTTAAATCCTCTATGATTTGCTACCATATGGGCGAAATCTACTACCAGCAAAAAAAACTGAAAAGTGCTCTTACCATGTTTGAAAAAACATTGCTATTTTTTCAAAAAAACGAAAAAGCCCCTGTAGGACCTACCCATGAACTTCATAGGGTTGCACCTATATATTTGGATGTAATGGAGGGAAACAATATCACGTATAGCCCCGCTTTTATAAACAATTGCGCAATAACAAAAGACAAAAATCCTTTTTACAGAAAAATACTCAATAAAATTGGCAATGTATACCGGGCTCAAGGAGCATTTGATAACGCTATTAAAATCTTTGAACAAATTTTGAGAATGCAACAAAAAAAAGTAGATCGCAGTATCGATTATGCCGAAACATTGACCTCTCTTGGACAACTATATTGTGCTCAAAAACAATATGAAAACGCTATTTTTGCTTACTCAATAGTCTTGGGCATTTATAAAGCAACCACAGGCGATAATGGTTTAGACTATGCCAACACCCTACAGGAGCTTGGCTTTGTGTACTATCAACAAAAAAAACCATCTCAGGCACTTTGTGCCTTGAATAAAGCACGAGGAATTTATGCAGAACAAAACAAGTACTTGCATCCTGGATGTGCAAAAATCAACTATAACATGGGGCTGGTATGTAGTGAGCAGGGAGCATATAAAATCGTACCACTTTTTTATAAAATAGCTTTAGCAATCTATGCGCATACCATTGGAACAAATAATCTCATTTATGCAGAGATACTGCACGAGCTTGGTACTGTATATTTCATTCAGAAGAATTTCGACGAAGCTATAAAAACGTATGAAGAAGCAAAAGACATTTACGAAAAAAACAACAATGTAACCCTAAAATATTTAGAGGTCCTTAGTCATCTCGGAGTAGTATATCAAAAAATAGGAAAAATAGATGACGCTATACAAATTTGTAAATATGCATTGGAAATAAGTAAAAAAAGTCAGCAAAATAAAGACATAGCAATACACTGTGCCGAAATTTTTAGCACATTAGGATATTTCTCCCATAAACAACAAAAATTTGACAAAGCTATTGCCTACCATCAACAAGCCCTAGCTATTTTTCAGCAAGAGGACCCACAACAAATAAACGTAAATAATGCCTTTGCACACCGAGCACTCAGCTTAACCCACTATTGTCTAGCAGAAACACAAATGAGCAACCAATCGTTACAAAAATCCTCGCACAATTTTACAGAAGCCATTTTTTATCATAAACTTGCAAGGGAAATTTTAGCAAAAACCACCCCTGAAACCAATGAAATTATATGGGAAAACATCCGCTTTCTTTTTAAAGTATATAGCAACCTAGGCACGATTCATTTTGCACAAAAAAAAGTAAAAAAAAGCATTAAAGCATTTCAAAAAGCCCTAGATATTGTGCAAAAAGTAGATCCACAAAAAATAAGCAAAGACCATGTAATTATTCTCCATTTTCTAGGTCTAGCACACGCCCTCAAACAAAACTATACAACCGCTATCACCCACTATCAAGAAGCACTAACCATTCTCAAAAAAAACCCACAAGAAAACCAGCAACTTCTCAAAGAAATACAAAACAATTTAATGGAGTCCAAATACAAGAAACTATTCATACAACTACTGATTCTTTCTATTTATCTATCTTGCTTTTATATAGGTTACAAAGTAGGCAACACATGGAATATTAAAACTAAAAATTAATCAAAAAATATTTTTAAAATTATACTGTTGCATTGTTATGTTTCTTAGCAATAACATAGCGCTTATACCAGTCCACATATCCATACAAGCAAAAAAACAAATACACTACATATTTAGTCCAGAAAGCCGAATCAATAGAGAGATGCCAAAAAATCGCCAATACATTATAGGCAAACCAAACAATATGCGACTCCAATTTCTTATGTGCTGTTAACCATTCTCCTACCAGCATCACAGCAATCAGCAGACTCTTCAAAGCAGGAAAAGAACTTTGTACATCTGGTGCAAAGCCCATCACATAAGAGCTATACCACTCCAAAAAATAAAATAACAACCATACTCCCCCCCCAAAGACCAGCAATTTTCCCCAAGTACCCCTTGCTGTTACTGTAACTTTCAAACGGATTTTTTCTTTTTTGCCATTTCCCCAGCCAGACCATTGGTACACACCATAATACTTAGCCATACAAGCTACTAAAAGACCTGTACAATACATGTATGCACCTCGCTGGAAATAGATCCATACATTGAAAAAATTAAGAAAAAAAGCAATATACCACGCAATCACATACTCATAAATTGTCAAAGGCACACACAAATACCCAATTAGCATACTCACCCACTCCCATGTTTTAATAGAAAAAAACATATAAACACAATTGAAAATCTATTTTTATGTACCTATTTCCCTCACACTACACACAATAGTATATCATGCTAATGCTACAAGAAATTACAACTGAAACTTCACATCAAAAGACTCTCCTGCTTGAATGCTACATACAAATCCAAACATCCAAGAAACAAGTTGCTCCACATCTTTTTGATGAGCCATTTCTACTGTAGTATGCATGTATTTCACAGGTGTAGAGACAAGTGCTGAAGGAATGCCAACACCACTATAAGCAAAAGCATCTGTATCTGTACCCGTATAAGTAGAAGAGGCTACCAATTGAAAATCTATACCTTGTTTACGAGCTACTTCTAAAAGACGTTTACGTACATTAACCTGAACAGCAGGAGCAGTACTTAACACAGGACCTTTACCAGACATTATCTCACCCTCTTTAATCTTATTGTAAAGAGGTGAGTTTGTACAATGACATACATCTGTAATCAATGCCACATTAGGGCGGATGCGTTCTGCAATCATACCTGCACCCCGCAGACCAACTTCTTCTTGCACAGCATTCACAATATAAAGACCAAAAGGCAATTTTATTTTTTCTTCAAATAACCTACGAGCCACCTGAGCAATCGTAAAGCCCCCCATTCGGTTATCTAACGCTCTACCCACCCAATAACCATTTATTTCGCGTAAAGCTTGGTCAAAAGTAACAACATCTCCTACCTGAATACCTTTTGCGAGTACTTCTTCTTTAGAAGCAAACCCTCCATCCAAAATAACTGTTTCTATATCTGGTTTAAGTTCTTTCTCTTTTCCGTCCCTACGTGTATGAATTGCTGGCCAACCAAAAACCGCAGGTATCACACTCCCTTCCCCCGTATGTATTTTTGCATGCATAGAAGGTGCTATCTGGTAGTCGGAACCCCCATTGCGAATCACATACATATACCCATCTTTTGAGATGTAGTTGACATACCAAGATATTTCATCTGCATGTGCCTCAATCACAACTTTATAATCTGCTTTTGGATTAATAACCCCTACGACCGTACCATAAGCATCTGTAAAATAATCGTCTACATAGGGTCTAAGATAACGCAACCATACATGTTGGCCATTGACTTCATTGCCTACAGGAGCGTTGCTATTGAGGTAGTCGTATAAAAATGTCTTGCTTTGTACATCCATAAAATTTTTCATACAATATTATTTTTTAGGGTAACTATATAGAGATTGGTCGAGTGTATACAACCCAAGTCCATCTGGTGCTACATTTTTAAAAGACTGCAAAATAGTATGCATCATCAACTCTTCTTCCCTTTGCTCAGAAACAAACCATCCTAAAAAGAAAAAAGTAGCAAAATCTTTCTCTGCCAAACATGTTTCCAACATTTCCTCAACAAATTTTGTCAATTTTACCTCATGGGCTAAACTCTTTACAAAAAGTTCTTCAAGTCCACCATACGTTGTCTCTACAGATTGATGAGTAGGAATTTCCGGTTGTTCATCTCTTTCTGTTAAATACTTAACTACCTTGAGCATATGACCACGCTCCTCTTGAGATTGTCGATAAAAAAAAGACGATGCACCAGGATACCCATGAATTTCCGCCCATGTTGCCATATGCAAATAAGTGAAATGTGCTTGGTTCTCCAACGCTATATGCTCATTCAACAATTTTTTGACTTTTGCTAACATATGTCTCTAATAAATAAAAAGAAGCAAAAAGAGCAATGCTTTCAAAGCAAAACTACTCTCATAATAGCAAACTTACTCATTTCTGCATTATTTCCTTGCTTTCAAGAAAGAATTGTAAAAACAAGCAACCTAAAACCCTCTATAAAAACCAGAAAAAACCATCAATAATCATTCAAAAAACTTTAGCTTTTTAGCTATAAAGTTTACTCATTTTTAGATTTTTCTTCCGAAAAATTTATCAAATCATCAGCAAAATCTTTGGACTTTGGCTTCAAGATTTCGCAAAAAGTACCCATCCTAGATACATCTTCTTTTATTGTTTGCCCTAAATCGTTTCCGTAAAGATCATTGTCAAAGCAAATATATACTCGTTGTTTTTTATTGTATTTTTTTGTGAGTTTTTTAAGCAAAATCTCTAAATTATGTAATGTTTCATATGTGGTGAATCCGCACGTAGCAACATACACACCTTGCTTTTTATTGAGTTCGTAAAATGCAAGGGCGTCAACTGGAGACTCGAATATATAAACGTCGTTTTTGGTGTTTTTAGGTGTAGAAAAAATCGAAATAGCTCCATCTTTTGGGACTGGAAGCAAATTTTTACTTCTTTCTCCAAGATTTGAAATTTTGTATGTTATAGTTGTAATGTTTTTAAACAAATTTGTACTAAAATTGTACGACATCAATGGGACGATATACTCGTTTTCGCATGGTTTTTGACGAAACAGCTTAATTGTTTTGAGGCTTATTTTACGTTTCGTTAAATAATTTAAAGGGAGTGTTGCTTTAGGTATTTTATTCAACGAATTTTGCAAAATTTCGCGCATTTCATCCCTGATTTTTTCTTTTTGATTTTCCATAGATAAATATAATATATTATGAAAACTAAAGCCTCCAATTTTAAGCAATAAATCCCACATTCCGAACCAAGTGCTAGAAATTTTCATTTTTTAAAAGCATGTTTTTATGTAAACAATTATATCTTTAATTTAGTGCAAAAGGGTATATGTGCTTTGCTTTTTCGTTTACTATGTAGAGGCTACACAAGAAAATGATGATACTCTTACGAATATTTTTGCACAAGAGTTTAAGCGGTATAACCTCCTATACAAAACAAGATGTTAAAGATGTGTCCAAAGATATCTATAAAAGATTTGGGACTGGCACACAATAATCGATAAATTGTGTGCAAAATCATGCATTTAAAGTATTGCAAAATTAATAAAATCAAGCAAAAAAAGCTAATAGAACACTTTATTGCAGGGACACCTGCACGTACTATAGCCGAGTTAATTTCAGTGTATAGAAATACATCTACAAAATTCTACTACAAACTGCGAGAAAAAATAGCTAAAAAACAACAGCAAAGAGCTGAAAAATTTGATGGCAAAATAGAAGTTGATGAGCGTTATTTTAGAGGACATCACAAAGGAAAAAGAGGAGGGGCGCAAAAGGGAAAGTGCTAGTTTTTGGTATTTTAAAGAGAGGGGGTGGTGTTTACACATAGGTATTGCTGGGAAGGTCATATATT
>CALOEX010000002.1:0-3465 GCA_942492555.1 uncultured Bacteroidota bacterium | reverse complement strand
GTCGGTATAGAGAATTATAACATTTATGTTTGGTCCAACAATCTATTTAATTACATTTCACGACTATTGTTAATAAAAGTGTATAAACTTCAGAGTGACTACAAGAATATAGTTGAATAAATTAACCAAACTCTAACCCTAACCCCAATCTCTTTATGACAGTCCGAAATACTATAATAATTTGTGTTTCTAAGACCGTTTAGGGTAGAAATGATTATTCACGAGATAATCAAAAGTGATGAAATAACAATAAATGTACAGATGAAAACAAATTGCCCCTTCGTGTTTCACATTCACTTAACTTCAACACATTAAACATAAAAACCATACAGACAGCAGTTAGCAATGTCATCTAAGAAGGAGGTATTAATTGGGAAAGGCTTTTCGAAAGCTGGTTTGAAAAGAACTTACCTTTTAATTCAAACCACAATGACAGCGCTAGCTATAGCTAGGGCTGGGGTGGCTAAATGTTGCTGGAAATGAAGTTTAATTGTCAATTGTGAAAAGAAAAAGATCTTTGACACCTACGCCTAGCGCTGTAATTCTCTGTAATGGAAATTAAGAACAATGAGGGTAATAATGATAAATTAACAATCAAAATATTTAAACAAACCACCTCGATTGGTGTAGTTATTAAATCAAAAAAACAGCTGGTCTAAACACCAAACAGAAAGCAAACTTGTCGCCTTAACTTTCTTAAGGCGACAACATAAGTATTCTTTCAACTTGCTAAAAAGAAGGATAATTAGACAGTTTCGAAACAGAAGAAAGAATCTAGCTACCTATAAATTGCATTATGATTTGAAAAAAAAGAACAAAAAAGAGAGTTTAAGGTTGTTCTAGCAACAACATAACACGTACACAATTGAATTATATACAAGTTAAGAAGTCTTCAAACAACCTTACACTAACAACTTTATAGGAACTATAAGCCTGCGTTAAGGTAACAACTGTGATCGGAATCGAACCACAGTCCTTGCGGAAGGCTAAAAACTTATGGGTCCGATAGTTTATGTGATCGAGCATTATCGCTGTTAATTTTGATAGATTTTGCAGTTTTGTAGAGCATAAGTGTCAGACATTTTACGCTCTCTGGCAGTTCACCTTCCCCCGACCGTTACACAATAACTTTCTTCTTACAAGTTTACGACTTAACTATGGAAAGTAACAACGCGGTAAGTGCATTCGAATTATACCTTTTCCTCAGTATTTTTAATTGGGTATAGTTAGCAAGCTGTTTAAATTGTCAGCAATCTATGTTTGAGTCAACTATTTACTTGATTAAATGTTTTTTATAGATGCTTGCACCTAATTCAGAGGCAGAGGACTTGCAGGGTTCTGCTTCAAAAGTATGTGTCATTTGTTTTGATAATGTCCGTTTTTCTATGATTTTTGAACCTTTTCCGCTGTAAAACATGTTTAGTTGAATATAATTGGCAAGCTGTTTGTCTGCTTTTTCTTAATTGAGTATAATTTCTTCTACTTGATTAAATGTGTCTTCTAGATGTCTGAGTCACCTACCCAGGAGGCTGAAGTCTTGGGTTCTGCTTCAAAAGTATGTGTCATTTGTTTTGATAATGTCCGTTTTTTTATGATTTTTGAACCTTTTCCGCTGTAAGACATGTTTAGTTGAATATAATTGGCAAGCTGTTTGTCTGCTTTTTCTTAATTGAGTATAATTTCTTTTACTTGATTAAACGTGTCTTATAGATGTCTGAGTCACCTACCCCGGAGGCTGAAGTCTTGGGTTCTGCTTCAAAAGTATGTGTCATTTGTTTTGATAATGTCCGTTTTTCTATGCTTTGTAAGGGTGAAGGGTATGTGCAATGGAATAGCTGCCTTTTCACGTACAACTCTTGCTTGCAGCCAAGGATATATTTGAAGGGGAAACTTTGATATAAACCAATCATGCACCAATGGGAAAGAAAAGAAAAGAAAAGCGTTCTAATCTTTTTTTTTTATGCCAGAATCCCCACGTCGAGGGTGGTGCGACCACCATTTCCGATTATGAAGTAAAGAAACGGGAGCAAATCGAACAAAACATGCCTTTTGTTGAGTCAATTAACATGACTCAGGAGCTAATACTTTTTGCGGAGGTACGTATCACGAATGGTGAAGGGTGATTAAGGGTGATTGTGAGGGTGAAGGATGATGGTGAAGGGAAAGGGGTGAAGGATAATGGTGAAGGGTACGTAAGGGTGAAGGGTAAGGGTGAAGGGTGAAGGGAAGGGGGAGTGTAAGGGTGAAAGGTGAAGGGTAAGGGTGAAGGGTACATATGGGTGAAGGGTATGTAAGGGTGAAGGGTAAGGGTGAAGGGTAAGGGTAAAGGGTGAAGGGTAAGGGTAAAGGGTACGTAAGGGTGAAGGTGAAGGGTAAGGGTGAAGGGTACATATGGGTGAAGGGTATGTAAGGGTGAAGGGTAAGGGTGAAGGGTAAGGGTAAAGGGTAAGGGTGGATAATGGTGAAGGGTACGTAGGGTTAAGGGTGAAGGATGGTGGTGAAGGGTGAAGGGGAGGGGGAGTGTAAGGGTGAAAGGTGAGGGTAAGGGTGAAGGGGTACATATGGGTGAAGGGTACGTAAGGGTGAAGGATGATGGTGAAGGGGTGAAGGGGAGGGGGGGTGTAAGGGTGAAAGGGTGAGGGTGAGGGTGAAGGGTACACTATGGGTGAAGGGGGTAAGGGTGAAGGGTAAGGGGTGAAGGGGGTGAAGGGGTGAAGGGTGAAGGGTAAGGGTGAAGGGTACGTAAGGGTGAAGGGGTGAAGGGGGTGAAGGGGTGAAGGGGTGAAGGGGTGAAGGGAACATATTTTGTGGCTCTGCCTCCCTTGGGTGGAGGGTATGTAAGGGGTGAAGGGGTGAGGGGGTAAAGGGGTGGGAAAAGGGTAGGTAAGGGTGAAGGATGATGGTGAAGGGGTGAAGGGGGGATAATGGTGAAGGGTAAGGGGTTGGGGGGTGAAGGATGGTGGTGAAGGGGGTGAAGGGGTGAGGGGTGGGGAGGGTGAAAGGGTGAGGGTGAAGGGGTGAAGGGTACATATGGGTGAAGGGTAAGTAAGGGGTGAAGGATGATGGTGAAGGGTGAAGGGGAGGGGGAGTGTAAGGGTGAAAGGTGAGGGTGAGGGTGAAGGGTACATATGGGTGAAGGGTATGTAAGGGTGAAGGGTAAGGGTGAAGGGTACGTAAGGGTGAAGGATGATGGTGAAGGGTAAGGGTGAAGATGAGGGGGGGGGGGTAAGGGGTGAAGGGTATGGGTGAGGGGAGGGTAAGAGTGAAGAGTATGTGCAATGGAATAGCTGCCTTTTCATGTACAACTCTTGCTTGCAGCCAAGGATATATTTGCGCCCTGGAATATGCCTATGTCTGCTGTCACAGAGACTCGCATCATTCTATTAGAGTAGGACATGGGGACTGATCCACCACTTGTTCAAACTGAGTTTAGATGGGCAACCATTGATATACTGAGTTTCTTTA
>CALOEX010000001.1:0-1316 GCA_942492555.1 uncultured Bacteroidota bacterium | reverse complement strand
AATGATTGATTGGCTGGCATACACAGCAATTATACCCAAAGCATGAAAATGTACATACTACATATTGAAAGTTACCTTATGTTGGTATTCGTATTACACAATCAATATGCAATAAGTTGTCAGAGCATGGCATCACAGACAGGCCAGGACAGGCCATATAGCAGATATCTCACGGATGTCATCTCGCGGATACATTTTCTGGTCAACAAGAGTTTTGATTTTCTAGTCTAAACAAATAACAATGAGGTCAATTTTGATCCCTTTATTTTACTTGCTCCCTACTCTTTAACATCTCCTCCATCATTACTCTAGCAACTTAATGTGTAATCATGCAATCTTCACCCATGACTTGACAGTACTTCTGCATGAGGTGCTAATCCAATGTCTCCTTTCACTGCTCAAATGTGAGTCACCTATGCCACAAACAGTATTGCTATGGATGATATTCCTTGAACAGCTCCGTTCATCATTGTGATGCCAGAAAGGTGAAAAATGTATGTATGTAAGTATGCATTTAGGAGCTCTAACATTTTTAATCATTTTTGGAGATCTATTTAAAAATGCCTCGAACTGCCAAACAGCTTGAACTACCAAAATGACCCAAAATGACTGTGACATTTGGCATTGCAGGAAAATTGTGCATACTCATGTAACCCCACAGAAATGTGGTCCAAGGGATAGTACTCGGGGTGGGTAGAAATGGACATTTTGGTGTACTATCCACCCTAGACAAATTGGTATAAATGGCTAGGTAGGCGGAGTGTACATTTGGTACTAGGCAGATTATGCATACAACGAATTGATTGAAACAGCATGCAATAAACATCAAATAAAGTAGTTAAGTATATATTAAATGTATAACAAACAATGCATACATCATACAAAGAGTTAAACAATGGAATTGCAAGAAAAGAAGGGATATCAAACCACAAACAAAAAGCAGTAACAAAGCCGCCATGACAATTAACAGAGACCCAAGGATCCAAAACAAAATGAATCAAGAACGAGAACAGAATCATGGCATAGAGTAAGAAAGGAGGAACATGAAGGAGAGAGTAAACATAGAGTGAGCAAAGTGGTTCTTGCAAAGTTTGGGTGCCAAACAAATCAGAAAGTGAAGAGTCAAAGCAACGCACCTCATTTCTTGGCCTGAATCAAAGATTCCAGAAGCTGCTGCTGCAGAAATATTAGAGGACTAAAAAATGCTATGAATGGACAGAAGGCACATATGTGAGAATAATATGAAAAAAGAACAAAAGGGCACCTGCAGCATTGCTGGCACACCACACCAAAAGGGCTTGTTCATTCTCAATCTC